>NZ_JALQDT010000077.1:0-171236 GCF_023631085.1 Caballeronia sp. INML1 | reverse complement strand
CACTCTCCAGCCTACGATGCGTCGCGCGAACACATCAACGATGAAGGCAACATAAGCGAAGCCTTGCCAGGTGGCCACGAAGGTGAAATCTGACACCCACAGCGCGTTCGGCCGTGACGCTTTGAACTGCCGCTGGACGTGATCAAGCGGGCACGGTGTGTTTCGCTCGCTGACGGTGGTTCGAATCGATCTGCCGCGCCGCACACCTTGCAGCCCGAGCCGCTTCATCAGTCGCTCGACAGTACACCGTGCGAGCTTGAATCCTTCGCGCAATAGCTTCCGCCAAACCTTGCGCGCACCATATACCCGAAAGTTCTCCTCCCATACACGCCGGATATGCTGACACAGCAGTGCATCGCGCTGCGCGCGCGGCGGCAGCCGACGCGGATCAGCGCGTCGAGACGAATGAAGGTAATACGTCGACGGGGCGATCGGCAGCACCCTGCAGATCGGCTCGACCCCATACGCCGACCGGTGATCGTCAATGAAGGCAATCATCACTTCGGTCGGCGGTCGAGCTCCGCCTGTGCGAAATATGCCGAGGCCTTGCGCAGGATTTCATTGGCCTGACGCAGTTCCCGGACTTCACGTTCAAGCTCGCGGATGCGGTCCTGCTCCTGCGTCTTGGGGCCCGCGCGCAGACCACGATCGCTCTCAGCCTGACGAACCCAGTTTCTTAACGTTTCGCGTGAGCAACCCATCTTGGCGGCAATCGACTGGATTGCTTCCCATTGCGTCGCGTACTCCGCACGATGCTCGAACACCATACGAACCGCGCGCTCACGCACTTCCGCCGAATATTTCGGCGCCGTCTTCCGTTTTGCTTTTTCGAGGTTTTCCATGACTCTATTCTCTCAGGAGTAAAGGTCTCCGGAAAACCCGGTGCGCTTCACTTTGAATCATTCTCTTGTTTGCCATGAACGAGCGATGCGTCGAGACCAGCTTCCTGGCGGACGTGGGTAAGCAAAGCTCGTGTCGCAAAGGCACGGGCGTCGTCATCGGGGTGCCGCAGGCTCAGAAGCAGTTCCACGTTCATTCTCTGATCTTTCCGAACTATAAGATAGACGGAAAAATGAAAGTAAGCACCGACTTAAGCACCGGTCCTATTTTACGCTGCGAAAGCGACGTCCTGCTTCAGGCCGGGCTGATCTGACTGCAGTGGTTCTTCGTATAGGGGTGGTCTTGATTCCCGCGTAGATTTCGGGTTAGGGCGCTCTAGGTCTGACAATGCTTTGCCTTTTGGCGCCAAGTTAATATCGTGTGTTGCGACAACGCGCTTCCGGGTAGGCAGCCGAGCGTCGTGTGGTGCGAGAAGTACTCGAACGAGTGCACAAGCGTCCCGCTAAGCAGCTGGTCGATCATACCCAGGTTGGTGTGCTGGTACTGCTGGGAGAGCAGACTGCTTCCAAGCTTGACTCAAGATGCCAAGACACTTTCGTCGAGTCAGCGCGCGTAGGCAAGCCTCTGAAGTTTAAACGTACGCAATTCGCATGATCTGCCTGCGATGCTTTCGAACCTGCGCGGAACGTACATGTCCAGTCGTAACACGAACCGTCACTCCTGGGACTGCGAAGCTAGCCGAGAAAATCGCGGCCTTGCGACGAACAGCAAGAACTTCAACACGCTGGCCGCCTGCGCACAGCGCTGTTGCACCGTCAGGCCGAACCGCTCGGCAATCCGCTCAACCAACTCCGGCATTTCCAGTCCGGTCTGAGTGGCTCGCGCTTCTTCGATGAAGCGCATCACCTCCTCGGTTGTGAGTCGCAGTAGATTGAGCAAGACCTTCGCGGCGAAATCAACTGGAAGCTGGCCCCAGTTCCATTTCCCGTTGCGCGCGCACGGTCCTCTGTCGGGGGCTCCGTCCCAGTCGTCGTCGCTCGGCCAGCTCTTTGGGATCCATTCGATCCCCTTCGCGTTCTCGAACTTTAGTCGAATGATCTGCGCTACGTTCTTTCCCATGATGCTCACGACATCGTTCAGCGTCGGGTCATTAAGCGCCGCGGCGGGCAATGTAACGTTGACAAATGTGTCGAACGTGTAGGCAATGCGACGCTTGCGATACAACTCGAACAGCGCGCAGGCCGTGGTCTCGGGATCCGGCGCGGTCTTGCACGTCGGATGGTTCGCCTTCGCGACAAATTGGCCGACGATATCCAGCACCTTGTTGCGGCGGGTGCGCACCCGCGCGTTATGCGCCTGCACCTCGTTTAACTGATCGATGATCGCCTGCGACTGCGGAATGCCGAACAGGCTCGACCCGACCACCGCTCCAAGTTGCGGATCTGGCTCCGTTGGGCTCGGGATGTACGACATGTTTGGTGTAATCGGCGTGGTCACCGGTTTGACCTCCTGTGCCGACTTGCCCGGGTCAGGATTGATATACGCGATCACGCGCCGCACGCTGCGTTGCGTCTTCATTGCGAAGATGGAGCGCAGCGCGCCGCGAAACGGCTTGTTGTCGAGAATGCCGCCATCAACCACGCAGCGCGGCAAGTTCCTCGGTTGATCGCCGATTGGGGTATCGTTGACGTCGAGTAGTTGGCCAAGATTGTCCTTCGCGTGGCTCGGCCGGACTTTTGACGGTTCGAAGGCGAAGGGGAACGAGGCGGTCGACCGCGCAGCGCGCGAGAGCCATTCCACGAGCGTCACGCGATCTTTGAAATGATCCACGCCATCCTCGCCATCCGTGTGCTGGAAGCGAAAGCGCGCGCGATGGTCCATGTCGCCAACGGGCGTACCAAGATCGTCGACTGTGCAGGCGGGGCGGCCGCGCAAGAGTGTCGTAGTAAGGCGCAGGTCGATCGGCATCCGCTCCGGCGCGTTGGGGCACGGTTCATTGACTTCAGCGGCTTGATCGGCCTTCGCCAGTTTGCTGAACGCCTCCTTGATTTGTGGAAGGAAATACTCATCACCGCGGAGCAACGATCCTGGATTTTTGTCAAGCGGGTCGCGCAGCAAGTCCCCGAACGTACCCATATCCATCCACACGTCGCGCAGCGTGCGAAAGTCGCTGTCATATACGAGGGCGAGCGACAGTGCCGCGCCGTTCACGCCGCCCGCGCTCGTGCCGCTGATTACGTCGACGCGCGCGGAGCTGCGTTGGGCGATGCGCCCAGCAACTCTTTCATCTCTGCTTCGAGCACCTCCTGAAGCGCATCCTTCATGAGCGCCTTCATCAGGTCCCGGTCGCCGGCCACCAGCGCTTCCACTGGCGGCCGGTTCGTAATACGCTTGGTCGTGGCCATGGCGTAAGCCCTCCTGAGGGCAGGTTGAAGAACTGGACATTCATCAACTTACACCACGGCCACCCCTTCCTTCGGCATCTTCCTGCCTTCGAACTTTCTGCACACTTCTCGGCACATTACCAAGCGTTCAATCTTCGCGCCACGTTCACCCTTTAACGGCTGGTTGGAATTCGTAGCGCCGCGGCGAACCGACCCCTTTTGTTTGCGTCTGCGGCTACCACGTGGTAGAAAACTATGGACCGGCGGTGAAGCCGTGGTTCTTTTAGAGCGCATCAGGTCCTAGCATGGCGAACCTGATCCGCGGCCGCATGACCGGCTTCCCAAACGGGACAAGCTTGATTCTCGTTTGGGATACCTCTACAATGGGAATCACAATATTCTCATTTGGGGGCCGTAAATCATGCGCTCGAATCCACCGCCCGGGCGCCATCTGCCCACACGTCCAGCAGCACCGCATGCAACGAAGTCATTAGTTGTCGCTGGTGAATCCGTCGCCCAGACCGACGATATTGAAACGTTCCTCATCCGGTTCGACCCTCTCGAGCAGCGTCGGCAGATCCGCGAAGGCATGGAAGCGGCGATCATTGAGCGCGTTGCGAAGGACTTGTTGCACGTGCCGGTGCAAACGCTGCTCGCGAATCTCAACCTGCCGAGTTCAACGATCCTGCGCAAAATGGCACGCGAGGAGCGCTTGTCGCCGGCCGAGTCGGACCGCGTCGCGCGCGTTCTGTACGTGCGTCAACTCGCTGTCGAGGTGTTTGAGGATCCGGCGTTAGCTGCAGCATGGATGCAACGATCGAATGCGGAGCTCGCGGGACTCAGCCCGCTTGAGGTCCTCGACTCCCAACCCGGCTACGATCGCGTGCGCGAGATTCTGCTGCGCGTCATTCACGGCGTATCCGCATGAGGCTTTACCGCCTCGCGAAAGAACGGCGTGGCTATTACCGCGCCGATGATCTGAGCGGCAACGGTGCGGCGATCGCCGGCGGCCGATGGAACCCGCGCGGAATGCGTGTCCTTTACTCCTGTTGCCACGCGTCAACGGCACTACTTGAAGCGCTGGTGCACATGGCAGGGTTGTTGCCGGCTGGCGGGTATTTTCTAGTGACGCTGGAAGTACCAGACGCCACCTATGACGCCGCGTTCATACCTGTTCTACCCGAAGGCTGGGCAGATCTGACGCGCGACCCCCCGGCAACTAGAGCGCTCGGCCGGCAATGGCTTGAGGCTGGTGAACAATTGGCGATGCGCGTACCGTCCGTCGTCTGCCCAAGTGATTTCAATCTGCTCCTGAATCCCATGCATCCTGAGATGGCGCGCATCAAGGTCATAAGCGCAGAACCCTTTACGCTGGATCCGCGGCTATTTGGTCAAGCGACGCGATGAGCCAGCCCAATATCAGATTTCTGACGGCCCCTGAGAAAGTAGTATTACCATATAAATTGATGGGCATCACTTGCTTGCGTATTGTGGTCAAAGGAGCCGTAGCCAACCGCATTTCTACTCGTTTAGGACAACTACATAAAATGCGATAATACTATTTTTGTCAAACCAACGACGTCGGGTCACAACCGTCGTTGGTCGACAGGGCTTCTACCTCGGCAACGTCGGGCACCGTTCCCTGAACTATCAGGTACTTGAAGTTCAGTGTTGTCCACTCGCTCTGACGGATGACGAGGTAATCGCCATCGATCGCGTAGAACCGGTCGTCCCATTGCTTGCCTTCCTCGTGGTCTTTTTCGAGCTTGCGTCGGGCGGCGCCGCTCAAAACGAGGCGATCAAGCTCGCCCTTAGATGTGAGGAAGTAGTCCTCCAGGATACCGGTGTACAGGTACGACGCATCTTTCAACGAGACGATTGCTGCGACGAGCACTGCATCTGGCTGCTCGAGTGCATCGATACCCCGAAAGAGGTAGTACCAGGGAGCGCTAGCACGTATGAGAGATTGAAACGGAGAGGACGAGCGATCGAGGCCGAGTCCGCGCACCCCCCATCTCCATCCGAGGGAGCTCGCGATGGCAAGGAAAATGGATATAAAGAGGAACCCGATTGGCTCGAACGGATGCTCGTTCAACCGCAAAGTAGCCGCGTTCAGCGAAACTTGTGCGGAGGGGCTGGTGCCCCCAATCAAGAGGCGCAGGATATCTCCGACGAGAATGTTGTATCCCCAGCCGAAATGCACGATAGCCGTCGTCGTTGCATTTAGAATGCAGGCGGCCAAAATCGCGATGAACAGAGCGCGGCTAAACGGCGTGAAGTCAGCCTCGCGTACCTCGCGATCTTGATAGAAGTGATAGAAGACAATGCCGGGGAAGAGTAAGGCAAACAGCAGGACAGCTGGGAAAGCGATGTTCAAGCTTATCCCTTGCTGTTAACGACCTTCATCACGACGGAGTGCCGTTTTCCATTCGCGTCACGAAGTTCAACCCTTGTGTCGCGGTTCGTCTTGCTGCTGGCAGCGATCGTACGCAACGCCTTCATGCCGGAGGCGGATCGTTTGAGCGCTTTGACATCTGAACTCATCACGACCTTCATATTCGTCCTCTGATAGTTTGCAGTCTACTCAATAGCATAGCGCAGCTCGTTAGGAGCGGCTATTAGCTTGTGTCAGGAGCGAGGCTCAGCAAACCAATAGGTAATAATTGCACACCCTGCGAGGCTTGAGTATCTTGTCGCAGGAAGATTTAGCGGCAGGGTAAGTATATTTCAAGGCCGGCTGAGCTGTCACGTGCCGCCACGAACTGACCAATCAGCGAGGCTCGACTGTCTTGGTGCACGTCACGGTGCCGTCGCCGCCGCCTGTGCTGTAGATTTAAACAGACTACGAAAAATCGATAGAAACAATTATGTCAAATATGGTATGCAATTAAAGCGTGTTTTCGCCGGTCAACGCAGTCGACCATGGTTCGCAATCTGTTCTAGCCTGCGCGCGAGCCGACCCTCCTGCCGACTTGCGCCGTACTCCGATGAGTCAAATCAAAGGTAGGATCGGGCAAGTCGCCAGGACCACTCAAGAGTTCGCGGGCCGCAGGTGGACATTGTTCGAGATCAGACCGGCGAAAATCCGCTGGCCGTGCTGGGCATCGTTGCGGTCTCGAGCTTTTTGCTAGGTCTGTTGATGGGCAGTGCAGGCGCTTCGAAACAATTATTTCGGTGAGGGCTCTCGCTCACCCATTGATTGAGTCAAAGGGGTCGCGCGGCGCTCGCCGCGCGAGTACAGTCCGCATGCTCGCTGATTGAACTATCCATGCAACCGACCTACACCAGATCGCCCGCCGTGAGAAGATCGACGGCGACTTAACCGGCCTTGCTGTTCATCACGCAGTTACTGGAGCCCGAGGATCTCGCAAAGGTTCCGCTGCATCAGATCGAATTTCATCGGCGAGGGCTTAGGAAAGTCGCTCCAGTGCCGATATGATGGCATGGAACAACACCATCTGCCGCCCTCAGCCGCTTATGAACTGTTGCTGATCGACGCGGATCTTGAGCATCTGCACCGCGCCGTCGCATTGGAAGTCGCGGCCGCAAGACCGGTTCTGCCGCTTACTTACTGGCGGCGTCGTGTCATGCGAATTCTCGAAGCGCGGCACCTCTTACCGGCACAGTTGGCCGTCGCGTGCGCATTGATGGACTTGATCGAGTCAACCGACACGCGTAATCAGACAATCGCCAAGGCCTGCTGATTGACGGCCTCAGTACGGCTGGAAAGGCGATACTCGCGCTTTCATGCTTCATGAATGCAGCTGTGCACCGATGAATACGACTGCCTGTGCGGGTCCGTCCGCCGCCGCGACGGTGACGCCCTCCTCTTTCCGCGGTCCACGAACTACGGGAATCGCGGGTCCGTCGGCGTCGAAGCGCCGACCAAGACAAGCGATTGCGCCGCTGATCACCAAGACGAACAACGTCTGACCCGTTGCGGCAGTCAAAAGCGGAATGCGGATCTCGGCCCCTGCCGCCAGCGAAAGGTCGAGGATCGTCACCGGCGTTGGCGGAGTTACCGGCGAACGCACTCCGTCGAAATTGCCGACGGGAATCCTGATGGTCGCTCCCCCTCGCTGGACGACTGGAACGTCTTCAGGCTCGACGATCAACGCAAATGGATCGAGGCTCTTGTTCTCGTCCGACAGGTCGACGAAAATCTGCAGTGAGTGAACGGTCTTTCCCGACTCGGCCGGCACTTCCTCATGAACGATCCCTGAACCGGCAGTCATCCAGTGCATCCCGCCGGGCCTGATTAGGTTGCGTGTGCCGATTGAATCGCGGTTAAGAACACCGGTTTCCGAATCGGCAAAGAGATAGGAGACCGCGCACATTCCGGCGTGACGATGAGGCGGGAACGTCGGGCCACCCATCCACGCATGATCAACACCGAGAAACGGATTCAGAATGCGTTCCGAATCGCGCACGGAGAGCGCTCGGAAGTCATCGCCGTGCGTGAACGCTTCTAGTGGTGTAAGCGAGAACATAATTTTCCTTACGCAACCAACGTTTCGTTATGCGAAGGGTAGTCCGTGTACCCTACATCCGTTCCGCCGTAGTACGTGGCCGGGTCCGGCTTGTTCATCGGCACATTGAGCTTCAGCCGCTCGGGAAAGTCGGGGTTCGCCAGCACGAGTTGCCCGAAGGACTCGAGATCGGCCAGGCCCGATGCCACATCGCTTCCTGCCTCGGCCGGTGTGCGACCGGGCCGGTTCAGCATCAGTGGGTTCGACCACCGCTGTCGAAGCTCCGCCAGCAAGGCGTCGTTGTCCTTGATCGTAATGTGCAAATACGCTAGCCCGAGTTTATCGAGTTCGGAGACGAGATAGCGATACAAATCCGGTCCCTCGTCACCCTCGTCGATACCCCAGATCGACAGGCCCGGCGACAATCGAATAGCCGTTCTGTCAGCTCCAATCTCTTGCGCAACCGCGCGAGCGACTTCCAGTGCGAACCTGCTGCGGTTCTGGATCGACCCGCCATACTGATCCGTGCGTGTATTGGCGCTGTGCGCCAGAAATTGGTGGACAAGATACGCATTCGCACCGTGGATTTCGACGCCGTCCGCACCGGCCTCGATGGCGCGACGGGCCGCGATACGAAATTCCTCTACTACTCCGGCGATCTCTTCCGTCTGCAACGCTCGCGGCACCGGAATATCCTGCATACCGGTGGCGGTGAACATTCCGGTCCCCGGAGCAATGGCGGACGGGGCTACGCCTTGACGATGGTGGGGCGTATTATCAGGATGCGACATGCGACCGACGTGCATCAGTTGAATGAACATGCGGCTGCCTTTTGCATGTACAGCTTCGATGACAGTTCGCCAGCCTGCTACATGCCCATCGGTATAGATGCCGGGGGTCGCCAGATAGCCCTGACCGTCGTCGGACGGCTGAGTGCCCTCCGCCACGATCAGACCGACGCCCGCGCGCTGTGCGTAGTATTGCGCTGCAAGCGGGCCGGGCGTTCCATCGCCAAGCGCTCGCGAGCGCGTCATCGGTGCCATGACCATTCGATTCGACAGTTGATTCCGGCCGATGCGCACCGGGCAAAACAATTGATTCATGATGGGTACTCCAAGATTGCTTTAAGCGTCCGCGGACGATGCAGTGAGGCGTGCCGGTAAGACGGTTGTTTAGTGGTAGTTCAGAATGGCGACAAGCTGCTGGCCGACAGGAGTAGTCCAATCGACAGCAAGTTCAGCGATGATCTGGTCGACCGTCGTAATGACAGCGCCGGCCCTCTCCATGCGGCGCAGCGCGATCTCATTACCGAATTTGGTGTTCGATGCTGACGCGTCCGCCGACACCTGGACTTCATAGCCTTCATCGAGCATTTGAAGGACCGGAAAGTTGACACAGATGTCCGTCGTGACACCTGCGACAATTAGGTTCGTACGTCCAGTAGCCGCAACTGCTTCATTGAACCCGTCGTGGTGCATAGCGTTCACAATGCCCGGCCGCTTAATACGGGCAGCGAAGGCTTCCGGAAGTATCTCCTGTAGCTCAGGGAGCAAAGGCCCCTGAGCACGGTCTTCCATGCTTGATGTGAGCACCACAGGAATCTTGGCCGCTTTTGCGATCCGCGCCAGCTTGAAGGTATTTTCCCGCACCAGATTTAAGTCGTGCGAATGCGTCCAGGCAAGAGTTCCAACTTGGTGATCGATCAACAGAATTGCGGCGTTTTCCGGGGTAAAGGCTTTCTTATGCATGGCTAACTCCTATCCTTTGAGATTTTTGCCAAGGCGCTTCTCGCCTGGGCACGCTTCAAATTTAACCTTGATCGCGTTTTCGAAATAGCCGTAAAATGCCGTTCTTGTTGTTCAAAACTTTTGAATACGATGATCGTAGGCACGCCCACGTTCGACCAGCTTCGCGTCTTCATAACCGTGGTGGACGAGGGTAGTTTCGCTGCCGCGGGGCGGCGACTGAGCCGCGCTACCTCGGCAATTAGCTACTCGGTAGCGGCACTTGAAGAGCAACTTGGGATCGAACTGTTTGATCGAAGCAATTCAAGACGACTGACTCTGAGCCATAATGGGAAAATCGTGCTTGCACAGGCGCGCAATCTTGCAGGGGGACTCAACGACTTAAAAGCACGCGTCGCCGGCATTCTTGAAGGCTTAGAGCCCGAATTAACGCTGGTCGTTGATGTCATGCTCCCGGTTGAAAGGCTGATTGACGCCATCCGGGCCTTTGAAGAAGAATTCCCCACCGTCACGATAAGGCTCAATGTCGAGGCCTTAAGCGCGGTGTCGCGGCTAGTTCAGCAAGGGGTGGCGCGGTTAGGTATTGGAGGACTGCTGCATAGCGACGAAACTGATCTTGAGCGCGTGGCGATTGGCGCCGTCGAGATGATGCCGGTCGCCGTTCCATCTCATCCTTTAGCGGGGCCCGAACGAGGTGTTGTGGGCGCATCGAAGCATCATCGGCAAATACTACTTACCGTGCGGAGCGCCTTTGAAGACAAGACGACAATGGCTGTGTTCGCTCCGGAGACGTGGTCGCTTTCCGATCTCGGAGCGAAGCGAGCATTGTTGAACGCCGGCCTGGGGTGGGGTTATATGCCCGAACATTCGGTGCGCGACGACCTTGCATCAGGTCGTTTGGTTCGCCTCGACATTCCCGAGCTTCCCGGCGGCATGTATCCATTACAAATCATGTACCGGACGGATGCGCCGCCGGGACCGGCCGGTTCGTGGCTGATTAAGCGGCTCGCCGCGCAACAGTGATTTGCTCAGATCGATCGAGCCTACTAAGAAGTGACGCTTTGGCTGTCGTCTGAGTGCGACATCTCTTTAAAGCGAGCGCTGCTGCTATCATCCTTACGACTGGCACGTCGGCATTGCGGGGGGAAATGTATATTCCGGCTACGCTTCAATAACCTTACTCCGCTGTTCGGAAACGCATGCGGCGCATTTGAGCGCCGTTGCTTATCGGGGAGTCACCAAGGCAGGGCGAGCCGGGGCGCAGCTCGTCGCTGTCTCGAAGAGATGCGTCTTGAGTAATGCCCGAGCGTCGCTAGGAAAGCCACGAAATTCAACGGCGATTGTACTAGTTGAGAACGACTCCTCATTCGCCGGTTACTTCTAAAACTGATATGTGGCGTCGTGTTTTTCGGGGTGGCGCGCGCCGGTTCCACACGAAGATGCCCGCCTGCGTTGCGTCTGCGAGTAGACGCTCATTGCTTTGACGTCCGTGCTGGCTGGTGTGTCTGAAGCCACGTACGCATGAAATTGAGCTGCGCCTGCTGCGAATACACCATGCTCTGAGCCAGCTTGCGTAGCTCCGGATCCTTTCCATACTGGAGCTCCACTTTTGCTACATCTACGGCTCCTTGGTAAAGCGGCGTCATTTGAGCCACGAAATCGTAGTCGGCATCTCCGGTGTATGGCAAATTCGTCTTGCCTTGAATCATGGCTTGGTTGGCAGTTCTGTAAGCGTCGGTCGATGGAACGTCCGATGCTCGCGCAGCAGGTCCTGGGTTGATCGGAGGCTGCTGCGCCCAACCATTTCCGGTTACTGCAGAGGCGAGAACTACTGCTGACAAGAGAAGCGCTCTGAAATTGGGCATTGTGTCCTCAAAAAGTCTGCGCTGAGTGCCGGCGTGGGCTCGTGAACGAGGAAACCGACATTTCGCGGTGCATAGATCTTGGGTAAGAGCAAGAGATGCCTGCTCGCCTGGACCCACTTAGCGCAGACCAGGAGGTGCGTTCAACGCAGCTTCAACGTCCCTATGCGATTAGCAGCTGAACCGGTCACCGAATCGGCTCCCTTGTCACATTGAATTGCTCGTTATGGGTCTGCGCCCCTTTTCCGGTTGCTTCAATCTTCGCGCGGGCACTCTGAAGGTTCTCTGAAAAATGCATCCAGTCGGCTGGGTTATACCCAGCTTTTTCGTACTGAGCGAGCTCTGCGCGCACTTCAGCGCGGGTCCGTTCCCCCGCAGCTTGAGCCGAAGCACCGAGCGCGAAAGAGAAAAAAGAAACAGCTATAACGATTCGGGCGAGCGCCTTCATGAAACCTCCGTGATTCGAGTGGCAGCAATTCATCTTCTAAGTGCTGCCCCCGAATTCTATGAGCTAGTCTCATGAGGGTAAATACCGATTTGCGAGACAGTTTGTCGCTGGAAATGGGAGAATCGCTCGCCATGCCACGAGCGCTTCGGCACGGCGGGAGGGTGTAACCCGACGCTCGCGCCGCCTTACTCAAGCTTCGCTACGTATGCGCGACGGCCTCCCCATCCAACTCGGCCGTCACCGGCGCGCCGGTCAGTGCTGCGCAATCGCGAGGCTAGCGCACCCTGCACGCAACTCCTGATTGCGCTGCAACCTGAGCCTGCGGTGCGCGAACCGGTAGCCAAGGTAAAGATCGCCCAAACAATCGAGTAAGCAATCAGCGTCGTTCGGTTCCATCGTTCGAGCGATGCGATTCGAGCGGCACTTCGTGATGGTCCATCCAGTCCCACTGAAACGTGTCGGGGGACCAAGACCAGCGAAAGCGGTTCGAGCGCTCCGCACGTTCGTTCAACGTCGAGGCCAGTGAAGCCGCAGTATGAGAGCTGACATTCATTATGTATCTCCAAGTTTGGGTGGATTTCAACGATGGCGCTTGTCCGGGCTGGCAGCTCCGTCCTCGGAAGTCCGGACTCTCCCTTGCCCTCAGACTCGTGAGCGCCGGACGCCTGATCTTCAAAAGAGCTGTCGAAGCCCCATCATGACGCCGGTCTGATTCGCCCCGGGCGGCGGCGTCGTTCCCGGGCCACCGGCGCTCAGCGTATATCTCGCCCTCGCGCTATTGCCAAGAAAGCCAACCTGCGCGTAGACGGCCGTTCGTTTCGATAGTGAATAGATGCCGCGAATCGTACTGAGCGTCGCTCTCGTGTCGTGATCGTGATTAAGAATCCGGTAGACCGCTCCATCGACATAGAGAGAAGGCGTGATGACGTAGCTGGCGCCCAGATAGAAAATGTTCGACTTGACGCTCGCTGCTGCTTGCGCCGCCGGATCGACCCACCGTCCAAGCCATCCGCCCGAGATCGTCGCGCCGAAGAATTTGACGTACGCATTGGCCTGAGCCCGTGTGTCCTTGTCGCCGCTGCTGGGAATCGGTGTCGTCGCCACGCCATCAAAGAAGTTGGCGGCTGCGTTCGTTCCACCCCGTTGCTGGTCGTAGCTGACCACCGCGCCAAAATTGCGCGTGTCGTACTTGGCCATCACGGACCACTGGTGACATTGCTGGAAGTCGCCTGGCACCGATCCGGCGCACGTGCCCTGTCCGGGCGAATTGCCGGATCCTGCTGCGTCGCGCCCGAATGAATAGGTTGCGCCGAGCGTGAGGCCCGCGAATGTTCCCTTGTAGGCGATGGTGTTGTCGCTTCGGGCATTCGGAATGTAGCTGTCCAGCGATCCGAGACTGTAGATGGCCGGACCCATCACGTCGTTCTCGAGCAGCGCGTAGAACGTCATCGTGTACTGACGGCCGAACGTCAGCGTGCCGTATTCCGAACCGAGGCCTACCCAGGCTTGCCGTCCGAAAAGACGGCCGCCTTGACCCGCATCGCCCGCGCGCACGTTGAAGCCGTTCTCAAGAACAAATAGTGCGCGATATCCTCCGCCAAGATCCTCGCTGCCGCGAAGGCCCCATCGCGAAGGCAGTGAGCCGGTGATGGCGGGCATGCGAATAACGCGGTCGCCCGACGCATTCGCATGGGACACATATTCGAGCCCTGTGTCGATGATGCCGTAAAGCGTGACGGAGCTTTGCGCGTGTGCCGCTCCCGCAAGCAAGCAGACGGCTCCCGCCGCAACCAGGCAAGTCCTTTTCATGTGATTTCCAAACAAAGTGGTGAATCGATAAGCGAATTGCGCCGTTCTCGTATGGGAATTAGACGGCTTCGACTGCATCGGAATGACGCCAGTGCTTCTGTCGCTTCATGAAGAAGAAGATGGCCGCTACAGGGATAACTGCCAGCAGAAATGGCGCTGCGAACAGGTAGTAAAGGTGATGGACCTGCCAGCCGTGGTCGATCAGCATGCCGACGAGGAGCGGTGCCGCGATCGCGCCGAGTCTGCCCATGCCGACTGCCCAACCCACGCCGGTGGCGCGAGTTTTCGGCGGATAGAGAAGCGGCGTCAGCGAATAAAGGCCGCCGACGCATGCGGTAATCGCGGCGCCCAATGCGATCGCTGCCGGCATGGCGAACTGGAGTTGCGAAGCGTTCGCACCAAACATTAAGAGCAGCACGCCGCTGACCACCAGAGCCGAGGTCAGCAGCGTTCTAAGTTTCCCGCGGCCCGAGACCAGGCTGAACAACGTGCACCCGATAATGCCGCCCGCATTCAGCAGGACGCCGCCGGTCACGCCTTGCGAAGCGGACATGCCCGCCTGGACCAGAAGCCTCGGCGTCCAGCTCATGACGAAATAGAATCCGGCCATCACAAGCGAGAACGCAAGCCAGATCAGGAGCGTCCGCAACCCGATCAGCGACGGCGCCGTGGTCAGTTCGTCCGACCCAGCGCTTGCTTCCCGAGAGTCCTCGATGCGCGGCAGTTCATCGATCGTGTCCTGCTTCATGCGCCGCAAGATGGCGTTCACCTTGTCCAGCGCACGTTGTGGTCGCCGTGCAATCAGGAAATCCAGGGACTCGGGCAGGCCGTACCATGCAAGCGGAATCACCAGCGCCGTGCTGATGCCGCCAAACAGGAAGGCGCTTCGCCAGCCATAGCGTGCCAACAGCAGTGCGCTCACAGCGCCGCCCAGCGTCGCGCCGAGCGTATAGCCGGCCGACTGCATGCTGATCGCTGCGCTTCTCCACTTGTCGGACGCGTACTCCGAGGCGATGACCGCGACGCTCACCATCATGCCGCCGATGCCGAGTCCCGTCATGACGCGCAATGCCACAAGTTGTTCCAGCGTCTGAGCACATGCGGAAGCCAGCATGCCCGCGACGATCGCAAGCAGGCACAGCAGCACGAGCGGCCGGCGCCCGATGCGATCGGCGCACGGTGCAACGATGAAGCCTCCGGCCGCCATGCCGAACAGGCCGGCGCTGAGCAACGCGCCGAGCTGGCTACCATTGAGATGCCAGTCCGATGCCAAGTGCGATGCCGAAAACGCGACGGCCAGCACATCGAAGCCATCCAGCATGCTCAGCGCGACGCATACGACGAGCACCATCTTCTGGAACGAGCTCATTCGGCCCTCGTTCGTGGCCTTCGTCAGCTTGTGTTTCATTTGTCTTCCTCCAGTATTGCTGCCCCGACGGACTTCGTGGAGCAGTCGTCCTCTTGTGGGATGCCTGTTTTTGAGTCGGGTCGGTCTCTTCAATGGTGTTGTTCGTTACACGCTAGTTGCTGTCGAAGATGCAGGGCTCGAGCGCCCGCCACCACGGTTTGCCGGGCAGCGTCGCGCCCTGCTCCGGACCGGTCACATGAACGGCGCCTTGCCGCGCATCAGCAACGCCGGAGCCGTAATCCGGTCCGCGCACGACGTGACGACGCCGGAGCGTCTCGACCAGGATCGTTCCGCCGCCGGCACCCACCTGTGAGATGTCTCCGGGCTCATGACCGCGCCATCCGGATCGTCAAGTCGCCAAGGCCTTCGACGCGCGCCTTGACGACGTCGCCGGGCGTCACGGGGCCGACGCCCGCCGGCGTGCCTGTCATGATGACGTCGCCCGGATGCAGCGTGTACATCGCCGATGCGTATTCGATGAGCCGCTGAACGTTGTAGATCAGGTACTGCGTATTGGACTTCTGGCGCGGCGCGTCATTGACCGTAAGTTCCAGGTCGAGCGTGTTGGGATCCTCGATCTCGTCGACGGTCGTGATCCACGGACCGATCACCGCGAACGTATCCGCCGACTTGCGGAAGCCCGCGAACTCGGGACCGCGTACCGTCATGTCCAGCGCCACGCAATAACCGAACACGTAATCGAGCGCCTTCTCTCTCGAGACTTTCTTGGCCCGCCTGCCGATGACCACGCCGAGTTCCACCTCGTGATCGGTGCGGCGGTCCGGAAACGGAAACTCGACGATACCTTCGGGTCCGTTCAGCGACGTCGGTGCCTTGATGAACAAACCAAACTGTTCGAGCGTGGTGAAGGTCTTACCGTGTGCGATCTGCTGATCCGCATTGGCCTCGTCGATATGATCGCGGTAATTGATCGGCGCCCCGATGATCTTGCCCGGATTGGCGACCGGCGCGAGCAGCTTGGCCGTCGACAGCCGCACCGTATCCGCGTGGCGAAGAAACGTTTCGATCTGGTCCTCGATACGAGGAAAGTTTCCGATGATCCAGTCGTAAGGCGGATATGGCCAGCCCGGCTCACCCAGAGCGTGGAACAGCGGCGTGATGTCGTGAATCCTGTCCCCACGGACAACGCCAATACGGTTATCGTTAAAGCGGCAAATCTTCATGGCTTATCCTGCGTCAGGGTGAGTCAACCGCGCGTTTCGCGGTAAAGGCCGAGCTTCTCGTACACGGGACGATCAGAGTAGGTGAACATCACGGCGTCGCTGATGTCGCCGGCACTCATGCGCCAGCGGCTCCATCCCGGCACGATGAAGACGTCGTTCTCGGCGATATCGAAGCGCCCGGCACCTTCTATCTCGACGGCAGGCGAACCCTCGACGCCGACGATGACCGTACCCTCCACCGATCGGAAGAACTCCGTGGTAAGGCCACGCGGAATCAGGCGCATCGACGCGGCAATGGTCGGGATGGCCCAGCCGCCGGTGAGCGGGTTGGCGTAGCGAACGTTGACGCCGTGACAGGCATCGACGTCCGAGTAGCGCGCGAGCCGGTCGAGCACTTCGCGCGTGCGCGCATAGGGATAGTTGAAGATCGGCGATGTCGGCCCAGCGTGGCTGCTACCGATCGGCAGCAAAGCGTCGGAGTAACGTGTCAGCACCTGATCGGATTCGCCGGTGCGGGGAAACTGATTCGATTCCTCGTATTCCTCGCGAAATCCGGCCCGCAGGAAACTGACGAGCGGAACGTCGAGTCCGTCCAGCCAGACGACCGGTCCATCGCCGTCGTTGCCGTGGTCGTGCCAGGTCCACGCGGGCGTCACGATGAAATCGCCGCGCAGCATTTCAGTGCGAACGCCGTCAACCGACGTATAGCCGCCCGTGCCTTCGAGCACGAAGCGCAACGCAGACTGGCTATGACGATGTGCCCGCGCTATCTCACCCGGAAGAATCAGTTGGAGGCCGGCATAGATCGTATCGGTCGCATTAGGCAAACCTTCCAACCCGGGATTCATCAGCATCAGAACGCGCCGCTCCGCTTCTTCCGCGCTCACCACAGCGCCGGATTCGATTAGCCGGTCACGCATCACGGCCCACTTCCACGCATGCGGCCTGGCCTTCGGCCGCGGCTCATTAGGGACAAGCCCTTTCAAGACGTCCCACAGCGGCGCGACGTTGAGTGCTGCGAGTCGTTCCCGATATGAAACCGAACGGTCTGATTCCTGCGCTCTTACGGCGCTGTCTGCGTGCGCGCTCATGGCGAACTCCTTCTGTAACGTGGGGCGGCGATAGGTGAAAGGGCTTTCACTGTGACGATGGATGAAGCGCCGTGCCCCTTCCTATCGCGATATATTGGATAGGCATCCGAAAAAATAAATGGAATGTCCTGACACACTGCTCTTCCATTTTTCCCAAGCAAGGATCAGGCGTCTTCCAGTTCGATATAGACCTGGCCCTCCTCTATCCGCACGGGGTAGGTCCGGATATCCACGGAGAGCGGCGCGCACATGGCCTTGCCGTTGCGCACATCGAACCTTCCCTGATGCAGCGGACATTCGATCTCGTGGCCATCGAGAAAGCCGTCGCATAACCTTGCGTGGCCGTGCGTGCAGATATTGTCGGTCGCGTAGACCAAGCCGTCGACGCTATAAAGTGCAATCTCCCGGCCCTTTGAGATAACCGCGGTCACGTCATCGGCGGGCACTGCAGCAAGCTCGATCACTTTCGCCCAGGTCTTTGTCATCGAGCACCTCAAATCGGATAAATGAGCGAGTTCGCGACCATTTCGCTGTCGAACACGCAGGTTCGGCTTTTCAACCTGAGGCCTTGCGGCGTGCGCTGAATGACATCGATATAGCGGCCGACGTTGAATACGGTGGTCAACTCGTCCTGCTTCGTACGAAACACGGCGTAGTTCGCTTCCGACCGGATATGACGGCTGTCGACTTCCCGGACGATGGGTGCGCCGACGACATGCCTCTGGTAGTACGGGTCATGGAAGATCGTTTCTGTCATGCCATACACCCGGTCTTTCAACATGCCCTTGCTTTCGAAGGACATCGTTGCGAGCGGAAGGCCTCGATCGAAGTTCTCGCGAGGCTGAACGCGGTACAGGCACTCGTCGGTGAAGAATTCAGGCCAGCGATCCCAGTCGGCTCTGTCCAGCACGGCCGCATACTCGGCGTAAAGCCCGATAAGTTCCTGATAGGTCTCGAAATCGAGCATGTCAAATCTCCATCACTTTGCGCCAGTACTCGAACATGCCCCGAATCAGGGTCTCGCTGACGTTGTGATCGGCATCGGCGATATCCCGTCCGCCGAGTTGTGCGAGCGCCTGATAGAACGGCTTTTGTTCGACGCCTTCCTGCGAGAACTCGATGACCTCACCGTCGTCGGCCGACACGAATCCCGCCGGGCCGAAGAGATTCGCCTGGCGCAAACGCCGGCGCGTCATCTCCTCGCTGTCGTCCTCGAAGCCGAAGTGCGTCCAGACGAAATCGAACGATCCGACGCCGTTCGGCACGATCTGGCGCGTCGACACCGAATTGATCTGCTGCTGGATGATGAGGCTCGGGAAGATCGTCAGCATGGCGACGGTCAGATCGCCCCACCACGGTTCGTGAACGATGTCGAGAAAGCGGTCGTCGTTCAGTTTCATTTCTTCCTTGAAGCTCGACACGCCCTTGGTCACTTCGCTCTTTCCCTGTGCACCGCGCACGCCGATCATTGCAGCGTGGCGAAACTTCTCGTCCATCTTTAGCGCTGCCTTGCTGTCAGCGCGCCACAGTCCGAACGTGAGGAACCAGGTGTGCAGCAAGCCCGCGTGATACGGATCCTTGATGTTCTCCTGCATGAACTTCCAATTTGCCGGAATTCGCTGCCGGTTGTAGCCTAGAATTTTCAGCTTCCGTCCGTCGAATACACGGTTAAATAGCGCAAGGATCGACGGTCCGAGGAATGCTTCGAGCGGCTCGACATCGTGGTCGAAGGAAGCGAAGATCACACCGTTGCGGGTCGCCACTTTCAGTTGCGTCAGACCATGCTGTTTCGGATCGAAGTCCGCAGGCATGCCGCCGTTGACCCTGCCGTCCGCCTTCACGCCTCGCCGGAACGGCACACCGATCAGATTGCCCTTAAGGTCATAGTTCCACTGGTGATATGGACACGTCAGGTCTTTTCGATTGCCGAACTTGTCCCGGCAGAAGCGCACGCCGCGATGCGCGCACACGTTTTCCACCACAGCTACTTCGCCATCCTGAGAGCGCGTCACGATCACCGAGCGCTCGCCGATGGACGTGCGCTTGAAGTCACCGGCGTTGGGAATCTCCGCTTCCAGACCCACGTAGCACCAGTGACTGGAATAGAAGAAACGATCGAGCTCCTTCCGGTAGACCGCTTCCTGGCTGTACGCCCAGAACGGAATCTGGCTGGTATCGTCCCCCTTCCAGACAGGCCGGATAAAGTCGATCGGGCTCTCATTCATGATGACGTCTCCTCTGGTGCGGCAACTGGGAACTGCTTGATCGAGACTCGCTTGCATGAAAAGCATCGGCGTAAATCCGGCCGGGGTCGACGCCCTTCCTGCGCAGCAGCGCGGACGAAGCGTCGACCATCGCCGGCGCGCCCGCCACATACGCGCGCCATCCGTCGAGCGTGTTCCAGTCCCCGTCGACAGCATCGGTCACCATGCCCGTGCGATACGGAACGCGCTGTTCGCCGGAAGCCAGCACGACATGGACACGCAGGCCGGGCAGGCTTTCGCGCAACGCGTCGAGCCAGTGGGTGCCATAGACGTCCGCTTTGGAACGCACGCCGAAGTACAGATGGATCGGCCGGCTTGTCTGCGACTCGGCCATGCCGCGAAGAATTGACAGGATCGGCGCCAGCCCGGTGCCACCGGCAATGCACAGAACCGGGTCATCCGACTTTCTGCGAAGGTAGGCGGTACCCAGAGGTCCGCTAATGCGAACTGCATCGCCCGGCTTGAGATCGGCCGCGACGAAGGACGTCACGTGCCCACTGGGCACCAGCCGTATATGAAACTCCACTTCCTGGCCGTTCGCCGTGCCCGCCATCGAGTAAGGACGAATGTGTTCCGGCGTGAACTGCACGTTCGCGTACTGACCGGGAGAGAAGTTGAATGGTTTGGACAACGCCAGCCGCACCCGTTTGATATCGTGCGTCAGGTCTTCTATGTCGATGACCGTCGCCTTGAGTATCTTCGGCGGATGAACCACGATCTCGTCGACCTCAGGAATCTCGATCACGCAATCCTCGATGAGCGTCGTGCAGCATGCGAGCACGGACTGGCCGCCCGTGACGCGCGAACCGCCTGCTTCGGTGCCGAGCGTCACAGCTGAGCCGGCGACCACGGTGCAACGACACGTGCCGCAACGGCCTGCCATGCAGCTGTACGAAATCGGGATCGCATGAGCGCGCAGTGCGTCAAGCAGATTGGCGCCGCTCGTCGCCTCGATATCGCGCTCTAGCGGCAGGACAGAAACCTTCATCACTTCCGTGTCTCCATGCTGTTCTGCGTTTGATGCATGATGCACGGAGCCGCGAAATCGATAAATAGAATCTCCTTGATACGCAAAATCACTCAGATTGATAATGCTTTTGCCAAAAGGGGCAGCCGATGGAACTTCACGATATCGATCTCAACCTGCTTGTCGTCTTTCAGGAGCTATTGCAGCAGCGACGTGTTTCGGCCGTCGCCACCGCGCTCGGCACGTCTCAGCCGGCCATCAGCAATGCGCTGGCGAGGCTGAGAAAGGTGCTTGGCGACGAACTGTTTCTGCGAACCTCGAAAGGCATGGTTCCGACGCCGTTCGCTGAGGCGCTGGCCGAGCCGATCGCCAATGCACTGGGCGCGATTCACCATACGTTGAACCAGATGTCGGTTTTCGATCCGGCATCGAGCACGCGAGCATTCACAGTCGCGATGACAGACATCGGCGAGATCTCGTTCCTGCCGGTCCTGATGCGCAAGCTCGCGTTGATCGCACCGGGTGTGACGATCAGCACGGTGCGCAACCAGTCCGACACACTTCGCGCGGACATGGAGCACGGCCAGGTAGACCTTGCCATCGGCTTTCTACCTGATCTGAAGGGGGGATTTTTCCAGCGCCGCTTGTTCCGTCAGCGTTACGTCTGTCTGTTTCGCGCCGATCATCCGCTGGCAGGCGCGGGCATGACGAGCAAGACGTTCTCGGACGCCGAGCATGTGTCGATCGTGGCCGAGGGGACCGGACACGGCATGGTCGATACCGTCATTCAGCGGGCCGGCATACGCCGTAACGTCCGCTTGCGCGTGCCGCATTTCGTTGCAGTTGGGCATATTCTGCAAACGACCGATCTGATCGCCGTGGTGCCGCACGCCTATGCGATGAGTACGCTCGCGCCTTTCGGACTCGTCAGCGCCCCGTGCCCGATCAAGATTCCCGACATCACCATCACCGTGCTATGGCACGGGCGAAACCATCGTGATCCGGGCAATCAATGGCTCAGGCAGACGATGTTTGAAACCTTCGCGCCCTGACGTCGTCGCCACGCGTACTGCACGTGCTCCGCGAGTTCAGCGCGAACCTGAACACGCGTCTCTCATGAGACAGATTCGAGGGCCGAGCTTCAAGAAGTTGAACTGCGGCCGTGCGCTCCGGTATCGGCCCGGAGCGTCTGCCTGACGCGCGCAGCGGCCTACCTGAGCCTCGCTACGTATTGGGCGACGGCCTGAACATCCGACTCGGTCAGAACTTCCGGGAAAAGCTTTGGCATGGCACCTGACGGATTGCGCACGAATGACTCGATGCCCGACACACCACGACGTTTCGCGACATCGACGAGCGACGGCCCGACCGCACCGCCTCCCGATGCGCCATGACAGGACGCGCATCGTGCGACATATACCTGCTGTCCGCGTTCGGAGTCGTCTTTAGACGACGATGCCGTAGAGGCTCCGCCGAGCAGTGCAATACTGTCCGCGTCCGGTGACGCCGGAACCGCCGCGAGATACGCTTGAATCTGCGCCAGATCGCGATTAGACAGGATTTTGCTGCTGTAGAGAGGCATTTGCCCCTTCGGCGAGCGGACGTAGGCCGTCATCGCCTCTACCGGCAACGGGGACGGTGCGAGGGCGGGCCCGGACATGATGCTGCCCTGCCCCACGGGACCATGGCATTCGTAACAGCCCTTTTTCATGTACAGCCCCTGTCCGGCATGAACGTCCGCCTGTACAGCCATCGCAGGCGGCGAGGTCATATCGATCAAGCAGGCAAGCGCACTTACGGCCAGCGCGATCATGCGTATCGGCTTCATGTGCGCTCCTAGCGAGGTTGCGTGAGGACGTCGAGAAAGGCCGGTTCGCCCGCCTTCACTCGCTGCATCGCGCGCGCGAGAGCCGGTCCGAGATCGGCCGGGTTCGAGATCGGTCCCTCGGCCCACATGCCCATGCTTCTGGCGAGCCCGGCATAGTCGATCGGCGGATCGTTGATGAGCGTGCCCGCCGTGCCGTTTTCAGGTTTTCGGTCGCGCCAGTTAGCCATGCGCTGAATGTGCATCGATTCCTGGTGGTAGGCGCGGTTGTTATGCATCACGGTGAGCAGGGGAATCTTGTGATGCGCAGCGGTCCACAACACACCGGGCAGCACCATTAGATCGCCGTCGGTCTGAATATTGACCGGAATGCGTCCCGCATCCCGATGCGCGATCGCCGCGCCAACTGCGGCCGGCGCGCCGTAACCGACGCCATAGCCGCCTTCGCCGCCGATGTACTGCCAGGTCTTGTCGAAATCCCACAACCGCTGCGGCCACTGGCTGATGAACAACGACGACGACACCAGCGCCCAATTTTCATGTCGGATCACGTTCCAGACTTCTTGCGAGAGTCTTGCCGTGCTGATCGGACTCGCATCCCAGGCGCGCGTCGCGTCGTGTCGCGCGGTCTCGCGCATCAGCGTATGAGCCTGACGCAGTGCGGGTGCACGCTTTCTCATCGTCTCACGCTGGGGAGCCGTGCACACCGCGTTCACCGCTTCGAGCAACGGCCCGAGCGAGGCCTGCGCATCTCCGCCGATTGCAAGCGTGGGCGCGATGAACCGCTCCGCGTCCTGCATGTTCGACTTCGAATAGAGATAGGACGTCGACACACTCACGAGATCGACATCGGGTTTCGTAAACTTTTTGGTCGGTCGCCCGATGACGTCCGCTACCGTTCCCGTCAACCCCCAAAGATCCGATACTTCGAGAGCAAGGATGACATCGGCGCGCGATATCAATTGGGTCTTGAGATAGGTTTGATTTAGGAAATGCCCGGTCGGGAAATTCAGCCGTCCGAGCAGGTCGACGACCGGCGCGTTCACCGCTTCCGCAAGCGCCACCAACGCATCCATGCCAGCCTGCGAACGGATCGCGCGGTCCGCGACGATGACCGGATTCGTCGCGCCGCAAAGCATGCGTGCGGTCTCTTCCAGCGCAGCTCGGCCCGCAACGGGCGGCGAGACCGGACGAAACGGCGGCACCGAAATCTCCCTCGGGTTCTCGATCGGGCGCTCCTGCAGCTCGCCGTCCGCGACAAGAAGCACCGGCTCCATCGGCGGCGTCATCGAAAGCGTGTAAGCGCGGACGAACGACTCCGCATAGTGCTGAAGCGACACAGGCGCGTCGTCGTACTTGGTGAAGTCGCGCACCAGCGCGCCAAGATCCAGCGCGGTGTGATACCACTCGACGCCGGGACGGCGCTTCGTCGCATCCGCGATGTTTCCCGCGATGACGATCATCGGCACGCGGTCGCACCAGGCGTTGAAGATCGCCATCGAGGCGTGCTGAAGCCCCACGGTGCTGTGGACGAGACAGGCCATCGGCTTGCCTGCGACCTTCGCATAGCCATGCGCGATCGCCGCCGACGCCTCTTCGTGCGTGCAGACGACGAGCGCCGGGTGCTGGTCTCCCGCATAACTCACGATCGACTCATGGATGCCGCGAAACGTGGAGCCCGGCATGGCGGCGACATAGTCGATGCCCGCCATGCGCAGCAGATCCACCATGAAGTCGGAGCCCGGATTGCCGATGTGTGCCGCGTCTGCTGAAGGCGCTTCCTGAAGCGACGGCACCTGCGTCTCGGCGGCAATCAGACGCGCGCCGGGCTTAGCGACCGACGGCGCCTTGTTGACAGGCTGCGCTACGCCTGCATTCGGCTTTAAGAGCGCGGTAGATGCTCCGGCGGCGATCGCTTCCTTGAGGAAGGTTCTTCGAGCCGTCATGGTGTCTCCTCCTGGTCAGTCTCTGTTGTTGTGGCCGACGCCAAGGATGGATCGCGGGCCCCATGCGGAGCCAACGGTAAGGTTTTCAGTTCCGTTGATCAAGATTGATTGTTAGATCAACGCGCGATGCGCGATCCCACCGAACTGATGGACACGACGACGGCTTCGCCGTAGAGTTCTATTGATCAATATCGACAGCCAATCAACATGTCCGACGTCATCACGAACGGTCCCGCACGGCGGGCAACTAAAGACGAACACGCGGCGGCGAACTCCGACCACACGGACTACGTGACCGCTGCCGAAGCAATGAAGATCCTGAACGTCCGGCAACAGACGCTGTATGCCTACGTGAGCCGCGGTTTGATCCGCAGCATCGGACAAGCGGGACACAAGGGCCGCCTCTACTGGCGCGATGACCTCAGGCGTCTCGAATCGCGTTCGCTCGCGCGGCATGGGCACGGCGCGGTCGCGGCATCCGCTATGAATTTTGGCGAGCCGATCATCCCAACCTCGGTGACCGAGATCACGCCTGACGGACCACGCTATCGAGGCAGGCTCGCGACCGACCTTGCGCGTGCACGCCTTCCATTCGAGGCCGTCGCGCAGTTGCTATGGACCGGAATGCTCAACGACACTAACGTCGAACTCGAATGGCCGAAGCGCAAACCATGGCATGAACTGAACGCGCTCATTGAAGCATCGTGGCGCATGCAGCCCGGCAATTTGCTCGACGTTTTCTCCATCGTTACGCTGCACCTCGGCATGCAGCCGTCACAGCGCCGTGGAAGGACGGCGACGGCCGAGCCGGCCGACCTCGACATGGCGTCCGCCGGGATCGATATCATCCAGATGCTGGTCGGATGTTGCGGACTGATGTCGCCACGCAGCCACTTCAAGTCGATGGAGACCGGTCAGTCGGTGGCACAGGGCATCCTGTCCTCGCTTGCCGTCGAATCGACCGAAATTAATCGCGAGTCGATGGAAGCTTTGCTGATCCTGCTCGCCGATCACGAACTCTCGCCCGCGACGGTCGCCGCCCGCGTGTCGGCATCGACGGGCTGCACGCTGCATCGTTGTGTCGTATCCGGCATCGCTGCGAGCACTGGTTCGCTGACCGGCCAGTTGTACGACCGCGTCGAGGAATTCTTTGACAGCGCTAGCACGATGCAGGCATTGATGCGCCGCGCCAATACACTGCTTGAACGCGGCGTCGCGGTTCCCGGTTTCGGGCATCCAATCTATCCCAGGGGCGATCCGCGAGCCCGCTACATGCTCGATCTCGCACGCCGACGGAGCGACAACAGCCGCCAAATGAACGCGATCTATCAGTTCGTCGATCAAATAGCGAAGGAGCACGGCTTACTTCCGCGTCAGGAGCTTGGAACCGTGGTGCTCACGCGCGCCATAGGTCTGCCGCGACGCACGAGCGGCGCGATTTCCGCGCTCGCGCGCGTGGCCGGATGGCTCGCCCATGTGCAGGAACAACGCATGTATGGAAGCGTTCTCCGTCCGCGTGCGCAGTTCATCGGCTCATCTGCTGCCAAAGGCAAGTGAGCCGGCCGTGAACGTCTTGGTCAGAACAGGTGTCGAATACCGAACGACACTTCCACCTGGGACTTCGTGCTCGACGGCTGCATGAAGAAGATGGCAGCGTTGCTGGCCGAACCGACCGCACGTTGATAGATCGCGAAGGCATACAGGTCAGTGCGCTTCGATAGCAGATAGTCGATGCCCAGATCGACCTGATGCCACTTCGGTGACTGATTCAGTTCCTCATAGCGACCGAAAGTGAACATGTAGCCCAGGCCGGTGTAAAAATCCGGCGTGATGTGCCAGGTACCGTTCAATTCAGCATTGTCGAGCCGTAGATGGCTACCGTCGAAATAGCGGTATTTGGCGTGCGAGTACACGAGATTGTCCTGCGTCGGCCCGATGGCATACGACGCCGTCGCGGCGATCACCTGCTGCTCGTCCACCAGCGCGGTTCGCGGGCCCAGTGCGCTGGTCTTGAACAGACTGAACGGTGCGGGATAATCGCTGCCGGCGGCGCCGTTGGGATTGTCAGCCGCATTCGGATGGTTCATCTGCAGATAGCCGACCGCAAGCTTCAGACTGCCGTTGCGGTATGCCGCCGTCGCGCTGTAGGCGCGATTATTTGCGAAGTCGCCGGCAGCGTTGCTCATCGCGTACATGGCAGCGAAGCTAAAGCCGCCCCAGCTCGGGCTCGTGTACTTGACTGAGTTCTGGAAGCGCACGGTGCCGAACAGGTTGTCATTATCTGATACATGCGCGCCATTGCCACCGAAGAGTTTGGCCGCGCCCGTATCGGCCATGAAATCGTAATTGGTGTCGTACTGGCGACCCAGGGTCAGTGTCCCGTATTGTCTGGTCGCAAGACCCACGAACGCCTGCCGTCCGAACATGCGCCCGCCTTGCCCCAGCGCGCCAGTGTTGCCGTCAAAGCCATTCTCCAAGGTGAAGATGGCCGACATGCCTCCGCCAAGATCTTCGCGCCCCTTCAGACCGAAACGATTACCCTGAATGAGGCCGCTTGCGGATTCGAACAAATGACTGCCCTTTACGTTGTTCACATACGCGGGGCCTGTACCGATGAGGCCGTAGAGCGTCACGCTGCTGTCCGCGTGTGCGGCGCCGGCGCCGAGCGCGAGCATGCCGAGGAGAAGCCTGTTCTTCTTCATGATGTGTTGTTCGAGAAGTTGGAGACGAACTAAAGCAGCGTCCGGTGCGCCTCCAGCGAGGCGCACGACGCTCGTCCAATGGATACGTGAGAACTGAGGGGTTGCTAGACGGTGATGTCGTCGTGCCGCGTTTCGCGCACGCGCAGCACCACACACAGCGCGACGAAGGCGAGGCACAGATAGTAGAGACCGATACCGGAGGGGTCGCCGTGATTGCGCGCCGCGAGCGAGGCCGCGATAATAGGCGCGACTCCGCCGCCGAGCACCGTGCCGAACGCCTTGCCCATCGAGAAGCCGGTGAAGCGCACTCGCGTGGGAAACAGTTCGCCGTAGAAGCTGCCGAACATGGCGTACATCGGTGCATGAATCACGCCGACGGCGGCCACGACCGTCAGCACTACGACCATTGGCGAGCGGCCGTCGAGCATCGTAAAGAAGAAGTTCAGGTAGATCGCCGACGCCACGATGCCCAGCAAATACACGCCCTTGCGCCCGAGGCGGTCCGACAGCGCGCCGTAGAGCGGTACCGATACCAGGGCGAAAGCGTTCGCGCAGGCGATCGCGCCGATCGCGACGGAGCCGGGCATATGGAGCGTCTTCGTAACGTACGAGATAGAATAGACGCCCGTCAGATAGTAGAACGTGCTCTCCATGATGCTGACCACGAGCACGACGAAAACAGGCCACTTGTAGCTGCGCAAGGTCTCCCACGCCGGGATGCGGGTGAGGTCGTGCTGACTCTGCTGCTTGCGGAACGCGACTGTTTCCTCGACTCGCAGACGAATATACAGGCCGATTACCACCAGTACGGCGCTCACCAGGAACGGCACCCGCCAGCCCCAGGCAAGCAAGGCTTCGTGCGGCAGACGCGATACGACGAATACCGCGAGCGAGGCCAGCAGCACGCCCAGCGGTCCTGCCGCCTGAAGCGCTGCCCCCAGCAGGCCCCGGCGACGCTGCTGCGCGCTCTCCAGCACCATCAGGCTGGCAGCCGCCGACTCACCCCCGAGTGCAAAGCCCTGGACGAAACGCAGCGCGACGAGCAGACAGGTCGCGGTCATGCCGATTTGCGCGACGCTTGGCAAGAGCCCGATGGCGGCCGTACCGATACCCATCATCAGCAGGGTTACCAGCATCATCGACTTGCGGCCGATCTTGTCGCCGAAGTGACCGAACACAAGTCCGCCGAGAGGCCGACTCGCATAGCCGACGGCGAACGTCGCGTACACGGCAATAGTGCCGCTGAGCGCGTTCAACTTTGGGAAGAACAACTCTTCGAAGACGAGCGGCGCGATGAAGCCGTAGAGAAAAAAGTCGTACCACTCGACCATCGTGCCGAGAAAGCTGGCAAAGAATAGTCGTCGTGATCCCGATTCCGTTGCGCTCGCGCCGGGAGCTGATCCCGTGCTCGCGACTGCGTCGTGCCACTCCTGCGAGGTTTCAAAAGCTTTCACGCCTGTCTCCTTTTTCGGCATGGACGGTCAGCCGGACCCCGGTACCACCACGCTCTGATGTGCTCTGTCGATGTAAATGCAAAAGCCCGATGCCTGAGGCGCCTCTAATTATTCGCACCTCCATTCTTTGCCCCGCCGACCGTCCGCTGCAGAAGGCTTTTGAGACTTACGTCCTTCGCGGCGAGCGTCTCTCGATCGACACGCACGCCTTTCTGCCATATGCGGCGCAGTACCGGCATGTCTGCCGCAGCGTTGATGCAGACCGCCGCGACAATTCGCGCGGGTTCGTCGGTTGCGCACTCCTCCAGCCAGACCAGCGTCACCTTGCCGTCGCCTTCTCTCACGACCGGTGAGGCGGTCGCATTCGGGAACCCGAGGATCTGCACATTCACGTCGCCCTGATCGGACCAGAACCAGGGCAGCGAATGCGCCACCGCCTGCTTGCCGAGGATGGCCCTGGCACATGCCGCGCCCTGTTGCTCCGCGTTGTCCCACGATTCCAGGCGCCGCATTCCGACCGGTCCGAACGGATGCTCGAACGACGCCACATCCCCGCACGCGAAGACATATGGATCGACCGTGCGGCCTTCGACGTCGCACAGCACGCCGCCCGCGCAAGGGAGGCCTGCTTCAGCCGCGAGTTCATCGTTCGCTTCCATGCCCACGCCCGCGACCACGAGGTCGAATTCCTCGCGAACGCCCGATAGCGAAGCGGCATAACGTTCGCCGGGCAGCTTCGACAGTTGCTCGATGCCGGCACCCAGGCGCACGTCGACGCCAAGCGAGCGCTGAATCTCGAGCAGATGCTGACCCACGATCGCCGGCACGGTCCGTTCGCATAACCGCTGCGCCGCTTCGACCAGGACCACGTCGACGCCGAGCTTTCGGGCGCTACATGCGGTTTCGAGTCCGATCCATCCACCTCCGATCACCAGCAGCCGCTTGCCTGCTATCAACCCGCGGCGGATATGCAAAGCGTCGTCGATGGTGCGCAGATAGGCGATATCGTCACTCGCGTCGCCAGGCACCGCGAGCCGCCGCGCGCGGCCCCCGGTTGCGATCACGAGGCGATCGAAGTGAATCTGCGTTCCATCGTCGACGTGCACGGTACGCGACGGACGGTCGATGCGGGTCACGTGCGTACCGGTGCGTAAATCGACGTCAAACTGCTCCGGTTGCGACCGATCAAGCAGAGCCGCAACTTCCGGCACGTTCTCGGCGCTCAGCCATGCTTTTGACAAGGGTGGCCGCTCGTACGGCCCTACGCGCTCCTCGCCTAGCATGATGATCCCGCCCTGATGTCCTTCCGCACGCAGTGTCCTAGCGACCGCCGCAGCGGCTTGCCCCGCTCCGACGATCACCACGCGCGAGTACAGCGGATCGGTTTGGTGGTTCGTCATATCGGCGACTCGTCATTGTTCGTTGAGGAAGCCACGCTTAGCGGCGAGCGCCGCCGCAGTCCTCAATGCCGCGGCCATGCTGCGATGCTGCGCCAGATTCTTTCCCGCGATATCCATGGCGGTCCCATGAGGGACGGTCGCGCGCACATAAGGAACCCCCAGATAGAGCGTGCACGCCCCTTCGAAAGCCGCCGACTTGAGCGCGATCTGCCCTTGATCGTGATACATGCTGACAACCACGTCATAGCGCCCGTCGAGTCCGTGGCGAAATACGGAGTCGGGCGAAACAGGACCCCGCACATCGATGCCCTGCGCTCTGGCCTGTTCGACCGCAGGGCCGATGATCCGCTCCTCCTCCTCAAACATGGCGTGCGGATTGAGTCCCGCAACCGCGATGCGCGGCGTCTCGATTCCCCAGTTCTTCAGACGCTCATTCACCAGCGTGACCAGGTTCAATACCGCATCGAAAGTCACCGTGGCGGGCACGTCGCGCAGCGGGATGTGCTCCGTCAGTGGCACCACGCGCAGTTTGCCGCTCATGCGAAACATGAAGGTATGGTCGGGCTGGAGATCGTCGATGCTCGCAACTTCGCCCGCGAGCTTGAGCGACATCGAATCGACTGGCCCCATGATCCATCCGCCGATCAGTCCGTTATGCGCGATCCGGTCGGCGAGCGTCATCCAGCGGACGACGGCTCGCCCCGCCGCGGCGGAAGGCTGGCCCGTTGCATACTCGTGCGGCGCAAGATCGAGCGGATCCAGCACGACGATGCGCCCCGACGCGAAGGCGCGCGCCTCGAACGACTGAATTACTTCCGTTTCGTCGCCAAGAGGCACCGCTCGCGCGGCAGCCCTGATCGACCCGATATCGCCGATCAGCATCGGCCGACACACCGCGCGCACCGACGCGTCCACCGCTGCCTTGACCGCCACCTCCGGACCGATACCTGCCGGGTCGCCGACCATCACCGCGATTATCGGCAGCGAAGTCCCAGGCGTTGTCGTCTCGTTCATTTCTGCGCCCTTTCAGTCATCGTCATTCGGCGAGTCGCGCGAGCACAACGCCCTCGCGCACCGTGGCCGCGTAACTGCGTATCGGTTTGCTGCACGGTGCCGCGCGGACTTCGCCCGTGCGAATATCGAACTCGCCTTGATGCAGGCCGCAAACGATCGAGAAACCGTCGAGCATGCCGGTCAGTACGAGTGATGCATCGCCATGCGTGCAGGTGTCGTCCGTGACGAAGGCGAGATCGTCCACACGCCATACCGCGAGCATCCTCTCGCCGATCTTTATCTGAAGACCGTCGCCATCTGTCACGTCGTCGAGCTGGCAGAGCGGCGTCAATTCGCTTGCATCGGTCGATGTTCCACTTTCCATCGCGTGTGCGTCCATGTCGGCCTCAAATCAGGAACGTGAGGTTGCTCATCGGCGTGTCGTTGTTCAGCAGAAAGACCTTTTTCTCGCGAATCAGCATCGCGCCTTCGTCGAGTGCCAACACATGGCGGCAGCGTCCGAACAGGGTCTCCTGACGATCGCTGCGTACCTCGCCGAGCACGAAGTTTGAATGCACGATCAACGCCTCCTTGCTCGCGCTTTCGATGGTCACGTTCGACACGACGCGCAGCAACCTCGAACGCGGACTCTGCGCGTGAGCATGACGGCCCTTGAGCCGATAGACGCGATCGTCGAGTTGCCGTCGGCTTTCGTAGATGAGCGAGATCGATTTGTCCGGTTCGAGATCTTCGGTATTGCACGGGACCCAATAGAAGCCGTCTGCGTGCCACAGTGCGAGCCACTCATCAAAGCGGTGCGCGTCCATCAAGGCGGCCTCGTGATAGAGGAACTGCGAAGCCTGCTCGATCGGCGAAACACCCGCCTCCGACGACAGCCATTGAGGATGAACGGCGTTATTCAAGTTCGGCTCCCTCGGTCATGAGTTCCAGCCAGTAGCGCATCTGGCCGCGTTGCGGTACTTCATCCGAGATGTGCCCGGTGATGGTTCCGTCGGGATGGGCCTGCTCGCGAGTCATGCCGCGGGAAATGTCGATCCACGGATTGACCTGCGCGTTCATCCCGCGCTGCGCCCGCTCGAAGATTTCAGCGTCGTCAGGCGAGCCTGCGCCCGCCGGGCCGTAGAAGGACTCGTGCTGCCGCAGGCGCATTGTGTTGATGGCGTCGTCCACGCCGTCGAACAGCACGGGGAACATCAGCACCTCGGTGCGTCCCGGTTCCAACGGCACCATGATGCGCACCTGGTTATTGATGATCTGCATGTTCGGAAACACGCCGATATGCGGATCGCCGGCGATCGCAACAAGCAGCTTCGATTGCTCGGCACCGTCGCGCGCTGCAAGCGCTTCGATATATTCCGCACCGCCCTGTACGCCCTTGAGGTACGTTTCATAGTCGGCGTAGTGCTCGACGCGGTGTTCGCGCATGTCGAGCATGGCGTGGCCGTGCCCCAGATCGCGCGTGTAGGTTTTCGCCTTGCCGTCGAACGGGTCGGCACGATGCGTGGCGCCGATGCCGCTGTCCGCCTGACGCTGCCACATCGACACGACCGACGCGTGCACGTAATGCGGGTGATACCCGTCCATGCCGACCATCTTCCAGTTGCCGTTGTAGACAGTCTTGTGGACGCCCGCCGACAGCTTGATACGGCGCGTCGGTGACGCGTCGACCAACAGGTCGATCATCTGCGCAGCAGGGCCGAGATACTCCGCAAGCGAGCCGACCTTAGGCGACAGCGACGCGAACACGAAGTCCCGATAAATCTCGACGCGCGGCGCGCTGGTAAGCGAATACTCTTCCATGCGGAAGTCGTCGCCATAGCCGGCCGGGTCCGTCACATTGATGAGCTTGCCGGTATTGTCGTAGGTCCAGCCGTGGAACCAGCAGCGAAAAAACTTTTCGCGTCCCGCTTCCTGCTCACACACTGCCGCGCCGCGATGCCGACAGCGGTTCATCAGCACACGTACGACGTCGTCATGACCGCGCACCATGATGACCGGCTGGCGTCCGAGACGGCGTACCCGATAGTCGCCTTTCTGCGGCACTTCGCTGGCGTGACCCACGTAGAGCCACGAACCATGAAAGATGCGCTCGATTTCCGCCTCGAAGATATCGGGCGAGGTATAGACGGCCGAGTGAACGCGACCGGGCTGCACCAGTTGGCGCAGCGTCGCGGCATCGACCGATTGCGCGTTACGCACGAAACGCACGGGGCTTCCGGCACTGCCGCCCTCGAAATGCGTACATCCTTGTTCCATGCTGCCTCCGGCTGATTCTTCAATCGGCGTTAATGTGTGCTCGCGTCGACGGCGGACTTCGACAGCAGATCGAGCGCTGCATCGACGATCATGTCCTCCTGACCACCGACCATGCGGCGCCGGCCCAACTCGACGAGAATGTCCACCGTCTTGAGGCCGTAGTGTTGCGCCGCGCGTTCCGCGTGCCGCAGGAAGCTCGAATAGACGCCTGCGTAACCGAGCGCTAGGGTCTCTCGATCCACGCGCACCGGCCGCTCCTGCAAAGGCCGCACGATGTCGTCGGCGGCATCCATCAGTTGATACAGGTCACAGTCATGCAGCCAGCCCAGCCGGTTCGCCGCTGCGATGAAGACTTCGAGCGGCGCGTTGCCCGCGCCAGCACCCATCCCCGCGAGACTGGCATCGACCCGGTTGCATCCCTCCTCGACGGCCACGATCGAGTTCGCGACACCGAGGCTCAGGTTGTGATGCGCGTGGATGCCGGTTTCGGTATTGGCGTGCAGCGCGTCCTTGAGCGCGCGAACGCGATCGCGCGTGTCGTTCATCGTCAGTGCGCCGCCAGAATCCACGACGTAGACGCAGGTTGCCCCGTAGCCTTCCATCAGGCGCGCCTGCTCCGCGAGTACCTGCGGCGACGCCATGTGGCTCATCATCAGAAAACCGACCGTATCCATGCCGAGGTTGCGCGCCGCCTCGATATGCTGTTTCGACACGTCCGCCTCCGTGCAATGCGTGGCGACGCGCACCACGCGCGCACCCGCATCGTAGGCCTCGCGTAAATCATGCACAGTGCCGATCCCTGGAAGCAGCAGGGTCGCCACACGCGCATGTTGGACGACTTCGGCGACAGCGCCGATCCATTCGGCATCGGTGTGCGCGCCGAAGCCATAGTTGAAGGACGAGCCTTGCAGGCCGTCGCCGTGAGCCACCTCAATCGAATCGACGCGTGCTTCGTCGAGCGCGCGCGCGATGCGCCGCACCTGATCCAGGCTGTAGCGATGTCTAATCGCGTGCGCGCCGTCGCGCAATGTGACATCCGAGATATAGAGCTTCTGCTTCATTGGATCCCCGCGAAGGTGTCGTCGAACGCGCCTTGCCCCGAAGCGGTCTGCCGCGCCGCGATGGCCTCGGCCGCCGCGAGCGCCGCCGACGTCATAATGTCCAGATTGCCCGCGTAGGCGGGGAGATAGTGGGCCGCGCCTTCCACCTCCAGAAATACCGAGGTCTTGAGCCCGCTGCGCAGACCGAGCCCCGGCACTTCGACCGGACGGCTAGAAGGAATCCGCTCGAACTGCACGCGTTGCTTGAGCCGGTAGCCGGGCACGTACGCACGAACGGACTCGACCATGTCCACGATCGCCGTTTCGACGGCGCTTTCGTCAGCGTCTTCGGAAAGCGTGAAGACCGTATCGCGCATGAGCAAGGGTGGCTCGGCGGGGTTGAGCACGATGATCGCCTTGCCGCGTGCAGCGCCGCCCACCGTTTCCAGCGCACGCGACGTGGTTTCGGTGAACTCGTCGATGTTAGCGCGCGTTCCAGGTCCCGCCGAACGGCTCGAAATCGACGCGACAATCTCCGCGTAATGAACACGCGTGACGCTCGACACCGCTGCGACGACCGGAATGGTCGCCTGACCGCCGCACGTCACCATGTTGAGGTTGTGGACGTCGCGATGCATGTCCAGGTTCACCACGGGCACACAGTACGGTCCAATGGCGGCGGGCGTGAGATCGATCAAGCGGATGCCAGGTTTTGCAGCGCGCAGTAACGCGTCGTTGCGTACGTGCGCCGCCGCGGACGTGGCATCGAACACCATGTCGATATGGGCAAACTCCGGCATCGACAACAAGCCGTCCACGCCACTGTCGCAAGTTTGCAGGCCAAGCCGCCGTGCTCTCGCAAGGCCATCAGAAGCTGCATCGATTCCGACCATGATCGCGGCTTCCACATTTCGCCCATGACGCAATATCTTCACCAGCAGATCGGTACCGATGTTCCCGGAACCGATGATCGCCGCCTTGAGTGGCCTATTTGCCTCTTTCGAATCCATTGTCGTTTCCTCTGGTGCTGTTTGATTCGAACGCGTGATGAGCACGCGTCATGCGAAAGCGACGTCGGCGTGACCCAGACCGTCGAACTCGACACGCATGTGGTCTCCCGCGCGCGCCGGCACCATCGCCGAAAGCGCACCGGACAAGATGATCTCGCCCGCCCGCAACGGCATCCCGAACTCGCCGAGCTGATTGGCGAGCCAGACGACCGCATTGATCGGATGCCCCAGCGCGGCAGAACCTTGGCCGGTGCCGACGGTTTCGCCGTTGCGCGAGAATCTCATCGTGATTCCCGCGAGGTCGAGAGCGCGCGGATCTGCCCGCCCCTCGCCGATCACGAAGGCACCCGACGAGGCGTTGTCGGCGACCGTGTCCTGAATGCGGATCTTCCAGTCGCGGATGCGCGAGTCGACGATCTCGAAGCAAGGCATGACCCACTCGGTTGCGTCCAGCACGTCATGCGCGGTGAGCCCCGGCCCACTCAACTCCTTTGCCAGCAGAAACGCAATTTCCCCTTCGGCGCGCGGCGCAATGAATTGCGACAGCGGAATCGTCGCGCCGTTGGCGAACTGCATGCCCGAGGTGAGCTGCCCGAAATCCGGCTGCCGAACATCGAGCATGTTCATTACGGCTTCGCTCGTGATTCCGATCTTCTTGCCGACGATGCGCTCGCCTCGCTTCGCGAGTCGCGTGGCGATCATGCGGCGTTGAATCTCGTAGGCATCGGCGATGGTCATGCCAGGCTCGGTCATCGTGAGCGGCGCGATCGGCTCACAACCCTCAAGGGCATCGAACAGCGCGTGCGCAACCGTGCCGATCTGCATCGACTCCATGTCTTCTCCTCATCTTGATTGTCGGTTAGGGCTGCGAACTGTCGAGCTCGAGGTCACCGGCGCTGAGATAGTCCCACATTCGCTCGATGACGCGTCCCGCTGTCGTCGCACGTCGCGCCGCGTCTTCCGCACTCATCGCGGACGCGTTTTCAAGGCGCATTGCACGAACAGCGCATTCGACCCGCGCAGCATCTTCGAGGAACCAAGTAAAGGCAACCGCCTCTTCCAGGGTGGCGCCCACGACGACTGCACCATTGCCGCGCATAACGACTGCCCGCGCGTGGCCAAGGGTTTGGGCCACGCCTTCGGCCTGCGGCGTGGAGCGAACCAGCTGCACGTCGTCCCAAAGCGGCGCAGACGGCGCGAAATAGGTGCCCGGCCCATGACGCGGAACCGGCGTGATGCCGGCGGTCGAGAGACTCATAACTGAAGGAGGCATGCTGCGCGCGACGGCGCCCACGTCATCCCTTCTCGCATAGATTTGTTGATGGATCCGGACTTCGCCCAGCACGCCATCGGGCAATTCGCCGCGGATCGGCACGACCACGCCGGCCTCGCGTTGGATTAATCCCGGCGGCATCGGCGCGCACACCAGCAGATAGTCGTGATTCAGACGTAGACTGCAGTGCCCGTAGGCATGGACCAGTCCCGCGCGCCCTAATGCGCGTGCCGCCATTCGCACGGTCGCCTGCTGCGCAGGAGACGCTTCGATCGCGCTCATGAGCCGAACTCCAGCACTTCGGGCTTCGAACCCCACATGCAGAAGGAACTTGGCTCGAACGGGAACTGTCGCGGAAGATGCGTGAGATGCTCTTCCTCGCTGAACACGCGAACGCCGCTCGAATACTCGTAGACCATGCCGTCGGGTCCCTCGAAGTACAGGAACATCGCGCCGGAGGTCGGATGTCGCCCCGGCCCGAAGCGAATTCGAATGTTCTTCTCCTTCAGGATGTACCAGGCCCGCATGATGTCGTCGATGCTCTCCACCTGGTGATTAATGTGCTGCACGCCTGCGTGCGGCGATGGCAACAGCGCGACCTTGTGATGCACAGGATCGATGCGCAGCAGGGCTGCATCGCCGATTCGATCGCTCACGCGGGCGCCGAGTACCTCGGTCCAGAACTTCTCGTCGCGCTTCGCGTCCGTGGTGCACAGGCCGATATGGCTGAAACCGGTGATACCCGCGTCGCGCGTACCGTAGTAGCGCTGTCCACGATGATGCGGCGACACCACCAGATCAATATGGTTGCCACTGGGATCCGCAAAGCTGATGAAGTCACGCACGCAACGCTGCTCCGCCTCGGCCGCGCTGCCGCGCGTGAACGCGATACGCGCGTCGTCGAGCACTTTAGCCGCATGATCGAGCGCTTCAGGTGTTGGGACCTCGAAGCCACTGACCTGTCGAGCCGGATCCCCTTCCGAGAACACCAGTGTGTGGTCCCGGTCATCCGAGCGCAGATAGACGTTCTTCTCTCCACGCCGTGCAATCTGAAGACCCAAGACCTCGGTCGCGTAACGGGTCGCGCTTTCAAGATCGCGCGTGCCAAGACGCACGTATGACACATCCTTCAATTCGATCACGATGTCTCCTGTCGTCGGCTTGCTCATGTCCCGGCCGCGGTCGCGGCGCGGAGCCGGTAATTTATAAGGGGTCACGAATCTTTCGATTCGTTGAAGAGAAACTCGACGACAAGCCGGTTGAAGCGCTCCGCCTGCTCGATCTGGGTCCAGTGACCGCAGCGGCCGAACATGTGCAGTTGCGAGTTTTCAATGTGCTCGTGTAACGCGAGGGAAGTGGCGGGCGGGATGACCTGATCGTCGCGGCCATGCACGATAAGCGTTTCATGTGGAAGCGCCTGGATGTCCGCAACGGGCGTCGCCATCGCTTCGACCCAGCGCTGGCGAGGGGCCGGGAACATCTGGGCGAAGGCTTCGCTGCAGCCGGGGCGAATGCTCGCCTCGTATCGCATGCTGGCGAGCGCCGGGGTGAGGCGGGACTGATCGAACGCGAAATACTGCATGATGCGTTGCATATTTTCGAGCGAAGGCGTGTAGCCCCAGACGGCGTCGAGACCTTCGGTGATCGGAAACGAGACACCAACGCTTCCCATGAGTACGAGCCGTTCGACCCGATTTGGCCGGCGCGCGGCCATGGCGAGCGCCAGCGCGCCGCCGAACGAATTGCCGATGACGCTGACCGACACTATGTCGAGTGCATCGAGGAAACCGAATACATGGTCGATCCATCGATCGAGTCCGTAAATGCCATCGTCGAACCGATCGGTGTAGCCGAAGCCGGCCATGTCAGGCGCAAGCACCCGGCCATACTGGGCGAGCGCCGGGATGGTGCCTCGCCAGTTGGCCCACGCGGTGACGCCGGGTCCGGAGCCATGGATCAGCAGAACCGGTTTGCCGGTTCCAATGTCATGATAATTCGTCCGGATTTCTCGCGCGAGGATGGACTGTCCGATTTCAGGGTTGTCGCTCACGTTCTCGTCTCCACTGGCTTAGTCTTTTATAGTGCTGTTGAGACGACTATATGGCGCTTCTCGGCGTTGATCAATCTTGAATGTATGATCAACATGCGGCGCTGGGAGTGCGATATCTTGATGGTGAAGGACGCGCACGGATGACTATTTACGGTGGGAATGGACACCACATGCTCGTGACGCGTGCGTTCCACGCGGTCGCGCCGCGATTGACGGCGAGTTCGGCGGGGGGTCACTCATCGGCTCCATCGTTTGCGAGGTACATAGTGCCGAACGCATATCGCCAGACGTTCCCAAGCGACTGCTCGCCGTGCCTGCGATCTACAGGTCGTCCTTTCTGTTCTGTAATTCGATCGGGACCTGCTGCGCTGCCGGGATCATCGGGATAACGGCCCACAACAACGCGTCGGCACGAGTACGCGACTACATGCTCCGATAAGCCTTGCGCGCCCGTCGCGCCGTCAACGGCGTCCCGACACGTGCCTTCACGACCGAGCTCGTCGACGACGACGCTTTCAAGCGACGATCGCACGCCTCACGCTCAAAACGCCGAAACTGATGGCGGCGTTAAGTCTTTGAATTGACCTTTCGACGCTTCTTTTTCGGCGCCGGGTGCTTTCGATTTGCGTCGGCATATTCGCGGATCATGTCCGTCAATGCGCGCAAGCCCGCCGGCACATGACGACGGCCGGGATAGTAGAGGCATAGTCCGTCGAGCGGCGGCGTCCAGTCTTCGAGCACGCGCACGAGGGCGCCTGCTTCGAGATCCGCGGCGACATTCCATTCGGTCAGGTAAGCGAGACCGATCCCCGCGCGCGCGGCGGTCAGCATCATGCCCGGTTCGTCGAGCGTCAGCGCGCCGTCGCCATCGATGCGTATGGATTCGCCATGCCGCTCGAATTCCCATTGATAGATCGACCCGCTCGGCATGCGGCTGCGAATGCAGCGATGCGTCGCGAGGTCGGCAGGCGTGCGTGGCGGCTTGTGCTGTTCGAAGTACGCGGGACTGCCGACGACGGCGAAGCGCTGGCGATCGCCGAACGGCACCGCGATCATGTCTTGCGGTACGGTTTCCAGCAGACGAATGCCCGCATCGAAACCTTCGACGACGATATCGATGAGCCGGCCTTCGGTGACGATATCGAGCTTCATGTCCGGATAGCGCTTCAAGAACGCGATGAAAAGCGGCATCGCCTGATGCGCCGCGCCCACCGATGTATACGCAACGTACCCGATGGCGTGTCGCGAAAGCTGCCGGCCTGTTCGAGCGCGTCGCGAATCGTCGAAAGCGCGGGCGCGATGTTCTGCACGAATTGCGCGCCGGCCTCGGAAAGCGACACGCTTCGGGTCGTGCGATTGAAGAGCCGCACGCCGATGCGAGCCTCCAGCGCGGCGATCGCATGACTCAGCGCGGACGTCGATACGCTCAGTTCATTCGCCGCCGCGCGAAAGCTGCGATGCCGCGCGACGGAAAGAACCGCTTCGAGTTCGGTGAGCCCCGATGTTTTCATTATGCTAAATCGTTCAATAGGTCATGCCGGATTGTACGTCTAGTCGAATCAATGCAAACGCCTTATCTTTTGCTCAATACATCGACCGAGCGAATTCATCATGCATGACATCGACCAGATTTATATCGGCGGCGCGTTTGTCACGCCGCACGGCAACGAGCTTTTCGAACTCTTCAATCCCGCGACAGAAAAAGTTATCGGCCGCGTGCGCCTCGCAGACAAGGACGATGCGCGCAATGCAATTGCGGCGGCGAAGCGCGCATTTCCCGCATTCTCGCGGACGGACAAGCGCGAACGTATCGACATGCTGAAGCGCATGCACGCCGCCGTCATCGCGAAAGAGGATGAGCTTTTCGAGGCCATCGTCGAAGAATACGGCGCACCGGTTTCGCGCGGCCGCTGGATGGCGCGACACGCGAGCAACGTGCTGCTGGAAGCGGCGAAGGTGCTCGAAGACTATGCGTTCCTGCGTGACGCGGGTACGGCAAAAGTGGTGATGCAACCGCTTGGCGTTGCCGGGCTGATCACGCCGTGGAATAGCGACGCCGGCTTTATCTGCGGCAAGCTGGCGGCGGCGCTCGCGGCGGGTTGCACGGCGGTCATCAAACCGAGCGAAATGAGCGCGATGCAAACGCGCGTCGTCACCGAAGCGCTGCATGAGGCGGGACTTCCGGCAGGCGTGTTCAACATCGTCACGGGCCGAGGCGATATTGTGGGCGCGGAGATCAGCGCGCATCCCGATGTCGCGAAGCTGTCGTTCACGGGATCGACGGTCGTCGGCAAGACGATCCTGCGCACAGCCGCCGATACGCTCAAGCGCGTGACGCTCGAACTCGGCGGCAAGTCGCCGACGATCGTGCTCGACGATGCGAACTTCGACGAAGCCGTGCCGCTCGCGCTCGATGCTGGCTTCATGAACAGCGGTCAGGCATGCATCGCGGGCACGCGCGTTCTGGTGCCGCGTGCGCGGCTCGCGGAGTTCGAAGAGAAAATCGTGAGCGCCATCGAGAAGATTCTCTCGGGCGATCCGCGCGATCCGCATACGAGCATCGGCCCGATGGTGAGCCGCAAGCAATGGGAGCGCGTGCAGCGTTATATCCGTATTGGCATCGATGAGGGCGCGCGACTGATCGCGGGTGGCGAGGGGCGTCCGGATCACGTCGGCGCGGGCTGGTTCGTGCGTCCGACGCTCTTCAGCGACGTGACCAACGACATGACCATTGCGCGAGAGGAAATCTTCGGGCCTGTGCTGTCGATCATCGCGTACGGCGATATCGAAGATGCCATCGCGATCGCCAACGATACGCCTTATGGTTTGCAGGCGTACATCGCTTCATCGGACGCCGCGCGAGCGAACGCAGTGGCGTCGCGCATCGACGCGGGGCGCGTGCTCGTCAACACGCTCGCGCATGAACCTGCTGCGCCGTTCGGCGGATTCAAGCAATCGGGCATCGGCCGCGAATACGGCACGTTCGGCATCGAAGCGTTCCTCGAACCGAAGGCACTGCTGGGCGTCCGTTAAGCCCGCGATTCAAGCCCACCCACATCTCCGTGCGATTTCGCCGGGCTGCGGTGGCCGGCCTGTTAGCGCGATGCAGACGAATATGTGATCAGCGTCGAAATGTATGCACTCAATGCAGCATAGAATCAAATTGTTTGCATTATTCTGCGAACGCAAGTAATGTAAGTATCAACCGGACGTTGATCGCCGCCGGTCTTCGGCCGCGGCTTGTCTGGACGATGCGTTCGCTGCAATCATCGAGCGAGCCAGGCGGCGTTGATTCGCTGAAAGCTTGGCTCCTCGGACTTCGGGTGGCACTTCCAGTCCTGGCCATCGTCGCCGACTGACGTTGTGGTTCGCAGGGAATCAATCCGGCTCTCGCCGGAATAGTCCGCAAGTGCCGATTGAAACATTGCTTCAGCTACTACGCGCTCGATGGTGACTACGACTGATCCTGTGTTGATTGACCGTGCTGCCGCTTATGATTTTCTTTCGCCACACTTCGAATTGCCCGTCCTGATCAAGGAGGTTTCGTGGAGATCCATCGCAGCGTCGATGGATCACCGCGGCGATCGAATAAACATTGCTTACTGGAAAGACGAGACGCACGTCGAACGTCGGTATTCCGCCCCGACTCAGAGCTCGCACTACATCATTGAAGTGCTGCTGCGGGCAACCACCATTACGTGTTCCAAAAACGGAAGAAACCTGCGTAATGGCCCCGTTGCGTTTGGCGCCACGCAAGTAACCGCGCCGGAGGATCAGCTAGAGGCAAGCTTCACCCGGAGTGCCGAAGCTATTCACGTGTTTGTGCCTCGGTCGGTGGTTGCTTCGGTGCATCTCCAGTTGCACGGAAAGGCGGCTGCGCCGGATTATCGGCTTGTGGATCCGGGTTTTGCGGCCGATACGATGATGGGCAAGCTCGCGTGCATGCTGCTTGAGACCGAGGCTCTCAGGAACCCGTACGCACACGCTTTTTCTAACAGTCTCGTGATGGCCATTCTCACCCGCGCGATGGAGAATGGGTCGCAGCTTGACGACAAGCCGAGGCAAGCGCTGCCTCCGTGGTGGCTCGAACGGACGATCGCGTATATGGAGAGCCGATTAGGCGAGCGGGTGACGCTCAGTGACATCGCTGACCTCGCCGGCCTCAGCCGAATGCATTTCGCGTCGCAGTTCAAGCGCTTGACAGGACTAAGCCCTCACACATACCTCACTGTCATGCGACTGGAAACCGCCAAGGGCCTGCTGGCGGAAAATCGTATGCCCATCGCTCAAATCGCGATATCTGTCGGCTTCAATTCGCAAGCACACTTCACGACCGTGTTTCGGAAAGTGACCGGCATGACGCCGCAACGATGGCGACTGAGCGCCGCTTCCGCTGCCCAAGTCGAAGCACCGTGACCAGCCGGTCGGTCCCCTCGACTGATGTTCGGTTTGCCCACGATGTGAGAACGACGCTTGTAGATGTCCGCGGCCGCTCTTCTTTTTTGAAATTCATGCCCCACGCAGCGCGCGGGATTGAAAGACCGACAGCTTTTGTGTGTGAAAACATGCGAGGAGCGGCTCCTATCAAACGCTGACCAGTCGCCACAGAGGGATGTCAGGAATGAATGATCGAGAAAACGACTTTCTTGTCTGGCAGGACACGCTCGAGCGGTTAAGACGGCTTCCCGAATGCGCGGGATTGAACGTGGTGACACCGCACTATAAGTCACGGACCATTCAAGCGACAAGGCGGTGGAAAGAGGCGGTCGCGCCAACGGCCGAGAGTCAGGCGAGGAATGACTGCGTTCGAATCCGCATCGCCGAGCTCAGCGCCCGAACGGCGACCCTGTCGTGGCATGACTCTACCGCTTGTCATTACGAGGATCAGAAATGGCGCAGAGGCAAAGCGCGGCGCGCCGGAATATGCTCTCTGTCGGGCCAGTCCGTCACGCGCGGCGCGGATGTCTTCCGCCCATCTCGGAGGGGCGTTGGAGGCCCGGTCAACTCCGACGCGATGATCTTGGCGAGCGCCCTCGCCGACCACGTTGAAGCAGGCGCATACAATGTCTTCGATTGGGCCGCCGCACCACGTGCCGGTCGGTGACTGCAACAGACCACCATGGATTGCGCACTTGTTGCCCCGAGCTGGCACTTGGCCGCATGGCATCGCTGTACTTGCTTTAGCGTCGAATGACTCTGTAACAGTGAAGCCTGCCCTATCCGCCTTTCGTCGGCCGTCCGTCGTTCTGAACGTTCGGCTCACAGGACGGATTAACGACTTCCGTATCAAGGAAGCGATCGGAATTTTTCTGACCGTACGGACGCATCCGGGCAACCACCGCCAGTCTCGGCGAACTTGGACTCTGACAAGATACGGCCAAAAAGTCCGAGCCACTTCAGCGTTACTAGGAGCCTACGCACACAAGATCAAAAAGCATGGCGCATGAACGGACTGAAGCTCGGCGCGTCGGGCTTCAGTTGACCCAGCGCATCCCAGTCTTGCCAGCCGTTGAACCGAAGCGGCGTCATATGGTCGATCTTCGCAATATGCGCCCGCAAATCCGCCTTGTAGCGCTCGAGACGCGGCGCATCGGCTGATATACCCGCGTAGCGTATAGACGCTGAGATCCCGAAGGTCGCAAAAAATGGCAGCACTGTGTACCCCATGTAGTGCAATGTGAAGTGCAGCGGCCAGAGAATAAGATCGAGGTCGCCGTTGCGTCCGTTGTGGCTGAAGGTCGACTCCGGGCCGCCCGCGGTCACGGATACCAGCGCGCGGCGTCCGACAAAGAAGCCCTCGTCGTAGCGTCGCCTGCTCGTGAAAAGCCCATACACGAATACGCGATCCAGCCATCCCTTAAGCATCGCTGGCATCGAGAACCACCAGATCGGAAACTGGAAGACGACGAGGTCCGCTTCCAGCAGCTTGGCGATTTCCGCGCGTATGTCCTCACTCATCAGTTGCTCGTCGAAGGCATGGCGCTGTTCTGTCTGTACATCGAAGACATCAGGCCGCGCGCGATGCTCGAAATGTGTGGGTCCTTCGACCGGATCGAAGCCCATCGCGTACAGATCGGAAACATGAACGTCGGCTCCTTGTTCGCGAAGCGCCGCGACGATAGTTTCCTTAAGTTGCCCGTTGAACGATTGTGCTTCCGGGTGGGCGAAAACGACTAGTGCTTTCATCTGTTCCCCTCGATATCAATTCTCTTATGACGCTAGGCTGTCGCCCCGACGCCGCCGCCGCGATTTGCCGGAACGTCTGCCGCGGTAATCAGCGCGCGGCGCGAAGAGGAAGCAGTTGCGATTCGATATCATCGTCCGCTTCGGGCGTCGTCAGGTGCGCGCCGTGCGTCAGATCGAGCGGCATTGTAGGCGGAGCATTCTGCCGGTCATGCGCTAGTGCAACTCGATACACTCTCGAGCCATAGGTCGACAGATCGCGTGCCAGCGCTTGCGCGATGTCCACCTTGCTGTGGGTTCTCGGCGATACAAGGAAAATCCGCGTCGTGCAGACCATCAAAGACGCGGCCTCGAGACCTACATCCTCCAGCCAGGGAAGATCAATGCGCTCAGCGGTCGACAGAAGCAAGCGTTCGTAACGTTGCACCGCCTTGTCGAGATTGAGCACCTGAACCGAAACGCTGCGAATTCCTAGCGTGCCATTCGAATGAACACGACAGTCTCCCTCAGGGACGCGAAGGTGTCTCGCAGTCACATCGGCGCAGAGGAATGGAAGCGCCTCGTCTGTCGGCCAGCCAAGTAGCCAGTGCATCTCCGCGCCGTCCGCCTGAACGCGCGAGCCTGCAGAAGCGTTCTTGTAGAAGTCGTAGCGCCTGTCCGACCGTTGCGTTTCGATCGAGAAATCCGCAGGGCAGAGCGCGAAGTCGATGACTCCTTCGCCTCGTCTCGTCAGACGTTCGTACCATTTCTCGCCGTTCGCGGGGTTGACCCATTCGATCAACTCGATATAAGCGCCGTCGTGAAAATAAATGAGCGCATTGCGCGTCGGCGCATGGGTGTGCCGTCCACCGGCAGAAACGTTGAAGCCCAGTCGCCGATAGTCCAACACAGCCGCCTCTAAGGAATGCACTGCCACGACGAGGTGGTCAAACCGGAATGGCGTCTTCATTTACCTAACGATCCCTGGTCAAAAGAACTTACCATTGGATTAGTCCGTCCACGGTCTTATCGACGATCCCCGTACCCGACGAAAGCACCGAATTACGCCAGACATAGGATGTGGGAACAAATGAGTCGAGAAGGTCTGCGCGCACTTGTACGACCGCCTCTCGCGGATAGCGATCGCTGAACCGGCGTAGCCATAGGTCCTGCCGGATGGCCAGCTCGCCCGGCTCGCGGCCGCGCGTGCCCCACTCGATGACGCCGCCTGCCACTTCCGCATGCGGCAGAAGCTTCCGGATGCCGTCAAAAACCAGACCCTGGTAGCGGGGGCAGCTGCGTCCATGCGGACGCGCAGCAGGCAAGCCATCCTTCTCCCACCATTGCGTGGTTCGCCGGTATGCATCGGATTCGGCGTCAGCGAACGGCAGGAAAAATGCCTCGCCGTAATCGCCGATGCCGGTGTGCCAGTCGATTACCGCCACCTTCTCCGCCGGTAGAAGATGCGCCTGCACAATTCTTTGCAGCGTATGGTTTTCCCATGTCCGCCGCGTGCCTCCGAAGAACACGCCGTCCGGGTGCGCGTACTGGCCGCGTGCGATCGCGTCAAAAAGCGCGTCCTCTCCGAGACGGTTGCGCGCGGCGCTGAGCCCTGCTTCGGCGTGCGAACACCGATCCGCGTCGGCAATGTCCGCGTTCAGGAAGCGATGCACTTCGTCGTAGATCCGGTTTTCCGGCCTGCCCCTCGAGAAGTCCACGAAATTACGATTGAGGTCGATGCCGTCTTCGTTGGTCCGAACGCCATACGAGAAGCCATAGGGATTAAGTGCGTGGACGAGAATCACGCCAATGTGGTCGAGCTCTCGCCGCGAGGCACAGAGCCGAAGCCACGCGGTCTGGAGCGCGGAGCCGGCGTAGCCTTCAGCTCCATGCGTTCCGCTGATGACCACAAGTTTGTGCCGGCTCGTTGCGCTTCCTAAACACGCGACGTCGATGCTCAGACGCTCCTCCTCGATCCCGGACGAGCGATCGTAATCGTAGACGTGTAGATCCGCCCCCGCGCCGCTTGCCGCGGCGCGAAACTTATCGCGTGCGACAGCATATGTCGGAGAAAAGTAGTCGGTGTTTGCGAAGAACATGAGTGCGCCCCGTCCGCCTTAATGAGCCGCGTCGATCAGCGGTGGGCTACTGATCTCGCGAAGGTGCGTAACTGCCGTCATCGCGATGCGTTTCATCACCGACGAGAGGCGGATTGAAAACGCAGACCAAACGAAGATCGCCTTTGACTGCGCGCACTTTATGACGGTCGTGCTTATCGAGGACGTAGATGGATCCGGCCTGAATGGTGTGCGTGTCGCCGGTGGCGAGGTTGACGACTTCTCCTACTCCTGCGAAACAGTAGTTAGCCTCGATGTGATGCTTGTACTCCAGTTCCAGCTCAGTTCCTTCGAGGACCGTGGTGTCATGAACCGAAAATCCCACGTCATCGCTCGCGACGATGAGCCGCTTGCTTTCCCACCCTTTTCCGGAGGCGTGCCGTGCCGTTCCAACGATCGATGCAACGTCTCTGACGATCATTTCTGTTTCCTCTTCGATGGATCTCGCATTAAGGTTTCGACAGCGCCGCCTCGACTCGGCGCGCCACGGAGAGCAGATCGATGTCGCGATGGCGGCGTCCAGTGAGCATCAGCCCGAACGGTCGCGGCCTGGCCGGATCGAACTGCATGGCGATGCTCGGCGCGTCAAGGCGATTCGCCAGCTCGGTGAGACTGAAAGATAGCGCGTTCACACGAAGATACTCGATCTCGTCCGCGGTCACGTCTGCGATCCGAGGCGGAACAATGGGCACTGTCGGGGTCAACAGAGCATCGTAGCGCGCCATTTCTGCGTCAAACACATTGGCTTCGTGCTTGAGCGCTGCCGCGCCCTTCAGGTATCGATAAGCGGGAATCGATTCACCGCGCAATATCCTGGGCCCGACGAGCGGGTCGTAACGCGCCAGTCGCGTACGAATCCACGGTTCGTGCCATGCGAAGGCGTCCGCCACAATGATCCCGCTTTCGGCGGCAATACGCGACGGCGCTCTAAGGTCCATGAAGTCGGTCTCAACGATCGAAGCACCAAGGCTGGCAAGGCGATTGACACACGCTTCAAACGCTGCGACGACAGTCGGATCGCAACCAGTCAGTGCGAAATCCACGGGCAGAGCCAGCCGGATCCCTTCAAGCTGCCTCGTCGGCCGAACCCGCACGACGGGTGTCCTGTAAAGTTTCAACGCCTCTACCACCCTGACAATGGTGTTTACATCGCGGGCAATGAAGCCTGGCGCATCGAAGGTGGTCGACAGCGGAATGCACCCTTGCGTCGAGATAACATTCGTCGAAGGCTTGAAGCCTACGATCCCGCAAAACGCCGCCGGAATCCTGATCGAACCGCTCGTGTCGGTACCGAGCGCAATGTCCGCAAAACCTCTTGCAACTGCAACGGCGCCGCCGGAAGTCGATCCGCCGGCAACCCGTTCTCCATGCGCATCGAGCGGAGTAACCGGCGTGCCCGTGGTGTTGTTGATGCCAAGAGCGCCGAAGGCGAATTCGGTCATGTTAGTGTGCGCCACCAGTGTTGCACCGGCGGCGCGCAGCCCAGCAACGGCCGGAGCATCGCGCGTCGCTTCGGGCTGGTCCGATAGAACGGCCGAAGCCGCGTCGGTGACCCATCCGGCGACATCGAAGCACGCCTTCACGGCCAGAATCACTCCGTTCAGCGGGAGGCTTGCGCCGGATGCGACTGCCTGGTCAGTCGCGATGGCATCGGCTGCAGCGGCATCGAATCGCGTGCGCAGGAACACTTTGTCCAGCCCACTGAATGCCAACGAAACCGCTCGGCTTTGCTCGACCCTCGATTCGCCCGACATCTGTCTCAGCCCTCCCGCGTGCGAGACCTTACTTCGCTTGCCAACGCATTAAGCCTGCATGTCATTGCTTCGCCCGGATCACGTCGATGTCGCGCCAGTCTTTTCCTTCTAGCTTGTAGAGCGTGTATGGAGCGCTGGCCAGATCGCCGCGTGCATCGAATGCGATAGGTCCGGTGGCGCCTTTGATGCTGCTGTCGGCGACAGCAGCCAGCACTTTGGCCGGATCCTTCGACTGAGCCTTAAGCACCGCTTCGATGATCACGGACGCGGCGTCGTAGGCATACGGCCCCTGGAAGCCTTTCAGACTCGTACCGAAGCGCGTGCGATAACGATTGACGAAGTCCGTTCCGGGCATCTGCGAAAACGGTATTCCGGGCTGAACGGCCAGCGAACCCTCTCCCTCACCTTTGGCAAGGTCAAGAAAGATCTCGTTGTTGAACCCCTCGCCGACGAGCGTCGCCGTCAGACCCAAACTGCGCATCCGTCTTACCACCTGAGCCGCCTGCGCGTCGAAGCCGCCGAAGACAATGACATCGGGGTTCTTGGCGCGCAGCTTAGTGAGCACGGCGCTAAAGTCGATGGTCTTATCGGTCACATATTCATGCGCCACAACGTTCGCGTGGCGCTCGCGCAGGGTCGCCTCGACCCGGTCGGCGAGGCCTCGCCCGAAGTCAGTCTGATCGTCGATGATCGCGATTCGCTTGGCCTTCAGCTGATCGACCAGATAGTTGCCGAGCGTCGCGCCGGCTACGGCATCGTGACCCACCACCCTGAAGGTCGTCTTGTAGCCCTGCTGCGTATAGGACGCGCTAGTCGAACTTGGACTGACCTGGGCAATGTTGGCTGCCGAATACGTTCTCGCAGCGGCGATGCTACAGGTGGAATTGAAGTGCCCTACAACGCCCGACACTCCGATGTCGGCGAATCGCTGGGCAATCTGCGAAGCGATGCGAGGATCGCCTTGATCGTCTTGCGGTTCGAGTTCGAATCGAACGGCCTTTCCCTTGAGCGTCGGATGGCGTGAATTCGCATCTTCGACCGCCAGCCGCGCGGCGTTTTCCATTTCCTTGCCGTCGGCCGCGGACGGCCCGGTAAGCGGCGCCGCAAAGCCGATCTTGACGATCGCATCGTCTGCCCGCCCCGCAATCGGCGCGAGCGCCAGCGTCAGCGACAACGCACCGCCAATAAAACCCGTTATAGCCCTCATTGCTCGCTCCCATCCATCCAGCGTTGGTTGTTTGGTTAACTGGGCAATTGTACGCATACAAAGATACATACAATGGCATGACGTGATGATGCTGGCAAAGCTTCGGCTAGGCAACCACTTTCATAATAGTTAGAAAGCACACCCGGCGATATGGACAAAGACGCCTGTCTCTTCCAGATTGCGAGATGCAGACATTAAAACGATTGTATGCAGCCACGCTGGGGACGAACGCTATGAGAAACGTGTTCGCAGAATCTAGGGATCGGTGTACCGGGCGCTCCTCCGGATATGCGTCTTAGATTCATTAGGTCGCATCGCCCATGATGAGTGCAATCCGCTGAGGGATAGCAATCCTTCAAAAGGTGCGGGCCAGTGGTTACAAACACTGAGGGCGATCGGCTTTAAACTAACGCGAGAAGACGTCCATTGCCGTGCCAGCATGCAACGGGTCGGAACTGGATCGGGGGGCGATACGGCGGCAGTGTCGGCCGTATCGCAGCGGGTCGAAAAAAGGGGTATCGGTCTCGCTGCGACCGCTCGGCATCTTCGTCCCAAAAGGACGACTGCAGCCGAACTGCTTCGGTAATGACTGGCGCATCCGGCGAGGCCGGCGAGGCCGGCGTACTCGCAGCACGGCGAGCTCACACGATCACGCTGGGCTCAGATAGGTCAGAGCGGAGCAGCGATGCGATCTTTTCGAGCCCGAACTTCAGGTCGCCGATCGTGGGCGGCCCACCCAATGAGAGGCGCACGGCCTCCTCTGCTACGCCGACGCAAAAAGCATCGCTCAAGGCGAGGTTGATGCCGTCGGCTCGAAGCCGCTCGGCGAAAGCCGCTCGGGTCCAGATTTTCGGCAGTACCAACCAGGTGTGGAACGCTCGCAGGTCCGTGTGTTTCGTCTGTTCGGGCAAAATGTCCCGCGCCAACGACTGCCGCGCTGCGACCTCTTGGCATATTGCGGCAAGTAAGGTTGACGCGGTGCCATCTTCGATCCATCGGGTTGCTAACGCAGCGCTCAGAGGTGACGCCATCGACGCGGTCGCGCGCAAAATGACAGCAGCACGCTCGGCGAAAGACTTTTCCGGCGTCGCCAGATAGGCAATTCGCAGCGCCGGCGTGAGACATTTGGAGAGCCCCGAAAGATAGAAAGACTGGTCGGGCAAGAAACTCGAAAGCGGCGGCAACTCGTTGCCACGCTCAGCGAGAAGCGGCCAATAGTTGTCATCCTCGATCAGCGAAACGCGATGGCGTGACAGCACGCTGGCAATCGCCATCCTGCGTTTCAGCGACATGCTCCGCGTGGTGGGATTGTGCAAGGTCGGCATACAATAGAACGCCTTCACCCGATGTTCCTTGCACACCTTGTCCAGAGATTCCGGAATAGCGCCCTGATCGTCCATTTCGACACCTACCAGGCGGATCCCAAGATAGCGCGCGATGAGAATGATGCCAGGATAAGTGAGGTTTTCGACGCACAGGACGTCGTCCTTTGCAGCAAGCATCATGATGACCACGAGCAATGCGGATTGCGTTCCTGGACAGACGAGCACCTGCTCCGCCGTGACCGCGCTCAGGCGCTGGCGCAGCCATTGCGCGCCCACGTCGCGGTCGTGGATCGTTCCCGCCGGTGGCTGATACCGCATGAATGCCTTGGCATCGAGTGCGACCGTTGCCCTTGACACCTCGTTCCAGAGAGTATTGCCCGCCTCACCCTCGAACACATTGGGCGGCGAGTTCACCATGAAATCCGTCGATGCATTGGACGCTGGCGTGGGCGCTCGGTCGCGCATATGACGGACAAATGTGCCCCTGCCGACTCGCGCATCGATAAGGCCGCGCCGCTGCGCCTCCGCATAGGCGCGGCTGATGGTCGAAAAGTCGACGCCGATCGCCGCGGCCAGAGCTCGTTGAGGTGGAAGCCGGTCGCCCCGATTTAGCGTTCCATGCGAGATGTCGGCGGCCATCGCATCGGCAATGCGCTGATAGATTGGACCCTTACGCGCTTTGATATCCGGAACCCACCGCTTGATCATCATCGCTCTCGATACATACATTCGGAAGATTGTATGCGAAAAGCAGTTTGCTTAAAGCATTTGTTAATCGTCGGCGTTCGAATCCGCCTGACACCTTCGTCGCATTGTCGCCAAACGTCGAACCGACCGCCAGAAGATGCAAGACCGTCACTCGGTGGTAGGACGTTTGCTCCGCTTGACCCGCTTCCCAGCGGCACGCTCGGCATCGCTTTGCAGCACCGATAAAGCCACGAAAGCCCGTGTCGCCGCGCTCCTGTACCCACTCTTGCGAAGCAGCAGCGCGGCCGTCCGCTGCGGCAGTGCCGGCTCAAGCTGGACGCTGCACAGCCCGCGATGCTCACGCGTGATTGCGGCTGGAAGCAGCGTCGCAAGCGCACTGCGGCTGACGACTTCAATCGCGGCGCTGATCGAATTGACTTCCATTGCAAGCCGCGGTGCCACCCCGTTCTCGCGGAAATAACGGTCGATGTATCGGCGCGTCGCGAATTCTCCGTTCAACAAGATCAGCGGCTCCTCCTTGAGTTCGTTGAGCGTCATGCGAAGCTGCCGTCTTGCTCGGGGATGCGCCTTGCCGATCATCAGCGCCAGTTCCTCAACGAAAAGTACCTGCGGCTCGATTTCCTCATTCGAGACCGTGTCGAATGCGATTCCGACGTCCAGCGCGCCGTCGGAAAGCAGGGCCTCCATCCGATCTTGCGGCATCTCCGTGAAGCTCAGCATGATTTTCGGATGCAGACGGTTAAATGCCTCAATCAACGGTCCGACGAAGTAAGCGGTGAACGTTGGGGTTGCCGCGATGTGCAGAACGCCGCGGCTGAGGTCCTGAACATCGGAAATCGCGCGCTTGCCGGACTCGAGTTGCTGCAGCGCACGCCGCGCGTGGCTGACATAGGCCTCCCCTGCGTCGGTCAGGCGAATAGAACGCCCAGTCCGATCCAGCAAGAGAGCGCCGAGGGCTTCTTCGAGTTGTCGGATCTGCTGCGAGAGCGTGGGCTGAGATATGTGCAGGGCCTGCGCGGCGCGCGTGAAATTGCGATGCTCCGCTACGGCCAGCAGATACCGGATATGTCGTAGCAGCATGGTTGCGACTCCTTCGGTATTGGTCTTCCCTATAGCTCGGATAAGAAACCGGTCTTGGACACTATAGCCGAAACCGTCGAGCATTCACCTCATCGAGCCACCGTTCACAATCGCGGAGTGAAAGATGCGAGACATCATCGACGGATTTCTCAGGTTTCAGCGGGAAGCCTTCCCACAGCGCACGAAACTCTTTAGGAGGCTTGCAACGAGCCAAAATCCCCGCGCGCTGTTTATCTCGTGTTCAGACAGCCGGCTCGTGCCCGAACTCGTGACGCAGCGTGAACCGGGCGACCTGTTCGTCATCCGTAATGCCGGCAACATCGTTCCTTCTCATGGTCCGGAACCGGGCGGCGTGACCGCGACCGTCGAATATGCCGTCGCGGGACTCGGCGTGACCGACATCGTCATTTGCGGCCATTCGGACTGCGGCGCCATGACTGCAATCGCGACATGCGCCTGCATGGATCACATGCCGTCGGTCCGGAGCTGGTTCAAGTATGCGGATTCAGCGCGGGTCGTGAACGAAGCACGCAAGCATTCGAGCGAACGCGACCGCATCGACTCGATGATTCGCGAAAACGTCATCGCCCAGCTTGCCAACATCAAGACTCATCCCTCCGTGCGGCTCGCGATCGAGCAAGGCGTCCTCGCGATCCATGGCTGGGTCTATGACATTGAAACGGGATCCGTCGACGCGCTCGATGGTGCCACCCATCGTTTCGTCTCACTTTCGAGGCATCCGAACGCGTGTGCAGAACCGGCCCGTGCGAGCCTTGCCGCCTGACCAGCACCTTAACTTCCCATCCGGAGATTCATCATGAGTCAGTCCCAGTACCGTGAGAACGCGCGTGCAACGCTGTCCGACGCAATCATCGACGCCAAGATCGCGAAGAACCTAACCTTCAAGCAACTCACGGAAGGCACCGGACTCAGCATTGCCTTCGTGACCGCCGCGCTTCTCGGACAGCATCCCCTGCCGGCGGATGTGGCAAAAGTCGTGGCCGACAGGCTCGGTCTCGACTCGGACGCGGCGCGCGGCCTGCAGACGATTCCGATGCGTGGCAGCATTCCGGGCGGCGTACCCACCGACCCGACGATCTACCGCTTCTACGAAATGGTGCAGGTCTATGGCTCGACGCTAAAGGCTCTGGTACATGAAGAATTCGGCGACGGCATCATCAGTGCGATCAACTTCAAGCTCGACATCAAGAAGGTCGACGATCCGGAAGGCGGCCACCGGGCGGTGATCACACTGGACGGGAAATATCTTCCCACGAAGCCGTTCTGAGCTCACGAATGCTTGGCCACGAACCGCGAGCTAGCCGCACGCCGTTTGCGATATCGGGTTCGACATAATGCGGCCCGAGAACGTGAGGTTTTTAGGAATGCGTTGGCTCTCTCGAACTATGACATCGAAACGGGATCCCCCGTCTAGACCCAGCCATGGATCGCGAGGACGCCTTGCTCTGTCGCGAGCCGCCCGGAGGGATGAGTCTTGATGTTGGCAATCTGGGCGATGACGGGGGCGAGTGGCGGGCACGTCGACGATCGTGCTGCCGAGGCAAGCGCTCAAGACGTCTTGTCGTGTTAGGCATAAAGGCGCGGGACGGCGCGCGGCAGCATGTGAACCAAGATGATCCGCTTATAGGGATAGTCGATCGCATACATGACACGGTCCGTGCCACTCATGCCGTGGGTGGCTTTGATGGCCGCTTGATCTGCCACACGGTCGACGAACTCAGCAAGCTCGACGGCGTGTCAATCACGGCGGGTAACAAGAAGCGCTTCTATCAGACCACCGCAACGGCCCGTTGGATGAAGTCGACGGCCGCCCGCAGCGAATGCGGGCGGATTGCCGACAGATGACACGAGACTGCGCCGTCCAGCAAGACGCCCGCTCGCTGCCCGTCCAGAGCAGCTCACCAGCGCGGCGCCGCCGCCGCATGACTCTTCTCAAGCGACCGGCACATTCAGCGGATCGTTCAGTTACAGCCGCTTGAATGCGGACGCGGCGACGTCCCGTTCGTTAAAGGCGTCGCGCATCGTGTCCCGATAGAAGATGTGATACCGCGAGTCAGCACCGCGGCGATTTTCGATCTTCGATCGCCATCGCCGCTTCGGACCGCACACCGGATCGCAGGGCGACAACCGTAAGAAGGATGCGACGGGCGGCACATCACCATGCAGTAGTACCGCCGTCGATAGCGAAGTCGGCGCCCGTGACCCAGCCGGCTTCGTCGCTAGCGAGGTACAGCGCGCAATACGCGACGTCCTCGGGCGTTCCGACACGTCCATTCAACATCAGCTTGCGTTTCATGGGCTCGAACCATGCAGGGTTTTCCATGAGTGCAGCGGTAGCCGCGGTTCTCACGAGCCCAGGTGAAATACTGTTTACCCGAATGCCATGTTTGCCGCCTTCCATGGCCAGGTGACGCGTCATTGCGATGACCCCGCCCTTGCCCGCGGAGTGTGCAAGGGCGGGAAGCACCTCATAGGCCATTTTCCCGGATACCGATCCACAATTGATGATCGACCCGCCCCGCTCCTTGAGGTGTCCCCACGCGGCCTTGCACACGTTGAACACTATATCGAGTTCGCCCTTCATCGTGCCACGCCACATCTCGATAGTCATCTCTTCGATGGGCGCGAAGTGCACCTTTGCAGCGTTGTTGTAGACGATGTCGATGGCACCATAACTTGCCACGGCGGAGTCAATCAGCGCCTGAGCCTGATCCGCTTCGGATGGGTCGCAGGGAGCAAGCGCCACAGCGATCCCGCCAGCTTCGCGAATCGAATCGATCGTCGCGCTGCCGCTCTCCTCGTCGATGTCGCATCCCACCACTTTCGCCCCTTCTGCAGCGAATAGAATCGCCGCAGCGCGTCCCATGCCGCTGCCAATTCCGGTTAGGACAGCCACCTTCCCTTCGAGTCGTCGCGCCATCTCAATCTCCTCCGTGTGTATCTGCTATCACACGGCGTGTGCCGCCGCGTGATACTGAAAACGCAGCACCGATCACTCTTTTAGCTCGAGGAACGGTGTCCTAAGAAATGGAAAAAAAGCTCAAGGGCATGCGCCTTCCGACATGTTTTCGAACCTCCGGAAACTATCTCGGACCGCCATAATTCTGTTGACGGCAGCCCCATCAAAAATTTAGCATACGTCTGTCATTCTAGGAAGACAAACATGAGATTGATTAGCTTTGAACACCAGGGTACGGCGTCATGGGGCTTGCTCGATGGCGCGCGCGTCATCGATGCCGGACCGCTCGCATCGCGATTCGGCGCGACTTTGAAAGAAGCGCTGCAGAAGGACACGTTGTCCGACCTGGGTGGTTGGGCTGCAACCGCCGACGCTGCGCTTCAGCTTGCAAATGTCAACCTCCTGCCGGTGATTCCGGACCCGCAAAAGATCCTATGCGTAGGGATCAACTATCTGTCGCACGTGCAGGAGACAGGGCGCGAAGTCCCAAAGCATCCTATGATCTTCACGCGGTGGGCCGACTCCCAAACCGGTCACGAGGGGCACATCGTGCGCCCTAACGTCTCGGAGAAGCTCGACTTCGAAGGCGAGCTGGCCGTCGTCATCGGGAAGCGGGCGCGGCATGTAAAGCAGGCCGACGCCCTGCAACACGTTGCAGGATATGCCTGCTACAACGACGGCACCGTGCGCGACTGGCAGAAACATACGATCCAGTTCACGCCGGGCAAGAACTTCCCCGCCACGGGCGGCTTCGGGCCTTGCCTTGTCACGCCCGACGAAGTGGGCGACCCGTCGTCCCTAAAGCTCATCACCCGCCTGAACGGCGCGATCGTCCAGGAAGCGTTCACGAATGACCTAATTTTCGACGTCGCACGGCTGATCGAGTACTGCTCCGTATTCACCGAGCTCTTGCCGGGCGACGTGATCATCACAGGCACGACCGGCGGCGTCGGAGCGTTTCGCGATCCGCCGCTGTGGATGAAGCCGGGCGATGTTGTGGAGGTCGAGATCTCGCGCGTCGGCACGCTGAGAAACATCGTCGTCGACGAACTGCTATGACCGACAGATCGGCTTGGAACGCTTCAGGGACATAAACAGGAGGGTCATTTGTCTTTTTCGCTTCAGCAAAGCACGCCCGCGCGCCTGCATCACCTCCACGTCGTGTCGGACAACCCCGGGCGGCTCGCCGAGTTCTATACATCGCAGATGCAGATGACCTCTGTGGGTGGGACAGGCCATGATCGGGTTGTCCTGGTCGGTCGGGACCGCGCGATGGAGATCACCGCGCGTTCGAGCGGGCAGGGGCCGCATTTCGGCTACGCGATGCGAAATCAGGAGGAACTCAACGCGCTGCGTAAGCGACTGCAGAATCATGGGCTAGCCTGCCAGGCTCTGACCGCCTCGCTGTTTCAACCCGGCGCATTCGTGATTGGCGATCCGCAAGGTCGCCGGATGGCGTTCGGACTTGAGATGTCCGACGCGGCATCGGTCGCTAGTCGCGACGGTCTTCCGGCCCGCCTGCAGCACACCGTTTTTCAAACGACCGAACTCGAACGCGTTGTGACCTTCTACACCGATATCGTCGGTTTCTCTATTTCCGACGAAGTAGTGGATGATAACGGCCGTGTCGCAGTGGTATTCCTCCGCTCGGACGACGAGCATCACAGCCTTGCGTTCTTCCAGGGCTCGCGAAACGAATGGGATCACCATTGCTACGAAACCGATAAATGGAACGACATCCGCGATTGGGGCGACCGGTTCGCGGCAATTGATGTGCCGATCTTCTTCGGGCCGGGACGTCATGGACCGGGTAACAACCTCTTCTTCATGGTCACCGACCCCGATGGAAACCGACTCGAATTTTCGGCGGAACTCGCACGCGTCGCGGTGGGCGCCAAGCCCGGTGTTTGGCCTCACGGCGAACGCACGTTAAATAGCTGGGGCCGCGCTTGGATGAGAAGTTGAGGCTACCGTTGGCAACTCCCTCGCGCGCGGCCGACGACTCAGTGTCGTCGGCGCCGCAGGCCACCGTTCCCTCCGTCGGGGAATAACTGGATGCCCCAATTTAGCGTATGGCGGGGTCCCGCACTTCTGCGACGAAACGAAAAGTTGCTCAGCCCCCGCATGGGAGTTTGCGAACAGGCGTCGAGCTGACCTTTGGTGCCCCGGGCTCAATAGACTTCCTGTCCGAATCGTAAATTCCATTCAAGCCACACAAAAAAAGCCGACGCCAGAGCGTCGGCAAAAAGGCTCCGAGCGGAGCCCCTGAGAGAGGCTTACGACGGTCGACTATTTCGTCCGGCTCGCTACGTACAATTGGCTTGCGCACGACCCTGGTAAGTCGGTTACTCCTGAACGAACTAGAGTCACGGCTTCACGTTATGGCGGAATTGCTCGCTTGCGCCCTCACCCCACTGCGTGACCATGCCTTCCTTGGCCTCCCATACTCCGGTGGTTGCAGTCGCCGAAAGACGGTCCGAGTCGGCCCAATGCTCGTGTGCATAGCCTAGCGGGTCGTTCCAGTAATCGAAGAGTTGGCTTCCAAGCAAGTGGCGACCAATACCCCACAGGTGCTCATAGCCCATCGACTTCAGATAATGGTGGTCGGCCATCACGGCATCGATATCCTGCGCTTCGAACGAAACGTGCTGGAAGCCGGCGGTATCCGAACGCATCGGCAGAAACGCGTGATGATCGACATGCTCGGCGCCTTTATCGACGCGCAGGAACGACGCAATCTGTTCACCGCCGGCCGTGCGAAAGACTTCGTCCGAGGGCAGCATGCCGAGCGTTTCGCGAAACCATGCGGCGGTTTCTTCGACGAGCGGCGTCCCCAGGACCACATGCGCGATCCGCTTGACCGGCGTTGCCTGGCCGCGAGGCAAGCGCAGCGGTTCGTCGGCACGAAGCGTCGGCTCGCGGCCGGTGTTGACGGCCTGACGCTCGACGTTGATCGGCGCGGGCACGGCGATGCCGTAGACGATATCCACGTCATAGCCATTCGGCTCTTTCAGGCGCACTCGCAGACCGCCGCCCGGCTCGGTGATCTCTTCCACGTCACGGCCGGTGCCCGCCGCGAGCGTTCTTAGATCCGCCTCACATTTGGCCAAGAAGGCGAATCCCAACAGGCGGGCCGGACCCTGTTCTAGGATATAGCAGTGGTGAACGGGATCGGTGGCGCGCAAGTACACGGATTCGCCCTGCTTTGCGCAGGTGATAAGACCGAAGCGATTGAGGAATGTCTCGACTTGCGTGACGTCCGGCACGCTGCGCCGGATGTAGAGCAGCTCGTTACATTTGATGATACTCATGCTATTGGATCCATGAAAAAATGATGCCGTTAGAGCGACAGCCTTCCACCGTTCACGTGCAGGGTCTGTCCAGTGACGAACCGAGAACCCGCCCCCAGGAGAAAGAGCATCGGCGCGACAACGTCGTCCGGAACGGCAATCCGCTTCAGCGGAATGGTCTCCAAGATCGCGCGAGCCCGCTCGGGTCCGAACCAGTCCTCGACGGTTCCATCGACAGCCTTGCCTTGCCCACTCCCACCGCCCAGGAAGGCGGTATTGACGAGGCCTGGAGCGACGGAATTTACACGTACCGGCGCCCACTCTTTTGCAAGCGTTTTCGCAAGCGCAAGCAGGCCCGCCTTGGACGCGCTGTAGGCGGCGAAACCGGGATCCGCCTGAACCGCAAGACCCGACGAGACGAAAACAACCGAAGCGTCAGGCTTCAGCAATGGCCGTGCGCTTACCGCAGTCAGAAATGCACCGCGGAGGTTCACCTCCATCGTCTTGTCCCACTGCCCGATCTGATGATCCACCGCAGGCGTAGGCGGAATGCCGATCCCGGTGACATAGGCAAGCCCATCGATCCGACCATGCAACTCGCCGACCTGTTTAAAGGCCGCCGCGATCGACACTTCGTCGCGCACGTCCACGGCGATGGCTGGTCCAGCCAACGCGGCCGGCTTGTCGCGGATCGCCTGTTCCGTATCCAGTCCCACGACCTGCATGCCGTTTGCCTCGGCGGCTCGGCACAGCGCCGAACCGATGCCGCCGTGACTGCCCACGACAACGAGCCTGTACCCGTCCGCCGGGGCGAGCGCAGGAAATTCGAGGTTCGCGAGGCCGTGTTCCTTTTCCAATGACATCAGCGGTTCTCCGTGAAGTTGACGATACCCGCCGGCTGACGATAGCGCTTCATCGTCCTTAGGGCGATGACGGACGAAGCAAGCGCGGCAACGGCACTGACGAGCGCAATTGAATGACCGATCGCATTGGGGCCGCCCCCGAATACGTGACCGGCAACCCAGGCGACGATGACCGAGGCTCCACCCAGGCCAACCAGATTCATGACGAGGAACAGAATGCCCGAGTTGATCGCGCGAATTCGGTTCGGCGTGACGGACTGGGCCGACGCGGTTATTGCGCCAAAGTACGAGTTCTGCACGAGGTAGTACAGGAAGGCTGCGAACAGGGCTGCATAACGGTTGTCCATAAGCGGCCCCATCACAGGCACGATGATGACGAGCGAAGCGATGAGCACCGTGCGCATATGTGCGTCCTGATGACCGCGGCGCAGCAGCATGCCAGTAAGCGACGGGCCGAAATATGCGCCGATCACGCATCCGGCCATGAGTGCGATCCCCAGGCCCATTCCGGTCTGGCTGGCCGTCATGTGGAAGACGCGGATGAAGTGCGTCGGCAGCCAGCCGAGATTCGCGAACATGACGATCGACAACAAGGTCGCGCATGTGTAGAGCGGCACCAGATGACCGCGCAGGGCCCACAGTTGACCGCAGGCTTCACGGATGGAGGGAACCGGCGTGTCGTCCAGACGCTTGGGCTCCTTCACGAGCGCGAGCAACACGCCTGTGAGCAGGATCCCGGGCAGACCAACCGCGATGAACACCAGTTGCCATGCTTGGAACTGCCCGCCGAACAATACTCCCGCGAACTTCGCCGCGTAGTCGAGCGCCGTACCCCCGACCACGAGCGCAAGGCCGCCACCCAGCATCGCGCCCATCGAGAAAAGCGCGTTGGCGCGGATCAGCCGCTTCGGCGGGAACAGATCGGCGAGTAGGGAATAGGCGGCCGGCGCGAGCGCAGCTTCGCCGATGCCGACGCACATGCGCGCGACGAACAATTCCGTGAAGCTGTGGGCGAAGGCGCAAGCGATCGTTGCGGCACTCCAAAACGCCATCCCTGCGGCGATCAGAATGCGCCGGCTGCTGCGATCTGCAATCCGCCCGAGTGGCAGACCCAGGATGCAGTAAAAAAGCGCAAACGAAAATCCCTGAAGAAGACCGATCTCAACATCGTTGATATGAAGGGTCTGCTTGATCGGCGCGACCATCAACGACATGACTTGGCGGTCGACCAGCGAAATGATGTACGCGACGATGAGAACCGCGAGCGTGGTGTAACCCCTGGACAGCGGCAACATCGATGCCGCGGCTTTCGAATCCGTCGACGCCGCGCGATGTGCCATGCCGTTCTCTTCGTTCGAAGCCGCCGCTTCTAAACCTTCCCTGGATGCATCCTGACCGCTGATCGGCCTGACTTGTTGCCCCCACCGCGGGCTGTCGCTCGTTGCCATGCTGTCTTCCTCCGGTTCGTTATGAAATCATTTTGTGCACAAAGATGGTTTTGTGCAAGTAGAGATGTTCCCTATAACAAACGGAGACCACAGGGCAGAGAGCCGAGCCAGCGTAGTCGACTAAGTCTGCCGAAAAGTTTGTGCACAAAAATGGGAAAAAGCGAGCCGCTTAGGGGAGCGCTCGGTCTAAAAACGAAAGAACAGAATTGATGTAGCGCGAGTGGCTCGATGGCGAGGGCGGCCGTGGTGCCGCGGCGTTCCTGATAAACGCAGGGAGGCAAACGCGTGCATCCTAGACGCTTACGCGTCCTGGACGCTTTTGATCAGCATGACATTTCGGGCGGTTTGCGCGATATGGTCCCGAAGGATCGCGCAGGCGAGCTCCGACTTCCGGTCAAGAACCGCTTCCATCATACGGCGATGCTCTTCGTCCGTATTGCGCGGCTCTTTCCGGTTCATAACCGAAAAACGCCGATAGCGTTCCGACTGATCGAATAGGCTCGAACACAGCGCGAGCAGGCGCGGCGACTCCGCAGCTGAGAGCATGGCCATATGGAAGAGCTTGTGACGCTCGGTCCATTCTTCGTCGGGCCAGTCGCCTCCTGAAGCCACACGCTTGCGCAGGCGCTCGAGCTGATGGAACTCTGCGACGATGCGCCCCTCCCACTCGCCGTCTCCGTTGGCGATGGATTGCGCCAGCGCGGCGGGCTCAACCAGCAGCCTGAAATTGGTGATGTCCTTGAGGTCTTCGGCGGACACGGCGGCCGCGCGGAATCCTTTGTTGTCGTCCGCCGTCACAAGTCCTTCCGCTACGAGCCGGTTCAGGGCTTCGCGAAGCGGGCTGCTCGACAGCGAATGCTCCTGTTGCAAAACCTCGATGCGCAACTTGGTACCCGGCGCGATTTCGCCGCGCAGGATGCGGCGCCGCAGCGTGTTGAATGCCTGCTCTGAAAGCGGCCGGCTCTTGCCGCCCGCATGCGGCAAGGCTGACTGGATGGTGATGGGCTCGTCGCGTTTCATGATGTCGATATTATGGCGCACTAGCTCGATAGAGGAACTTCTATATGCTGCGGCAGCAGTACGATTTTTCCAGTGATCCGCCCTTCTTCCAAGTCCTCATGCGCCCGGGCGGCGCTCGACAGCGGAAACGTGTCGGCGATCTCGGCTTGAAGAAGACCATCCGCTGCCAGCGCGAGGGCCCGGTCGAGGTCGCCGCTCCTCTGTCCTGTCGATCCATACAGCGTGAGCTGCTTCTGATACAACTCCGTCACGTTGAGCGTGACCTTTCCGCCGCCATGAGACCCTGCGGTGACCAGACGCCCGCCCCGCGCAAGACTCGAAACCGCTTGCGGAAAGAGATCCGGATCGCCGATGTTCTCGAACACGACATCCACGCCGCGTCCGCCCGTCAGCACCATGACCTCCTGCACAAGGTCGGAGCGCCGGTAGTCGATGCCATAATCCGCACCTGCGGCGACCGCACGCGCGACGCGTTCGGGTGCACCGGCCCCCGCGATGACCGTTGCCCCCAGTGATTTCGCCACCTGCACGCCTACAGAACCCAGTCCTCCGCTCGCACCCATCACTAAAACCGTCTCGCCAGGGCATACTCTCGCTTTTGTCTCCAGCAGATGCAGCGCAAGCGGAGCGTGACGCGCGACGACGGCTGCATCTGCAAAATCCAGTTTCGCAGGAACGAGATGCGTGATGCGCGCCGGAACCGCGACGAATTCGGCATAGCCGCCCCATGCTGAAACGCCGAGCAGCACCGGAGGCGCGGATCCGGTCGCGGCCTTGACGAACGGCGAGGTCGCCACACGATCGCCGATCTTACGATCGACCACGTCATCGCCGATTTCGACGATCTCGCCGACCGGGTCGGCGCCGAGCACATGCGGGAGCGTTACTGGCCGGCCGTACCGCCCGGCTCTCACAGCGAGATCGAGCGTTCGATTCACCGTGACCGCGTGCACCCGAATCAGGACTTCGTCCGCTTGCGGCACGGGGCGTGGCACCTCGGCCAGTTCCAACGTTTCCGGACCGCCGAAACGGCGCATCACGATGGCTTTCATGGTGCTTTTCATGGTGCAATCGCCTGGGTCAAGCAGAAATTTTCACGCGCAGGACGCCGAGTCCGGAGACCGCTGCATCCACCACATCGCCATTACGCAAGAATTCGCCGCGGCTGCTGCCCACGCCTGCCGGCGTGCCGGTCAGTACGAGGTCGCCCGGCCAAAGCGTGATGCGCGTCGACAAATCGCGGATCTGTTCGGCAAGCGAGAAGATCATTTTGCCGGTGTTCGAGTTCTGCTTTACGACCTCGTTGACCGACAACTGCAGCCCGAGGTCCTGAGGATCCAGCACGCGGAAGGCGGGAACGAGCCAAGGCCCGATCGGACAAGCGCCGTCAAAACTCTTGTGCGAGAGCCAGTCCATACGGAAGGGGGAACGCTCCGACAGATCGGTGCGGCGGCTCCAGTCTCGCGCCGAAAAGTCGATAGCGACGGTGTACGCGGCGACGTGATTCAGCGCATCTTCCAGCGCGATGTTCTTGCCTTGACGTCCGATTACCGCCGCCAGCTCCACTTCCCAATCGATTGATGTTGCGCCCTCCGGCAGTCTCACGGTCGCTTCCGGGCCGACGATCGAATGCGAACTCTTAAGAAAGTGCCACGAGCGATCGCCGCGGGCCGCCGGCGTGCCCGAGCCCGTGATTTTGGCCATCTCTTCGGCATGGTCGGTGTAGTTCGCACCGGCGCCGTAGATGCCGCCGGGGTTTGCAATCGGCGGCAGCAACCGGACAGAACTTTGGGCCAGCGACTCGCCTGCCCGCGCGGCGTCGGAGCTGGCAAGCCACGGCTCAACGTCGGCCCAGCTCTCGAGCACCGCCTTCATCTCGGCGTATTCTTCTTTGCCGGACACGCCCGCAAGGTCGTGAACCCGGTCGTTCACCAGCACACCGGTTCGCGCGCCACGGCTCGACTCATACGAGACGAGCACCGGATACGCAGGAACGTTTGCGAAAGTATCTCTGTTCATCGTCGGGTCTTGTGATCAGATCTCACCGGCCTGCACGCGGCGGCGCGTCTCCGCGATGGTTGCCGAAATCGCTTCAACATAACTCTCGCGCACTTCTTCACCCTTGCGCTTTTCGTCCTCCGACCCGGCCGCGATGCCGTCGAACACCAGCGCGAATGTGAACGTCAGCGTGAGACCGCGCTCAGAATCGCTCAGCACATTCGTGATCCAGCCGTTGTCTGCCGATTCGATGCGCTGAAAGTGCACCTGCACATCGGGCGTGAACGTGATGCGCTCGCGGAGCGTCTTGCCGCGCAGCGAAATCTGGCGAATGAACCCGTCCTCGAACCTCTCGATGACCTCGCACTCTTTCATCGCGGGCACGAACGGAACCGCGTATTCGGCCTTCTGAACCAGGCCCTTCCACATCTGGGCGCGTGTTAGTTGAACGGGCTCGTTGGCCGTATTTACTTCGAAAGCTGCAGAAATGGCGTACATCGGCTGATTCTCCTTAACGATTGAAGATGGCGGGACTCAAGATTTATCGGACGAGGCGGCACGGGCAGCCCGGCGCCGCTCGACTTCCTTCATAGTCAGACTCTGACCGCCTACTGACCAAAGTCCGTCCGCAACTTCGGTAATCGTGACGATCGTTGCGGGGCGGATGCCCTCGCCGCCCTGTCGCACGACGGCCGCAACGATGTCTTCCATGATTGCCAGTTGTTGCTCTCGGGTGAACGCACCCGCCAGATGCTGGACATTTACGAACGGCACGGTTGTCTCCTCGAAATGACTTGGCCAAAGTATGCATGTTCTAAAGCATTCTGCAAACAAAGGGTTTGTCCCTAGCTGGTTATCAAACTGCGCGTACGCTTGGGCTACGTTGTCGCTCCACGCGTGTATCGAAGCGCCGCAACTGGTCGGGGATTAGCCTTACTTGCACAAAATCCGTTTTATGCACAAACTTGTTGGGTGACGATAGGCGACCGGTGCGGGTGCTGCGTCTGCCATACCTCCTCGCGAAGTGTTGCGCGTCACATAAAAACCCGTTCGAAGTCACGAAACCATCGCGCCGTCGTTTCCCTGCCAAGCGCGCATCAAAAAATAGGAATACGGAATGGAGACGAAGCACTTGTTTTGCGCCGCCCTGATCGCTTGCGCCTCGCAAGCCCATGCACAGAGCGTCACGCTTTATGGTTTGCTGGATAACAGCATAGAAGTAGCAAACACTGGCGGCGGCACGACTGCGCGCATGGATCCCGGCATGTATCTCGGTTCGCGATTCGGCATGCTCGGAAAGGAAGATATTGGCGGCGGGTACTCCATTAATTTCATCTTGGAGCAAGGCATCCTCACCACGACGGGCGCGGCAAGTGTTCCCAACTCGGCCTTCGGCCGTCAAGCTTGGGTTGGGTTCGGCAGTCCCTATGGCGAGGTCCGCTTCGGCCGACAGAACTCGCCTGTGTATATTCCGGTCTCCGGCGCGCTCGACGCGTTCAACGGCCAGACAATTGGTTCCGGCCTAATCAGTTTTCTTGCAATCGTGCCCCGGGTGAGCAATGCCATCTCCTACCAGTCGCCTGAGATAGCAGGTACCAAGGCGCAGTTGATGATCAGTCTTCGCGATGCGAGCAATTCGTCGCAGAACGGAATCGCTAGTTATCACATCGGCATCCAATACGCAAAAGGGCCGGTAGGCGCGGTAATCGGCTATCAGCGCGTCGAAGACCCGGTGGGAGTTGTCTGGCCAGGTTCAAGTGCCGGCACAGTCTTGAAAGCGCTTTATGCCGGCGCCTCGTACGATTTGGGCAATCTCACCTTCTATCTCGGCTACAACAACAACCGGCAATCGGACACGCCGCTAAATCGAGACGTGCTCACGGCATCGGTGCGCTACATGTTCAATCCGGCGACGTTCTTCTCCTTCGGAGCAGCACACTTGCACGACAAGTCGAACCTAGACAGTAACGCTGATCAGGTAGGCGTGATGCTTAACTATTTCCTTTCCAAGCGGACCAACGTGTACGCTGCCGCATCTTGGATCGAGAACCACAACCGCGCTACCTTCGCCATGAACGGTGCGACGACCGCGGGCATTCCGGTCGCCTATCCGGGCGCTCCCGCACGCGGCATGCAACTCGGGTTGGTGCATAAGTTCTGACCTGCCGATTCACGAATCGTGGTTGAGCTACCGCGCGGATCGGGGAGCTTCCGTCTGCCGACCAACCAATCAAAAAAGGCAGATCCAGTCATGGATCTGCCCTGAACCATTCATCCACGAGCTTCTGTCAGGCCACGAAATCCGGCTGGCGCGCCGGCGCCGCGCGTACGAACGCCGGATGATCCGCGGCAAATTCATACACCGCCAGGCTGCGCGCGTAGGGACGGAGATCGCAGCCCATCCGCAAGGCGTTCGAGATTTGCGGCAAGAGGCACACATCCGCGAGCGTCGGCTGGTTGCCGAAGCACCACGGTCCGGAATTCTCGCGAGCGAGCATTCGCTCCACACTTTCCATGCCCTCCGCGATCCAGTGACGGTACCAGTCGCTCTTTTGCTGCGCCGTCACGCCCAGTTCAGTCTCCAGATACCGCAGCACTCGGAGGTTGTTCACCGGATGAATGTCGCAGGCGATCAGCGAAGCGAACTCGAGCACGCGCGCGCGGCTGTGCGTTTGCAACGGAATCAACCGTGGCTCAGGATGAACCTGGTCGAGATAGTCGATGATCGCGATGGACTGACCCAGTGTGAAGCCGTCGTCGACAATAGCCGGCACCGCGGCGGATGGATTTACGTTCGCGATGTAGTTGACGGCGCGGTGCTCGCCCTTGCGTATGTTGACCGGCAGCGTATCAAAAGCGACACCCTTGAGCGCCAGCGCGATGCGCACGCGATATGACGTCGAGCTGTTGAAGAAGCTATGTAATTGCACGGCGGATCCCATGGTCGATGATGACGGATGTCGCGCTACACGACGCGTACGGTCAGTTCGCCGAGGCGTTCCACGCCGACTTTCATCGTGTTGCCCGGCTTGACGGCGCCGACACCTTCCGGCGTACCGGTGAAGATTACGTCGCCCGGTTCCAGTCGGAAGAATTTCGACAGATATGCGACCGTCTCCGCGACCGACCAGATCAAATGCGACACATCGCTCTTCTGCTTTGTGACGCCGTCGACATCGAGCCAGAGCCCGGCTTGTTCAAAGTGGCCGACGTCGCTTACCGGATGAATCGGGCCGAGCGGCGCAGAACGGTCAAACGCCTTGCCAATTTCCCAGGGACGGCCCATCTCGCGCATCTTCATTTGTAGGTCGCGGCGGGTCATGTCGAGACCGACCGCGTAGCCCCATACGTGACTCAACGAGTTCTCGAGCGTGATGTCTGAGCCGCCCTTGCCGATCACTGCAACCAGTTCGGCTTCGTAGTGATAGTTCTGGGTTTCCGACGGGTACGCAAGTTCGAGGGTCTCGTCATAGCCGACGGGCACGATGGCGTCGGCGGGCTTGCAGAAGAAGAACGGCGGCTCGCGATCGGGATCGAAACCCATTTCGCGCGCATGCGCGGCATAGTTGCGGCCTACGCAATAAACGCGGCGTACGGCAAATTGGGCATCGCGGCCCGCGACAGGAACCGCGACCGGTGCTTCGGGAGGGAAAACGAATGCCATGATGGTATCTACTCGAATGGAAAGAATGGAAGCGCAGTACGCTCGTTGATATGAAGTTCAGTGACGCTCTTCGCGAAGGAGATTGAGTGCGGACAGCACCGGGCGATCCGAGTAGCTGAACAACACGCTCTCCGCGGACGCATTCAGCCGAACCGGTGCCCACGACGGTGCCACGAACACATCATGCGGTGCGAAGCTGAACACGCGCTCGCCGATGGCCACCTCGCCGTTACCTTCGACGACGCAATACACCGTAGCGTCGGTACTGCGGTAGGTGCGTCCGTTGAAGCCCGCCGGCAGGTATTGCATAAAGGTGGCGATCGTCGGCATCGGCCAACCGCCGGTCGTCGGGTTAACGTAGCGCAGCTTCACGCCATCCCACTCGTCGACTGCTCCGTTGCGATACAGAGTGTCGAGCGCTTCGCGGCTGCGTGCGTAGGGGTAACTAAAGATCGGCGAGGTCGGATCGCTTACGCGATGCCGCACCGGAGCCATGTTGTGCCCGAAGCGCGCAAAGCTCTCGCCTTCCGCGCGTGACACAGGCTGCGTCTTCTCCGGATAGTTCTCGGCGAAGCCTGCGTCAATCTGCGCGAGCAAGGGAATGTCCAGACCGTCGAGCCAAACGACTGGCTCGCCGCCTTCGTCGACCGAAGGATTGCCGTGGTCGTGCCAGGTCCATGACGGCGTGATGATGAAGTCACCTGGATGCATCGTGGTGCGCTCACCATCAACCGCCGTCCACGCCCCCTTGCCCTCGACGATGAATCGCAGCGCCGACTGCGTGTGGCGATGACTCGGTGCAATCTCGCCGGGTAAAATCAGTTGCAGCCCGGCGTATAGGTTCGGCGTCATGCTCGACTTTCCCGGCAGCCCCGGGTTTTCGAGCACCAGCACGCGCCGCACGGCTTCCTCGGCGCTGATGACGTCGCCCGCCTGCATGACCAGCTCGCGCACTTCGGAATACTTCCAGATGGCAGGCTCGGCCTCCGGCTGCGGCGTCTTCGGCACCAAGTTGTGCAGTGATTCCCACAACGGTGCCATGCGTTGCTGTGCAATCTTTGTGTAGTACGCCGCGCGCGACGCGCGGATCTGTTCCGTGGACATTGCATGTCTCCTTCTGACGTTGGTCGATCGAATGCGACGCGTAGGAACGCCCTGTTCTGCGTCGTGCTCCGCGAAGAATCAGCGACAGTTTCAGTTATTAGCCGGCATCAGGCACCGCCTTGCTCCAGCGCCGTGACCGCGTTGCCCTCAACCCGGCGCGCGTGAAGTGCCCATGCGGCGCCAGCGGACACGAGCGCGGGAACGCAGCCGAGCATGAACAGATGCGCGGGATCCCATCGCATTTCGAGCAAAGCGCCGCCAATGAGCGGTCCCATGATGGAGCCGATGCGCCCGACGCCGAACGCCCAGCCGACGCCGGTCGCGCGAATCGCAGTCGGATAGCTGCGCGCCACCAGCGCGTTCGCAGCAATCTGACCACCGACGATGCAGAAGCCCGCCGCGAGAATGGCGCAGACCATCACAGAAAAAGCGCCGTGCACATTTAAGCCGAGCAGCAGCACGGCGGCCGACGCCCCCGCATAGACGAGCGACAGCAGCGCGAACGGCCAGCGACGGTCAATAAAGCGCCCGAGCAGCAAGGTGCCCGCCACGCCTCCAACTTGGAATAGGCTGCTGGTCGTCACCGCGCGATCGACAGACAGCCCGCTTTCGCTGAGCAAAATAGGCAGCCAACTCGAAAACAGATACACCTCGAGCAGACTCATGAAGAAGATCAGCCAAAACAGCACTGTCGTGCGCGCGCGATCCTTCGAGAACAACTCGGCCACCGATGACCGGGCCGCATCACGCGCATGGCGGATGAACCGGTCGTCGGGATCGATGTCGACGGTTGGCGCGATGCGCGCCAACGCCGCTACGATCCGCTCCCGCGCCATGCCCTTCGCCACCATGTAGTCGAGCGATTCCGGCAGATAGCGCATTAGCACAGGTGTAAGCAACAACGGTGCGATTCCCCCGGCTATCAGCACGCTGCGCCATCCGAAATGGCCGATCAGCGATGCCGCCACCACGCCACCCAGCGCCGCGCCCAGCGAGAACCCGCAGAACATGACCATCACGACCGTGCTGCGAATTCGTGCTGGGGCGTATTCGGACGTCAGCGCGATCGCGTTCGGCATCACGCCGCCAAGACCTAGGCCGGTGAGGAATCGCATGACGAGAAGCGCGCCGACCGAATCGACGCTTGCGGTCAGAAGTGAAAACACGCCGAACACGACCACGCTCAGGATTAGTCCGATCTTGCGGCCACGCCTGTCGGACAGCGAACCGAACAATAGAGCCCCGACCATCAGACCGGCGAGGCTCGCGGCGAACACAGGGCCGAAGGCCGATTTGCTCACATGCCATTCCGCCGCGAGCGCCGGCGCGATGTACGCGATGGCTTGGGTGTCGAAGCCATCGCAGAACACAGCTAGACAGCACAGCAGTGCCACGAGAAAGCGTGTCTTGCCGAATGGGCCTTCGTCGACGAGCCGGGTGATATCGATATGTTGCATACAGTCTCCTGCTCCGCCACGAGCATTGTTTTGACGAGGTGTCGCGACGGCCCGCATCGACTCTTCGACAGCACGCTCTCGCAATCACGAAGCGATAGTCACATTTCGGCAGACGTCTGTCAATATAGGAATGCGACGATGCATGACTGCATGCTTCGTCGCAGACCGATTGAACCGGGGATTTAGACTGAGTGAGTTATGCGTCGATGGATCCGACGATACTCACGCGCGTATTCTCGTTATGGTGCGTCACAAACTTCTCGAGCAATCGGAGAAAAGTGGACGCTTCTTCCGCGCTGAACGGCGCAAGCAGCGACTTACGCTCCCGTTCGGCGAACTTTGCGGCCTGGCGCAGCGCGTGCTTGCCGTCCGCCGTGATCAGTATTTCGACCTTGCGCGCGTCGAGCGGACTGGGCGATTTCATCGTTAAGCCGCGTTCGGTGAGCAGCTTGATGACGAGCGCAGTGGTCGACCGGTCAAGACCGATCAGACGTGCGACGCCGATCTGACTCATCGGCCCGGCTACGTTGAGAATATAGAGCACGCCATACTGACTTGGCGTCAGATCGATCGGCGCGCACGCCTCGATGAACATGTCCATCGCAATCTGGTGCGCCCGGCGAATCAAAAAGCCCGGGCGCCGATAGAGTTCATCGAGCGCCGGGTCGGAAGTGGGCGATTGGGCGGTTCTCTTTGTCATTCCGCGTAAGGGTTATAAGGTCTGTGCCGAGCAAGTTTAACCTAGCGCTTGCAGCAAGCTCGTCTAGTCTTCCGAACGTTGTTGACACGGCGCGCGGCTCTCACTAATATTCGGCAGACGTCTGTCAATTATCGCCGATGCCAAGAACTGGTGTCGTTCGTGAATCGCACGATTGTGCACGGAGGAGATATGTCAAAGGAATGTGAAGTCGCGGTGATCGGTGCGGGCATCGGCGGATTGACGCTCGCGCTTGCTCTGCACGATGCAGGAATCAGTTGCCGCGTATATGAAGCGGTGCCAGAGCTTCGTCCGCTTGGCGTGGGCATTAACGTGTTGCCGCATGCCACGAAGGTGTTGGGGCGTCTCGGCCTTAACGAACGGCTGGCTCAAGTCGCAGTGGCAACGAAGGAAGCTGCCTTCTTTAACAGACACGGCCAACTGATTTATCGTGAGCCGTCGGGCGTTGCTGCCGGCTATGCGACACCACAGTTCTCGATTCATCGCGGAGATCTCCAAACCACGCTCTTGGAAGCGGTACGCGAACGCCTCGGTGACGATGCCGTCGTGCTCGATCGTAAGTGCGTTGGTGCATCGAGTTCGGATGACGAAGCCATCGTCAACTTCGTGGATTCGAATGATCGCGCGTACGCCGTTAGAGCTTCGGTTGCCGTCGCATGTGACGGCTTGCATTCGGCGCTGCGCAAGCAGTTCTATCCGGATGAAGGGGCGCCGCGTTACTCGGGCGTGAACATGTGGCGCGGCGCGGTTCACTGGAAGCCCTTTCTCAGCGGCGCTACGATGGTGCGCGCCGGCGCGCTGGTGCCAGGCGTCGGCAAGATGGTCATTTACCCGATTCGCGACAATGTCGACGAACAGGGCCGTCAGCTCGTGAACTGGGTGGCGGAAATCAATGCGCCACAGCCTGCGCGTCGCGACTGGAATGGTGCCGGACGCCTTGAGGATTTCTTCCCAGCGTTCGCTGACTGGCACTTCGACTGGCTCGACGTGGCGGCCATGATCGAATCAACGGAAGGCATTTTGCAGTTCCCGATGGTGGATCAAGACCCGCTGCCGCGGTGGACGTTCGGTCGGCTCACGCTGCTTGGCGACGCGGCTCATCCGATGGTGCCGCGTGGTTCCAACGGCGCGGGTCAAGCGATCGTCGATGCCGATGTGCTCAGCGCATATCTCGTCGACATCGGCGTCGGTCCGGAGGCACTTATGGCTTACGACAGGGAACGCGTGAAGGCGACGGGCGAGGTGGTGCTTACCAATCGCAAGGCGCCGCCCGACAAGATCCTGCAAGTGGTGCATGAAAGGACGAATGGGCAGCCGTTCACGTCGCTTGCAGGAATTATCGACGAGGCCGAGCTTCAGAGTATTACTGCGAGCTACAAGCAAGTTGCCGGTTATACAGTGAAAGGACTGGAGGCTTCGTCCGGCGCCTAAGGTAAAGCACGACAGGTCCCTCGCTATACGCGAGGGACGCTGCCTTCACTGCCCAGCTGCCTTTACTCGTAGTGCGTTATTGACCGCCTCCACGCCGGGTGTATCACGCGCGGCAGCGACGACGAGCTCTATCTGACCGGCCTCCGGTACCGAACCTCCAAGCGTGATCGTACCGTTTTTCGCGACCACAACGATATTGAGCACGTCGATGCCCTTCACCTTCGCGAGTCGGCTTCGCACCGTTTTCGCGAGCCGTCGATTGGCAAGTCTTGCTTCTCTTGCCGACGGGACCGCGCTGGACGGGGCAACATCCGACGCAACCGCTTCATTACCCTGAGCGCTCACGCCCCCGATTCCCGCCAGCGAAAGCAGGACAGCCAAGCCGGCGCTCATGTGCTTTCTGTTCATGCGTTATCTCCCGCCAAATTAAAACATGTGCCGAACGCCGATTGCGCCGCCCACCGAGGTACCGGCTCCCTCTTTCAGCGCGCCATTGACGGACAGCCCGGTAGTCATCGCGCCGTGATTGTTGACGACGGCTACCTGACCGTACAAGGTGGTGGCCTTTGACAAGTAGTAGTTAATCCCCGCGGATCCGAGCAATGAATGGTTGGCCGTGTTATTGCGGTCGCTGGCGTACCAGACGCCAGCGTTCACATCGATTTCAGGAGTGGCCAGGAAATCGGCGCCTCCGCCCCAGACGTTATTGCTCATTGCGCCAGCGACCTTGTAGCTCGTGTAGGAAGCTTTGACCGTCAGTTTCCCGAAGCGATAGCCTCCGCCGATCATCCGGCCGGCGAATTCAACGGTCGTAGGCACCGGAGTCGAGGCCGCAGTGCCGCCTGCATTACCGTTGTAAATCGAAGCGGCGAGCAGCAGGCTTCCGTTGTCGTATTTCAGGCTGGCTGAGTACTGCTGGCCGGCTTGGAAATCGCCTGGCGAGCCACCAAATGCATACATGACGCTCGCCTGCAGACCAGCCATGACCGGGGTGGTGTAAGAGATCGCGTTGGCGTTGGCCAGGCCTGTCCCCACCACGTTGTCAATGTAATGGACGACGCTGGTGCCGAACGGTGCGAGGCCACGTGGATCAAGATCATAGAGAGTCAGAAAGAAGGGGGAGAATTGCAGACCCATCTTCAAGTTGCCGATATCGCTGCGCAACTGCATCCAGGCTTGCCGACCAAAAAAATTGCCATTGGAGCTGTTGTACCCCCCGTTGGTCATGTTAATGCCGCTTTCCAGATCGAAATCGAGCTTTAATCCCCCGCCAAGATCCTCGGTGCCCTTCAAGCCGAATTGCGAAGGGGAAAGACCGCTATCAATCAATGCAAATTTCTTTCCTGTTCTATTCCCCGATGAATCAATCGATTTACTAGAGTAGAAAAATCCGCTATCCACAATCCCATACAGCGTGACATTGCTTTGTGCTTCAGCATGCGTACTGCACACGCAAACACCTAAGGCGGTCGCCACGTGCGCCGCCGATTTCATCTTTAACATCGACCGTCTCCTCCTGTATATTCGTTACAAGATTGGTCTTATCTTTTTCACTTGATCAAGGCAGGCTTGAATGATTTCCGAAGTGGATGGATGGCTTGCTCCACCTGTCCAGAGAGACAGACGGCGATTCGATTTTATGGGTGTGCGCTTTGATAAACCATTCGCTACGCTCTAAGGTTCGATACAAATCCGGTCTATATCGCGAGCCTTCGAAGGCCAAAAAAAACGGCCTCTTTTGAAATCAGAGTGGGTGGTTGTGCGGGTCAAGGGCGGGCGGGAGCCCGGCGCAGCGAACCCTTGAGGCGCTTTGCATCGACAAGCTGGGAAATGGCTGGTTGCGGCAGAATGCGGCAACCAGCCATGCACGACCAAGCGAACAATGACGAATCAACTCTTTGAAGCCGCCCTGGGAATCAAGGCACCGTGGTACGTGCAAGGTGTCGACTTTGATACGGCCAAACGACAGCTGACGATTGCGGTGGACTTTGTCGCAGGAAGTCGCTTCGCCTACTCCGGGCTCGCCGGTGAGCATCCAGTGCACGACACGCAAATCAAGCGGCTGCGCCACCTGAATTTCTTCCAGCACGAGTGCTATCTGGAAGTGCGTGTGCCGCGCGTGCGCTTGCCCGATGGCTCGGTGCGGCTGGTCGTGCCGGAATGGGTCGGCCAACTCGACGGTTTCACGTTGCTGTTCGAGGCCCTGGTGCTGATGCTGGCGCAACAGATGCCGTTTGCCGCAGTGGCGCGCATCGTCAATCTGTCCTGGCATCGGGTGCATGCCATCTGCTCGCGCTATGTGGAACTCGCGCTGGCGTCGGCGAACCTGTCGGACGTCAGCTCGGTGGCCATCGACGAAACCTCGTACCGGCGAGGCCACGAATATCTGACGCTGGTCGCCGATATGCAGGCTCGGCGCGTCGTATTCGTCACGCCTCGCCGTGACGCGAAGACGATTGAGAGCTTTGCGGCCCACCTTAGCCAGCATCACGGCACGCCTGAGCAAATGACGTCCGTGAGCATCGACATGTCGCCCGCGTTCATCAAAGGCGTCGGCGAACATCTGCCCAATGCGCGAGTGACAAGTTTCACGTCGTCGCCCATGCGTCCAAGGCGCTTGATACGGTCCGGCGCCAACAACAGAAAGCCGACCCAGAACTTAAAGGGATGCGCTGGACACTGCTTAAGGACGCCAACAAGCTGAACCTTGCGCAATTGACGGACCTCGAGGCCCTTCTCGGGCAGTACACCACCAAGCGAACGGCCCGCGCCTGGTTGTATCGCGAGCAGTTGCGCGAGATTCTCGAACGCAAGCAAATTCATGTCGTCTCCGAATTGTTGCGGCAGTGGTGCACCAACGTCATGCGTTCGAAAGTCGAACCGATGAAGGAGGTCGCACGATTGATTCGCCGACACTTTGACGGCATCGTTGCGTGGACCCAGACCCGACAGACCAACGGCTTTATCGAAGCCATCAACGGCTTGTTTCAGGCCGCGAAGCGCAAGGCTCGTGGCTACACGCGCTTCGCAACCATGCGAACGGTGCTGTTTCTTATCGCTGGCAAACTCGACTTCTCCGCATTCAACTCGCATGCCCGCTGAGAGCCATTACCCACTTCATTTTCAAAAGAGCCAAAAAACGCTTCCGGGACTCACGTTGCAACGTGAGCCAGGAAGCGTCGAAGGGTGACCGGACTGCGAATGTTTATTGGCTACAGCGCGAGATATCCGCCGTCGACGGCGATTTCCGCCCCAGTAACGAATGAAGACTGATCGGAGAGCAACCAAACCACGGCGTCTCCGACCTCGTGGGGCGACCCGAGACGGCCGATTGGATGTCGCGACTCGAGCTGAGGCAAAAGGTCCGAGAACTGCGGCTGACTAATGAGCGACTCAATCATCGGCGTGCGGATAATGCCCGGTAAGACCGCGTTCACACGAATACCGCGAGCACCGTATTCGACCGCCGCGCTTTTCGTGACGCCGAGAACCGCAGCCTTGGATGCGCAGTATTCCGCCGCGTTCGGAATCGCCACACGGCCGAGACCCGACGACGTATTGACGATTGCGCCGCCGCCCGACTTCAGCATCGCAGCGATCTCATGCTTGAGGCAGAGGAAGACGCCCTTCAGGTTAACGTCCATCACGACGTCCCACTGCTCCTCGGTCATCTCATGCAGCGCCGCATTACGCTGTTCGACGCCCGCGTTGTTGAACGCCCCGTGAATGCGTCCGAACTTGGTCACGGCACGCTCGACCAGCGCCGCAACGTCGGGTTCCCGCGCCACGTTCGTCTTGACGGCCATTACCTGCACGCCAGAGCGCTTCAGGTACTCCGCGGTTTCCTGCAGGCCCTCTTCATCGAGATCGGCCAGCGCGAGTGAAGCGCCCGCCTCGCCCAATGCGTACGCCGCCGCACGCCCGATCCCACGCGCGGCGCCCGTGACGATGATCGCCTTGCCATCCAATGGATGTTGCATTTCATCCTCCGGGTTAACGGGCTAGTGCATCTGAGGAGCAAAGACAGGGGAGAGGTCGGTATAAATGCGGTAATCGTCGATGCGGCCGTCCTCGGCATGATGCAGGATCACGGAGCACGGCACTTCGATAGCACCGCCATCGTGCCGGGTGTAGACCGTTCTGAAGCGCAATACGGTCGTTTCATCGATTTCCCATTTGCCCGTCATTTCGTGATTTAGTCCGGCAATGCTCGCGTAGAAGCCGCTGACACCCTCCTCCACCTCACGCTTTCCCTTCAACGGCGTGGCATTGGCGAACTGGAATACCACGTCATCTGCGAGATTCGAGAGGAAGCCTTGCACGTTCTTCGCGTCGATATCGGTGAACATTGCTTCGATATTGCAGCGCATATCTGTCTCCTTTCTTGTAATTGCTTGCCGCGGTCGGGCGATCGTTCAAACCTGCGTTGTAGCATCCTCGCGAATGCGTCGCAGCGTGGTGCGAACGGCGTCTAGGTAGGCTTGCTCCATGCCTGCTGCGAATTCCGCTTCCTTCTTACTACCCGGCTCCTCGCCCTCGAGCACAATATCGAACGTGAAGCGCAGCGATAGCGTGCCGTCGGCATCTTCCTCAATGATGTTCTTGATCTGTCCTTTCGCATGTCCCGAGAGGCGGACGAACTCGACGCGCTCCTGCGGGAAGAACAGGATCAGCTCGCGCAGGGTTTCCCCATGGAGCACGACTTCACGAATTAAACGGTCCGGCTTCTGTTCGACGATGTCGCACTTCTCGATGGCTTCAACGTATGGCACGGCGTTCTCCGCCTTGCGGACCAGACCTTCCCACACTTGCTGACGATTGAGACGAACCTTTTCGGAACCGTCTGCAGGATTGACTTCCAGCTTGCGGCTGACGCTGATCATTACTGTCTCCTTTGAGCGAAATATGGTTCTGCAGCGATGGACACGTTCCATGCACTGGATTTGATTCTAGGTGGGCCATGCTGGAACAACCATTGGCATGGCCAATATTCAGCTATCGATCTCATTTATTCGCGACTTGTGTGGTTATTCGGCTCCACGGCACCATCCCGGCTTGCATCTTCGGCTCGTATAAACGGCATCGAACGTGCGCTATCAACCTCGTTATATGGACTCGTCAATCAAGCGCTTCGACAATCATTACATCGCCGCATCGCAAGACTGCTACTTCGAGTGCGACCGGCCGATACAGACATAGAACGAAATAGATCAAGAGACACATCATCAAAGTGAAGCTGGAATAGAACGCTCAGCCACTTCGCTTCTGAAACAGGAGAACACATGTCAGCGTCCCAATCCGGGCAGCTGAAGACGGTTGCGATCACCGGCGCCGCGTCCGGTATCGGTGCGCACACCGCTCGTCTGCTTATCGCACAGGATATCGAGGTCATTGCACTCGATCGTCACGCACCCGACTTCGACGTCACCCGTTTCATCCAGATCGATCTTGCCGACCCGCTGTCGATCGACGCCGCCGCCGCTCAATTGCCCGGCACGCTCGACGGGTTGTGTAACGTCGCGGGCGTTCCCGGCAATGCGGGAGGCGACATCGTTGCCCGTGTGAACTATCTCGGCCTGCGCCGGCTCACTGAAGCCGTATTGCCGAAGCTCCGCGCAGACGGCTCCATCGTCAATGTGGCTTCTACGGCCGGCCAAAACTGGCAGGCGCGGCGCGCGCTTCACGTCGAGCTCGCGGCCACCCGCGACTTCACGGAAGGTCTGCAGTGGCTCGAACAGCATCCGGTCCCGGACGCGGGCGCCTACGCGTACTTCAAGGAAGCGCTGATCGTCTGGACCATGGCGCGCGCCACGACCCTGCGCAGTGCCGCTGGCATCCGCATGAACTGCATCAGCCCGGGGCCGACCGACACGCCGATCCTGAAGGACTTCCGTGCATCACTCGGTGCCGCGAACGTCGACGACGCGATTCGCCGTGCAGGCGGGGTCGGCACGCCGGAAGCGATGGCGCCCGCAATTGTCTTCCTGCTGCAAGCGCAAAGCGCCTGGATCAATGGCGTGAATCTGCCGGTCGACGGGGGCTTGGTCGCCTCCCGCATTCTCGACCCCGTCTGAGGTTGCTCCCTCCTGTCGCCTAATCACTCTAATCAAGGTTGAAAAGAATGTTCCTCAAGAATTCATGGTATGTGGCTGGCTGGAGCAACGAGATCCAGCGCTCTCTGACGCAACGCTGGATTATCGGCGAGCCGCTCGTGCTGTATCGCACCCAGGCAGGCAAGGTTGTCGCGTTGACGGACCGCTGCCCGCACCGGCGCGCGGCGCTCTCCAAGGGCAATCTGATTGGCGATACCGTGCAATGCGGCTATCACGGCGTCACGCTCGATTGCAGCGGCGCGTGCGTGGCCATTCCGGGCCAGCAGCAGATTCCTCCTTCCATGAAGGTCCGCACTTATCCGGTGGTCGAAAAGTGGCAATGGATCTGGGTCTGGATGGGCGATCCCGAGGCCGCAGATGAATCGCTGATTCCTGATTTCCGCTACAACAGCGAGCCGGGCTGGGTTTCGACCGGCGGTTGCATCGACGTGAAGGCGAACTATCAGCTTCTCACCGACAACCTGCTAGACCTCACCCACGAGACGTATGTGCATACGCGGACCATCGGTACCAACGAGATTGTTGAAACGCCGATGACACAGCGTGTCGAGGGCAACGAAGTGCATGTGCAACGAATCATCAAGAACGCCCCGCCGCCGCCCCTGTTCTCGCGCGTTCGCAAGCTCGGGGGCAACATCGACCGCTGGCAGGTCATTCGCTTCCAGCCGCCGGCGAGCGTGACCATCGATGCGCGCGCCTATCCGGCAGGCACCGACGATCTCGAACGCGGCTTGCGCTGGTTCTCCGTCAACACGATCACGCCCGTCGACGCGCGCACGAGCAAGTACTACTGGACCATTACGCGCTGCTTCGCCCAGGACGACGCGGAGGTCACGAAGACGATTCATGACTCGATCTACACCACGTTCATGGAAGACGTCGAGGTTTTGGAAGCTCAGCAGATCATGATCGACACCGACGATTCGATGAAGGCCGAAGTTGGCGTGCGCGCGGACGGCGGCTCGGTTGCGGCACGCCGGATCGTCGAGAAGCTGGTGAAGCAGCAATCGACCGCGCTGGCGTCGTGAGCGGGCCGCGTCAGTCAGGCGGCGGTTAGGTGATACCCGGGAGTAAAGCGTATGAAAGACAGTCAACAGCTAGTCGTCTCCGAAGTGCTGCAGGCGACGGCTCGCATCCGCCGCTTTGTTCTGCGCCATCCGCAGGGCGATGCGTTGCCCGCCTTCGAGGCAGGCGCGCATCTCGACGTATCGATTCCCCTCGCGACCGGCGAGCTGGCGGTGCGATCGTATTCCATCGCGAGTTCGCCCGCGGACCGCAGCCACTATCTGCTTGGCGTCTTACGCGAGGACGCGGGAAAGGGCGGGTCCGCTGCGATGCACGGACGCGTGCAGGCCGGGCAGCTGTTGACGTGCAGCCTTCCGAAGAATCACTTTCCGCTCGTGCCGGAATCGCCCCATTATCTTTTGGTAGCAGGTGGCATAGGCATTACGCCGATCCTTTCAATGGTGCATGTCCTTGCCGCCCAGGCGCGCACGTTCAGCATCCACTATTGCGTGCGCAGCGCAGATGACGCGGCGTTCGTCGACGAATTGAAGGCCCTTGCCGGCGACAAGCTGACACTCCATTGCGACGGCGGTGACCCCACCCGTGGCGTGGACCTTGATCTCCTGCTGAGCAATGCGCCTGCGGGCGCGGACGTCTATGTATGCGGTCCCCGCGGACTGAACGAAGCCGTAATCGGCGCGGCACGGCGTGCGCATTGGCCGGACGAACGAATCCACTTCGAGTTCTTCGGCGCAGCGGCCCCCGCCGACGGTGACGCCGCCTTTCGAGTCGTGCTTCAGCAAAGCGGGCAGACGGTCGAGGTAGCAAGCGACGAGTCGATTCTCGATGCGCTAATCCGCCAGGGGGTCGAACCGATTTACGACTGCAAGCGGGGCGAATGCGGCCTATGCGCGACTACGGTCATCGAAGGCGAGGTCGACCATCGCGATTACGTGCTTTCTCCCGATGACAAAACCAGCCGCAAGCAAATGTGCGTGTGCGTGTCCCGGGCACGGTGCGGCGACCTGACACTGGACTTGTAATCAAGGAAACAATGAAATCGAACCATCAAACTCTGTTGCGCGACCGCGCTTATGTTGGTGGCGAATGGGTCGCCGCCCTGAGCGGCGAGACCTTCGAGGTCCGCAACCCAGCCACCGGCGAACTCGTCGGCACCGTGCCACACATGTCGGCCGAGGATGTCGAGTACGCCATCACGAGCGCGCAACGGGCATTCGACGAGTGGAGCGAGCGCACGGCCACAGAGCGTGCCGGGCCGCTTAGAAAGTGGGCGCGTCTCATTGTTGACCATGCGGACGAACTCGCAGCAATCCTGACGAGCGAACAGGGCAAGCCGTTGTCGGATGCGAAGAACGAGGTGATTTTCGCAGCGTCCTTCGTCGAATGGTTCGCGGAAGAAGCGCGTCGGACCTACGGCGACACTATTCCTGCTGCGCGCCGCAACATGAGTTTCACGACGGTGAAGGAGCCGATCGGCGTGACCGCGGGCATCACGCCGTGGAACCTGCCCTCTGCGATGGTTACCCGCAAGGCCGCGCCCGCGCTCGCCGCTGGCTGCACGATGGTGCTCAAACCCGCCGAGCACACGCCGCTGTCCGCACTCGCGCTGTGCGCACTCGCTGAACGCGCGGGGATTCCGCCAGGCGTGCTCAACGTCGTCACTGCTGACCGCAGCGCGGCCGAGGCGATCGGACGGACGCTGACCTCCAGCGAGGCAGTTGGCAAATTGAGCTTCACGGGATCGACCTCAGTTGGCAAGATCCTCTCCGCGCAATGCGCGGCGACGATGAAACGGGTATCGCTCGAACTCGGCGGCAATTCGCCGTTCATCGTTTTTGCCGATGCCGACCTCGACGTCGCCGTGTCCAGCGCACTGTTCGCCAAGTTCCGCAATGCTGGCCAGACGTGCATCGCGCCGAATCGCTTTCTGGTCGAGGCTTCTGTGCACGACGAGTTCGTCGCGCGCATGCTCAAGGCGATGGAATCGCTCAAACTTGGCGACGGCACGGAGGCTGGCGTTACGCTCGGCCCGGTCATCAGCGAGGAGGCGCTTCGCAAGATCGAGCGGCATGTCGAAAACGCGCTGGAACTCGGTGCATCTCTTCTTGCCGGCGGCAAGCGTGCTCAGCGCAAGGGCCACTTCTTCGAGCCCACCCTGATGAGCGGCATCACCGAGTCCATGGCGATGTCGTGCAAGGAGACCTTCGGGCCAGTGCTGGCACTCGCCACTTTCAGCGACGAGCGCGAATTGATCGCACGCGCCAATGCCACGCGCATGGGCCTCGCATCCTACCTGTTCAGCCGTGACGCTTCGCGCATCCACCGCGTGTCCCGTGCATTGCACGCGGGCATCGTCGGCATCAATACTGGCATGATCGCAACCGAAGTCGCACCGTTCGGCGGTTACAAGGAATCAGGGGTTGGCCGGGAAGGTGCGCGTGAAGGCATCGACGAGTTCATGGAGACAAAGTTCCTCTGCCAAGCATTCTCCGCGTGACGCCATTCGATAGCCCGCAGCAAGACGCATCGCTAAGCACTTCTAGCTCGTTGAACAACCATGCCATGGGTGCACTGCACCCATGGCTTAGGCCTGGTAGCGAGGTTCGTCACCCATGTCTGACGGCTGGAAGGGCTTGGCAAGAACTTCGAGGTCGCGGTCGCCTGACATCTCTCGGCCACCTGACATCGGTTTTGAGATTTCCTTGCGAAAGAGGTCGACAATCAACGACCGGAACCAGCGATTTGCTGGGTCGTGATGGTAACGGTCGTGCCAGTACAGCGCGATCTCGAACGCTTCCAGCCCGAGAGGCTCGGGCCGGTACGTCAATGGAAAATGACGGCTCAACGTGGCGGCGAGGATCTCGGGCGCTACCCAGATGAGATCCGAACTCAGTAGGCAATGTGGCGCGGCAAGGTACTGCGGGATGCGCACTTTTATGCGGTTCTTGGCCCCTGCTTCGAATAATGCCCGTTCGAGCAACAGATGCCCGCTGCCGCCGTATTCGACCAGCAAATGATCGAGCTGACCGAATGCATGCGCATCCAGCGTTCCGTGTGCGAGCGGATGACCTTTTCGCATCACGCAGACATAACGTTGCTTGAAAAGCGGTTTGCGGTGAATGTCCTGCTCAAGCGTCGGCAGATAACCCACCGCCACATCGATCCGCCCGTTACCGAGCGCTGGAATCGTGTCTTCGATGCGCGTGAACATCGTATGCAGTTTGATGTCGGGCGCTGTACGTTGGAGCTCTCGATATAGCATCGGCAATAGGACGACCTCGCCGATGTCGCGTGTCCTAATGGTGAACGTTCGATCTGATTTCTCGGGCCGAAAGGGCTGTGGCACGCCTGTCGTGCCGCGCACAAGGTTGAGCGATTCGATCAATGGCCCGGCTAGCTCCAGCGCCACTGCGGTCGGCTCCATCCGCCTTCCGACAAGCACAAAAAGCTTGTCTCCGTACGTTTCCCGTAACCGTTTGAGCGACGCACTGACGGCGGCCTGCGTCAGCCCGAGATTCTCGGCCGCTGCCGTGACGGACCGATCACGCCACATGGCCTCGAAAACGTAAAGCAAATTGAGGTCTTTCATTTCTGCCAGCTGTCTCTCACTTGAAATGCTCGACTCGTTGCAGCTATTAATCCAGTTTATAGACGACCGGTAGCAGGCATGCACTGGGGTTTACACGTCTGCGCCGAAGTTCCCGTTCAGAACGGCCCTCGGCGGGCTATAAATCACATTTATCCATTTGAATAAGCGCCACTTCCTCGACGGCGTTCAACCTCACGATCAGAATTTCGTCAAACACATCAGATCGATAAAGAAGGAGACAGCGGCATGAAGACAGTGGGAATGATCGGCCTAGGGCAACTCGGCCTCCCCGTTGCGTCCAATCTGGTCCAGGCCGGAGCGCGTGTGCTGGGCGTTGCACGTGGCAGCATGGAGGAATTCCGCAATATAGGCGGCGTTGCCGTTGCAGATCCTGCGACGCTTCTGCGCGACGCAGACATCGTGCTGCTCTGTCTGCCTGGCGAGGAGGCGCAGCTTGAGGTACTCGGCGGCGAGCACGGACTCCTGGAAGCGGGCGTGCGAGGCAAGATTGTCGTCGAGCTCGGCACGTACAGCCTTGCATTCAAGCTCGAGATGCAACAGCGCCTGCGGGACGCCGGCCTTGATTTGCTCGAATGCGAAGTGAGCGGCTCACCGCCGATGGTGCTGCAGAAGAAGGCGGCACTCTTCGTCGGCGGATCACAGGAACTCTACGCCCGCTGCAAGGACGTGCTCGATCTGATCGCGCCGACCCAGTTCCACCTCGGACCGATCGGCGCCGCGCTGAGCATGAAGCTGATCGCGAATGCGCTCCTCGCAGTGCATACCCTCGCGGCCGCTGAAGCGATGAATCTCGGCGTGCGCGCGGGCATCGATCCGCATGTGCTGGTGGAGGCGATCGGCAAAAGCGCGGGCGCCTCGACCATGTTCAACATCCGCGCTCCGATGATGGCGGACCGGCGCTTTGAGCCCGCGCCAGGCCCCTTCACGGCGTTGGAGAAGTATTTACATCTTGCCTCTGAAATGGCGGGCGAGACCGGCAGCGCCATGCCGCTCTTTTCAGCCGCTGCACCGTACTTTCGCCGTGCCGTCGATCAGGGCATCGGGCAGAAGGACATCTCAGCAGTCATCACATTACTCGAGCAAGAGTCCAGAAACGCGTGAGGATATTTCATGATCATCGAGCAACGAACCTACACCCTTAAGCCCGGAACCGTGCAACCGTTCCTCGCGCTCTATCAGTCCGACGGACTTGACGTGCAAGCCCAAGCGCTCGGCAACCTGGTCGGGTATTTCGTCACAGAGACCGGCGAGCTTAACCGTGTCGTACAGCTGTGGGGCTTCGAGACCTTCGAGGACCGCCTTCAACGCCGCCGGGCGCTGTCGCAGTCCGAGGCGTGGCGGGCTTTTCTCACAAAAGCCGGGTCATATGTAATCGAACAGCGCAGCGAACTGCTGATGCCTGCGCCCTTCTCTCCTATCCGCTGAGGCCGACATGATCCACAGCCTGAACCACATAGGACTGATCGTTCCTTCGCTCGAAATCGGTCGAGCTTTCTATGAATGCGCCGGCCTCGAGACCCGCATGTCCGAAGGCCATCTGGTTTGTCGTTGCGAAGGTCGCGACCAGGACCAAGTCCGTCTCATTCAAGGTCCGAAGAAGCGCCTCGCTTATGTATCGTTCGGCACGCCAAAGGGTGGCCTTGCCGAACTCCGCGCGCGGCTCGAAGCGGCTGACGTTCAACTGCACGATGCGCCTTTTGCCGTGCCCTTCGACGGCATCTGGTTCAAGGATCCGGACGGCGACTGGATCAACGTGCAGGAGGCCGACGATGTGCCCTCGACGTTGCCCGCCCCGGTAGAAGTGAATTCACCGCAGCGCTACCGTCGTCTCGGCGTGCGGGCATGTGATGCAACGTCGTCGCAAAAGCGCACGCGTCCGCGCCGTCTCGGGCACCTCATCAAGTTCTCGCCGGACGTCGACCGTGCCGTACGTTTCTATACCGACGTGCTCGGCCTGCTGATTTCCGACCGTGCTTTGGACATCATCGCGTTCATGCGCTCGCCATTCGGTGGGGATCATCATATGCTCGGCATCGCCAAATCGTCGCATACCGGCTTACATCACATGAGCTTCGAGGTGAGCGACATCGACGAGATCGAAATGGGCGCTCAGCACTTGCTCGCCTCCGGATACCGCGACGGATATGGCCTCGGACGGCACGGCGCCGGATCGAACTACTTTCACTACATTCGCGACCCGTGGAACAGCATGATCGAATACTTTTGGGATATCGACGTGATTCCCGAAGGCGCGGACTGGACACCGATGGGTTCGACGGAGAATGAAGTACGGGCCGTACTCGAAGCAGTCTGGTCGGGCATGCCGGCGCCCAAGGAATTCATCATGAACTTTGAAGAACCCGATTGATCGCGCTGTCTTGCGTCCCCCACGACTGTCACCTGAATCTTCGAAGCGACCATGAGCGACCTTCAGACCGTTCTGCGAAACATGCTCAACAAGACGTTCTACGTTGCGTTGCGCAAGCCACTCGATCTTAAGCGCGTGGCCGATGTGCTACCGCGCCATATCGAGTGGATGCTTGAGGCCGAGCGTACCGGCGAAGTCTTCCTCTCGGGGCCGTTCACCGGCGACGGCCCGCCCGGTTCGCAAGGGGGCATGAGCATACTGCGCGCGCCGTCGATCGAGGAAGCGCAGCGCCTTATTGCACAAGATCCCTTCATCGCCGAAGGCGTGTTCGAAGCGGAGTTGAGGCCGTGGCTTTTGATGGAAGGAAGCCTCAACTGCACGATCACCCTGTCAAACCAGAGAGCCGGCATCGACTGAGAGCATGTGATGACTTATCAGCTTTTCACCTACATCGACTCGTCAGGCGCCACCTGTCCGGGTCTCCTGCATCGCGGACAACACTTCAGCCTCCGGGCCCTCAACTCTGCATGGGCAGGTCCTGCGCTCTTTGATCGCTCGGACGCCGGTATCGATGAACTGATCGGAAACTGGGCGGGCGCTCATGCGCAACTGGAGGCCCTGGTCCAGGCGTTGGACAACGCCGCCTTTGACAGTGCGCCCGCGCGGCTTCAGGCGGACGCCCTCTCGTTCGACGCACCGGTCACCCGCCCCGGTGTCATTTACGCATGCGGCGCAAACTATCGGGACCACGTGGAGGCCATGGCGCGCGCATTCAACATGCGCATCACGCTCGACCCACGCGGGGACGGCATTCCGCCCTGGCATTTCATCAAAGCCGGACGCGGCACGCTAGCGGGTCACCGCCAGAAAGTCAGGTATCCGGGCCACACGCAGTTGCTGGACTGGGAAGCGGAGCTCGCAGTGATCATCGGCAAGCGCGCGGACAACGTCGCGGTCGAAAACGCCCTAGACTACGTGGCGGGCTACAGCATCGCGAACGATCTATCGGCGCGGGATAACCTTAAGCGCGACAAGGTGGACGAATCGTCGCCGTTCCGTTTCGACTGGATCGGCCACAAGTGCTTTACCGGCGCATGTCCTCTCGGACCTTACTTCACGCCAGCCCAGTTCGTGGCATCGCCGGAAAAGCTCGGCATCAAGCTCTGGCTCAACGATGCGATCAAGCAGGACTCGAATACGTCAAATCATCTCTACTCCGTGGCCGACCAGATTGCTTACCTGAGCCAGCGGATGACGTTGTTTCCCGGCGATATTCTGTTGACCGGCACCCCGGCCGGCGTTGGCATGGAAACTGGGACGTTCCTCAAGCGCGGCGACGTCATGAAGGTATGGATCGAGGCGCTCGGCGAACTCGAGACGACAATCGTCTGATAATACTACGCGGACTGCGTCAATCTGGCGCCTCCGCATTTATGTGGCCGACATTTCGTGCCTGCGCCGTAAATCGAACATCCGATCCGTGCGGCGAACCTCGCATCACGCTAGCGGCAGCTGCCGCGATATGGAGAGATCGATGAACGACTGGAAACATTCCCTGCGAAAGACAGTTGAGTATTGGCTTTCGCCGTCCCCTGCTGCGCTCGTGCGCATACTGCGGTTTAAGAATCGTGGACGCACGAACGAGTGCTTCGTGAAGGTCATAACCTCGGAAAGCGGCAGGGCTGCGGAAATGTACTTCTTTCGGCACGATGACGGCACCTGGCGCGTCTTCCCACCGCGCCGCTCATTCCCATCTCTGACCTATCCCAGATTCGCGTAGCGCCGGACCCGCGGACGCCTCACCCGGTACAGCATGCTCGTTTTACAGGGATTCCATATGGATTTCCTGGTCAAGCCGACCACAGTCGATTTGGCCGCTTCATGTTGTACCCCGCTTTTCTTTGAGGTCTGGTGTGTAGAGCGCTATAACCGCCTGCGACTCTTGGTCTGAAGGAGCCGGAGCGTCGATGTGAGCGCGGTCGAATCAATACTGTATCGTCGCGGGTCGTTACGGGCTTCCATCCGGGCGCCGATATTTGGGTGCGCAATCGGAAGTCGATAACTCATCGAGGCCTTTCCGCCGTAGCAGCCTTTCCACCGCTTGCGTCTGTTCGCCTTTCAGAGTTGAACAGGCTCAATGAGACCGCTGCGGCGACGAGTTCACAGGCGGCGAAGAGGCCCAAGGCCATCTCAAATCCATGGGCGAGGATCACGCCGAAGAGCAGACTACCGAGGCCGAATCCGACGAACAACGTGAAGACGTTGAGCCCCATTGCTTGTCCCGGGCGTTGACCGCCAAGAGAAGTAACAATGCCGCCGAAAAGCGGCTGCGTCATGTCATATCCGAGCGAAAGGATCATCGCGACGAGCGGAATTGCCTGCACTGGCACGCTCATGCAAAGGGCAGCCGCTCCCAGCGCGCTCAGGGCCAGACCGAGCGGAACGATGCGCGCGCGGCCATACCGGTCCGCCAGCCGTCCGATAAACGGCCCCAGCAGGAAACCGGGAACCCCGTATCCGAGCAAGGCGAGGCCGACATGCACGGCATCAAGTCGATAGCGCTGTTCCAGATATACCGCGAGCCAAGTAAAGACGCCGGAGTGAAACATCGAGTTCACCAGCACATAGCCGTAGGTGCGTCGAGCGCGAGCATTGCGGAGCAGCTGCCTGTATCCAGAAAAAACGTCGGGAAGCTGTATGGTTTGTGGTGGCGTCGCCGCTGCAAGGAATCTGCGATAAGGAAGCAGCACAAGCAGAAGCATGGCGCCGACAAGTCCCACCATGACGAACAGTCCGCGCCAGCCAATGAGCGGCATGAGCAAGGCACCGCAGGGGGAACCGAACGCCATGCCACCTGCCATCGCGCCAAAAAGCCAGCCTAGCGGGCGCCCACGCTGTTCGTAGGGAAAGGCGCGGCCGACTAGGACGAGTGCAAGAGGCACGACGCCGCCTGCGCCGAGGCCCGTCGCGATTCGCCAGGCCGCAAGCTGATCGACACTCGTTGCGCTCGCGCTCAGGAGCGTGAGTCCTGCGAACGCGGCGAGCGACCCGTACAACACGCGATGGATGCCGGCCCAATCCGCAACCAAGCCGTAGATCAACGTCGCGACACCGTACGGAATAAGATAGGCCGGCACGATGTGAGCGACAGCTGTTTGTGGTGCCGCGAAGATGTGCGAAAGCGCTGGCACGATAGGGGCAACCATGTAAGCCTGGAAGAAGATCACGAACGTGACACCGGCCAGCCTTCGTAGCAAAGCTTCACGTTCGACGGGAGATCGTACATAGGAGGCAGTGTTCATGACGATGAGACTCCTGCATGGTTGCGGCGGGGGCAGGCTCTTACAGACCCAGATCGCTCAGTCCGGGGTGGTCGTCGGGTCTGCGCCCTAGCGGCCAGAAGAACTTCCGTTCACTCTCCTTGATGGGCAGGTCGTTAATGCAGGCATAGCGGTGATGCATAAGCCCGTCGGCGCCGAATTCCCAGTTTTCGTTGCCGTAAGAGCGATACCAGTTCTGCGCGTCGTCGTGCCACTCGTATGCAAAGCGAACGGCAATGCGTGCGCCCTCATATGCCCACAATTCCTTGATAAGACGGTAGTCGAGCTCGCGTTGCCATTTGCGCGTAAGCAGTGCCACGATCGCAGTGCGACCCGTAGCGAACTCTGCTCGATTGCGCCACACGCTGTCCGCGCTGTACGCAAACGATACCTTCTCAGGATTGCGCGAATTCCATCCGTCCTCTGCAAGACGCACCTTCTCAATGGCGGTTTCCAGCGAAAAGGGCGGAAACGGCGGCCGCGCTGCGTCGACATCTTTCATGATCAATTCCTTTCTAAGGGTGAGGACTTGAGGCTAGTCGCTAAGGGACGAGCAGTATTGTCAAACGTCGAGCAGCAGACGATCCCCACCGCCCGAGCTGGGATGTGCAGGCACGGCGCAGCAGATCAACGCCTCGTCCTCCGGCACCTTGAATTCTGGACTTGCAGTGTAGGCCACTGCGCCTTCAACAATGCGCGTCCGGCAGCTTCCGCAACTGCCGCTCCGGCAACCATAGTCTGGTGCCAAGCCACGTGCTTCGGCCAGTTCAAGCAGAGATCCGGAATCCGGCTGCCAGCGCGCTTCCTTTCCTGTCCTCACGAACGCGACGGGCGTCGGCTTATCTGCCGGTGCGCGCAAGGAAACGCTCAACGTCGCATCGGTGCGCCGTTTAACGCCGGACGGACCGAAGGCTTCCACGTGGATGCGGGCGTCTGCGACGTTGAGGTCGCGCAGCCCGTCATAAATCGACCGCATGAAACCCGCTGGCCCGCACAGATAAAAGTCGTAGTCGTCAAAGGGAAGCGTCGCACGCAGCAAATTCATATCAACACGTCCCGCAACGTCAAAGTCTTCGCCCTCGCGCGCGTCGCTCGGGTCTGACAGCGCGCGCACGACCTTCACTGCACCATCGGCGGAAGCCACTAGACGGCTGATCTCCTCGCTGAACGCACGGTCCTTGATTGAACGCGCCGAGTGTATGAACCACGTCTTGCGAATTCCGCGCTTGCGTAGGCCTTCGTAGACGATGTGACGTAACATGGCGAGCATCGGCGTTACACCAACACCGGCGGCAAGCAACACTGCGGGCCGGCGTTCGAGTGCATCGACCGTGAATTGGCCCGCCGGGGCACGCGCCTCAATCACGTCGCCATTGCGCAAGGTGTCGTGCAGATATGATGAGACGCTTCCTTCTCGCTTCACGCTTATTCGGTAAAAGCCGTCCGACGGCGCACTCGACAATGTGTAATTGCGCGGAATCGGCGTGCCATCGCTCACGATACTGACACGAATCGGCAGATGCTGACCCGCAAGGTGCGGAATCAGCCCAGCACCGTCGATCGGTTCCAAATGAAAGGACCGGATCACTGCGCTTTCGTCGACGATCTTCGCAACCCTGAAAGGGCGCCATGAACGCGCGAGGTCTGAGGCCCTTAGTCGGCTCGCTGCATCATCCCAACTCCCTGTCATAAGCGAGTTGGGCGACCAACCGCTCGTCTGAAACTTCCAGCGCAACGGCAACGCGCCGCGGCGGTGAATCACTCTGCGCGGCTTGAAGCGCCACAGCCTTTCGGCGCCCTGAAAAGCAGCGATCTCTGGCGACTCGAGATCGACCTCTGCGTCGCCTGCCATTTGCAGGACATCGCCGGTTTCGAAGTCGGTGAATAGCAAGCCGGCGCGGGGATTGACCAGAAAATTGCCAAGCGTCGCGAAGAACAGATTGCCAGCGAAGTCGGGAATCGTCAGCACACCGTCATCGCCGATGCGCACAAACCCCGCCTTCCCGCCTCGATGCGAAACATCGACCTGGCGCGCGTCGCCATCGCCTTGATACGAGGCGACAAACAACGTGTCGGCGCTTGTTATCATCTCGTGGGCGCGGTCGTCGATGCGATCGTATTCTATCGGCGCCGTCTCCGAGAAGACATCCGGATCCCGCACGAACTCAAAGTCGCGCAACTGGATGTATTGCGGACAATTGCCGAAACTTTGCACGACTTCAAGATCGAATGCGCGCGCGGCCCGCTGGCGGATCATGCCATTCAGCCGATTGCGTCGGCGAGTGTGCAGCTCGATACCGAGCAGCCCGAGCGCCGCGCCGTCACCGATGCCACCGGCGGCTGGATCATTAGGATCGAACGCGGCATCGATAGAGAGGATCCGATCGGTAGGCGAACGCATGAAGCCCGGTCGCCCGCACCCGTAGGACGCCCACACGTCACCATCGTTTGCTACTGCGCCAACGACGATGAATGGAAGTTGGGAAAAGAAGCTTCGGTGCTGTTCGGGCATGTGATCCCGGACGAAACGCCGGCCCACGCTGTCCATCTTCTGCATTACACCGACCTTCTCTTGTAGTTGTAGTTCGCCCGGATGCCAGGGCGAGCCGATTTGGCTCGATACAGAACTCACGATCTATCTCCTCGATCGAAAATGCGCGTTCGATGTTGCAAGAACCCGTCTCCGCGGCGGGAGCAGTCATGCAGCGGCGGCAAGTCCGACCGGCGTCTTGGCAAATTCGACGAAGCCCGGCAGTGCTTCGATGCGTCGAAGCCACGCATTGACGTTTGGATAGCTGGACAGGTCCACGTTGCCCTCGGGCGCACGCGCGATGTACCCATACAACGCGACGTCAGCGATAGTCGGTTTGGACGTGACGAGGAAGTCACGACCGCTGAGTTCTTCATCGATCAATTTGAGGATACGATGCGCGCGCGCGATGACCTCGTCGGCATTGAATTTGGCACCAAACACGGTGATGAGCCGCGCGGCCGCCGGCCCAAAAGCGATTTCGCCCGCTGCTACCGACAGCCAGCGCTGTACGGCGGCTTCTTCGACCGGATTCTGCGGAAGGAAATCAGTCCTGCCGGACTTGCGCGCGAGATACACCAGAATCGCGTTCGAATCGGCGATCGCCACGTCTCCGTCGACGAGCACCGGAACTTGACCGAAACGGTTCAACTTCAAGAAGTCCGGGGACTTGTGTGCGCCGGCGGCAAGATCGACTTCGACGAGTTCATGGGTAATAGCAAGGAGCGAAATCAGCAGTCGGGCACGGTGAGAATGACCGGACAGCGGATGAACGTACAGTTTCATGGTCGTTTCCTTGAGTTGGCCGCAGTGGGCAGGTGAGCACCATATCGCGCGTAGTAAAAGCCCCGCGTGAGATAGGCAGAGTGAATCTTTGCCGGTCGCACGGAGCGCCCGGGTCCAATGGCTGTTGCTTGGTAGCCGCCGAGGCATAGAACCGCTTTACACGCGGACCTGTACGCAGATGCGACACGTCGAGTGCTCTGACTTAGTGCCTCGACTCTCTCTTCCCTTTTTGCATCGGAAACCGCTTGGGTGAAAGGAGGCTATGCTCAATCACCTGCGCTTTTCGGCCGTCTGTTCGCGTCCAGGTCCTCAATCGTTGGGGTGCAAGAAGCCAGTCTTTTGCTTCTTCGGTAGGCGCGCGTCGCGCCATGACATAAACACGATCGCTTGATCTCAGAGCATCAGAGTCGACAACATTTGAATTCATGCACATCAACGAAGGCGCCGGCGGCCGATCCATTTTGTGCAGGAGCACCCCGCCCGCGCTCGGTGACCGCGAAACCGATATTGAGATAACACATCCCCCCGCTCTTCGGATGAAAAAACGCGGATTATTTAGGCTCGTAAGTCTGCTGAATTTTGTGCCCAACCTCAGCGATAGTCTTTCAAGAACGCACGCTAAACGAGGGGTCGGATTTCAGAATCCCTCTGGACTACGCCGAGCTTGTGAGCGGAGCGCGTTGAGGTAGACCCCTCCCCGTGCGGAATCTCAAGTCGCGGAGTGACGTGAGCTCGATCTCGCGATGCGCAAGCCCCTTGCGCGTCGCCACCTTGAGGGGGACGATCTCAGCACCGCTCGCATCCGAGTGTCAAGGTGCGGACGCTTCATTCGTTCCTTGATCGTCAGGTACATCGACAACATCAAAAGTACGTGCCAGGTGTCGTTCCTCCGTTCGCAGACGTCGGTGTTAGGCACCGGAATGCAAGTGACGGCGCAACGCCAGTGCAGTCAGCCGACCCTGCCATCGTCGTGCCGGAGCTTCAGCACGTTTCTGCATCGCTCTCGGCTCGGCAAGACACTCGCTGATTCCAGGCGAAGCCAGCGACCTGTTCCCCGACCGCACGAAGCAGTTTTTCCTGCTCCGTCAAGGGGTCGCGTACTTCGCTGCCCGGCGGAATGATCGTATTGATTCCTACGCCGAGCGGCGTCGGCCATCCGCGCAACGCATGCACGATCGATCGCAGAGAAGTAAGAGTCAATCCGACTCCTTGCCAACCGCCCGCGCAAACGATGCATCCAACTGGCCGCGCGTCGAGATAGGGACGGCTGTCGTCTCGCAAGTCTTCGAGATAGTCCAGCGCATTCTTCACCAGTCCAGAAAGTCCGCCATGATAAGACGGTGTCGAGACGATGATTCCGTCGCATCGACGGATGAGTTCGACGAGGCGGCGCGCACCGTGATGTGTGGCCGTTACGCCGGGCGCATACATTGGTAATACGAGGTTGTCGCCTGACACCACCTCGACTTCACAGTCTCTGGACCGGGCTTCGTCGACGCTGATTCGCAAGGCTCTCTCCGAGGTAGAGCCGTCACGCAGAGTTCCACCAATACCCAAAATAAAAGGACGTGCCATTTTGAACTCCGTTTTTTCACTGTCTACAGGTTTCGAATTTAATTACAGCCGTCAAACTCCAACACATGCCTGTGCTCGTTTCTCCTTTCTGTGCGGTTCTTTAGCGCACGATTCGATCTTCTGAAAGATTCGTCGCGGAGACAATCAGGGGTATGGAAAGCACGTCAGAATCTGTGGGCGATCATCGCTCTGATGGCTAGCTGCGTAGCGTTGCTGGAAGCCGTCAGACCAGTAATGTTCGCCACTGCTTTCTGTCCCGTCGAATCGATCCCTTCAGCGCGTTGCCACACGCCGACCAAAGTGAGATCGGTTCTCTTCGACAGCGAATAGATCGCGCCGAGATCGACCTGGTGATATCGCGCCGTGTCCGCATCGGTAAAATCGTACGATCCGGCCAACGCCAGCGATGGCGTCAGTCGATACAACGAGTTGATTTCGTAGCTGTTGATCCGTACCTGCGGTTCCCGATACGGGATACCGGCGATCGGACGGATATCGACGAAGCGGGTGTTCGTGTAGACAAGTCCGACCTTTCCGTCACCTATCTTGTATGTGAATGCAGCGCCGAAGATCTGCAAGGATGCAGCTGACGCATAGCCTCGGTAAACCGGACTCGTTACCGGTGAGCTGTAACCAGGCGAGCCGGGAGACACGCTGCCGTCGAACGCGGTGACCGACGGATTGTTCAAATTGGCGAAGGCAACCGCCGCTTTAACCGGGCCTGTTTGATAGTCGACTCCGAAGCTGTACACGCGGTTGTTGCCAAAGTTTCCTGGCGTTCCGCCGGGAGCAAACACGCCTTCGACCGCGACGCCGCCCAACCGGGGACTTGCGTACTTTATTGCGTTGTTTATCCGGGCTGTGGCGTTCATGTTGTCGAAGTCGCCGGGATGCGATCCAAAGAATCCCCACTGCGCCGTCGCACTCGATAGCCCGATATACTCGAACACCGGCTCGTACTGACGGCCGAGCGTCAATCCACCAAAGGGCCCAGTCAAGCCAACATAAGCCTGACGACCGAACATTCGCCCCCCTTGAGAGAGCTTCCCGTTGTTCGGGTCAAATCCATTCTCCAGCGTGAAGACAGCCTTGATTCCTGCACCGAGCTCCTCCTCACCGCGCAAGCCCCATCGGCTGGGATTCGTCAACGCCGTAGCGGTTTGAAATACCGACGATCCCTTCTGATTACTCGTATAGACAAAGCCCTCGAAGACCAGACCGTACAAAGTTACGGCGCTTTGTGCATGTGCCGAGCTTGCCAACAAGGAACACGTTATCAGGGTTAGGGCTTTCCTCACCGACTGTCTCCATATTTTCTGTAGCGAGTCGCTCGTAAGGGACTTGTCTTGAGTACCCTTCGATGCCCAGCTGTTTGAATTCACGATAGAAGGAACGTCAGCACCCTTTCGTTGAACACGTCGGGCACGTCGATTTGCGGGCAATGTCCGCCGTCGAGCATCAGGAGCTCGGAACCGCCGATTTGCTTCTGCAACTGCCGCGCGTAGCCGGGCTCACGAAGCGTGTCCTGATGTCCCGCGACGATCAGCGTCGGAATATCGATGCGAGAATAGTCTGGATGCTTGTCCACCAGAGGCCGCGCCGCGCGCACTGGCGCCTTGAATCGAGCGGCCGCCACGCACTCCCAGGCGCCCTTCTCGATTGACAAGGCGTGACGCCGCTTGATATATCCGAGGTCGTTGCGCAGCGAAGGACGCTTGATGAGCACGTCGACCATGCGGTGCATTGCTTCCTCCGAACCGTCATAGTCGGTCAGCACTTTGCGATCGTCGTTCTCCGGGACGTGCCCTCCGCCGCTGACCAGGATCATGCGATCGATCGGCCAACGCTTGTCATCGCTCGCGGCAACATTGACGAGGACAGTGCCGCCCATGGAATTGCCCATGAAATGAGCGCGCTCTACCCCGATCTGCCGAAGAAAGGCGCTCATGTGGTTCACCCTGGCGTTCCACATGTCTTCGAAGAAAAATACCTTTTCGCTTTGACCAAAGCCGAGCCAATCGGGCGCGATCACGCGGAAATGTTCTGCCAGCCTGTCGAAGTTCCATTCCCAGCTCAACGCGCCACAGGCACCGAACTCCCCGCTATGAAGAAGAACCAAGGCCGGTCCCTTGCCCCCTTCGAGGTAGTGCGTCTTGAGCCCATTGACCGTCTCGAACCGGCTTTGGGCACTTTGCATTGGAGACATGTATTGCAAATCCGTAGATTGGTAAGAAGCGACCATGAACAGTTCTAGACGAGCGGCGGCGAACCATTGAGCCGGCACTCGGACCCGACAGGTTCACCACCAACACCGTTGCTGCTTACGTGCCTGCCTGTTCGAGCTCACGAGAGACAGTGATGCGCGACGCCGAGCGCTGCTTGAGGCGAGGCAATACTTCCTTGCCAAACAGAGTCAGGTTGTCCACCGTGTCGGCATGTGAGAGCGACGCGGCATGGCCCATCATGAGAAGGTTGCCGAGGCCGCCTACGTCGTCATCGAAAGCGGCGATCTGCTCATACACCTCATCCGGCGTGCCGACGAACATCGCACCGGCATCGATGAGTTCTTCGATCGAGCCGCTATGAACATCGACCGCTTTGCCGGATGCTGACTTCGCGGTGCGCTTTCCATTCGCCCGCATCATGCGCGCACTGTCGGCCGCTGACATATAACCGGGCGGATTGTCGAATGGCTCGGCAACCAGCGCCGAGGTTCGCAGGTAATTCACGAGGATCCGTGCGCGCTGCATGGCTTTGTCATGCGTATCAGCGACGGCGACGATCCCGAGGTAGGCGAAGCGATCCGCAGAAGGCGTGGCATGTCCGAGCTCGGCCGCAACCTCCCGGTAGTAGTCGAACATGCCTGCCGTCTGCTTTCCGCTCAGGAACGTGGCGAAGACGTGTCCGCGCGACGCAATATCGCGGATGTTGCTTCGGCTTCGTCCGGAGATCCAGACCGGCGGGTGCGGATCCTGGTAAGGTCGAGGCCAGACGTTGACATTGCGCGCCTGGAAATGCTTTCCCTGCCAGTTGAAGGGGCCGTCCCGCGTGCTCAGCGCCTTCAAGATCAAGTCGTGCGCTTCCCAGAAACGGTCGGTCATGCCGACAGCGGATTTCTGCGTGACACCGAGTTCGTAAGGGACACCTCTGACGAAGCCCATTTCCAGCCGGCCGTGGGAGATCACGTCGATCATCGCGAGTTCCTCCGCGATTCGTACCGGATCCAGCCGATTGGCGATCGGATAACCGAGCGTGAGCAGGCGGGCGCGTTTCGTTTGTCTTGCTAGAATCGATAACGTGACGCCAGCGACGGATGACAAGCAGGTGGCCGTGGCGTGATGCTCGTTGACCATAAGGTCGAAGCCGAGTTCATCCGCGAGCATCCATTCGTCGAAGTAGCGAGCATATAAGTCGGCCATCACCGAAGGATCGCACTCGCTATTCGGCAGCGTCACACGCAGCGACGTTGCCTCGGGATTCCAAGCATCGGGGTAAGGCTGCTCGGTGAAATAGAAGACATTCATTATTAACCTCCTTGACGTTTCACTGCTCGATCGACACGGCTGCTTCATGTTGCGACGCGACTCGCTGGACGAAGCTGACGATCTCCCGCGCAACCACGGCAGGCTGTTCGATATGTGGAAAGTGGCCCGCGTCGACGATCTCGCGGTACTCGGCGCACGGCAGCGCTGCAGCAAGCTCACGACCATATGAAGGCGCGGTTATTGCATCATTCGCACCTTGGATAACCAACGTAGGTCTGTCCGCGCGACCCAGTCGCTGCCTGAGTTTAGGGTTGTAAAGGCACGGTAGCCATGCGAATCGCGCGGAAGCCTCGCGGTTCGTGGCAACGGTCAACAGCTCCTCGTCAGTGAGCCGATCCCTCGGCGGAGGCGCGAAGCGAAGATCGAAATAGGCATGTTCGGCGAAGGCCGCTTCCGACATCGAAAACACGTCGGCAATGTCGTTATCTGTCGGGTGTCCGAACTTGACGCCTACTGAGTCGATCAAAACGACCTGACCGATGCGCTCGACGGACTTCACCGCCATCTCCAACGCGACCCAGCCTCCGAATGAGCTTCCGACCAAAACGACATCTTTTAGATCGAGCTCCCCCAACAGATCGAGATAGAAGTACGCGAGGTCGTCGACCGAATCGAAATCGTCATTGATGGACGACTGATCAAAGCCTGGATGGGACGGTGCGATTACATCGAATGACTCGCTTAGAGCAGTCAGCACGTCCACTGAACTGGCGCGCCCGAGATGCGGATGCAGAAAGAGCAGCACACGGCCATGACCGGCGCGAAGGACATCGATATCAAGTTTGTTGACGGTAAGCCTGCTAGTAGCCATATCTCTCCTTGACAGTATGTGAAATACATTTCACTTAATTCAGAATATGAGCTGCCTGGGATCGACGTCAATGCTCCAAATCCTTAGATTTTGGTCACCAAGCGTCCAATCGCAGGCATCGCCACGGCCCTGTCCAATGAGGCGGAAGAGATTAGTTGACAACGGACGCCACCACACCCTAGGATGAATATATGTGAAATGACATTTCACATAGTGTTTGTTCGCAACGTAGATCTCACCTCGCACTGCGAACCCGCCAGCGGCATGACACACCCCCCATGCCACTTCAAGCGCGGTGATCGATGAGGGTTCCTATATGAAAACAAGGAGACGATTGTGACGGGACGCACCTTATGTATCGAAGATTTAATCGATGAAGGGAAGATGGGAAAGCGGCATTACCTCATCATTCTTCTCTGCGGTCTTGTCCTCTTCGTCGATGGTTTCGACACGCAGTGCATCAGTTATGCGGTTCCTCACATGGCCGCCCAATGGCAGCTCAAGCGCGCGGAACTCGGTCCGTTATTTTCCGCCGCGCTGATCGGACTGATGGTGGGATTTCTCGTCGTATCGCCACTTTCCCCGCGCATCGGTCACAAGCGACTGATGATCGCCTCTTGGGTCGTGTTCTCGCTGTTCACGCTTGCGACAGCCTTCGCCACCAACGTGTCGGAGGTCATCGCGTTCCGGTTTCTGGCAGGCATCGGCCTAGGTGGTGCCATTCCGAGCGCGATCGCATTAACTTCGGAATACAGTCCGAAAAGGTTTCGTGCCACGGCGGTGATGTTGATTTACTGCTGCTATTCGCTCGGTTTTGTCGCGTCAGGATTCGTTGCTGGCGCCTTGCTGTCGCGCTACCACTGGGGGTCGGTGTTTCTCGTTGGCGGAGTAACACCGCTCGCCCTGACGTATCTTCTTTGGAAATTTCTGCCGGAATCGATCTACTTTGCACTGCGCAAAGGGCGAACCGACACAGTCGAGAAACTTCTGCGCCGCCACTACCCCACCCTGCCCAATATTCGAGGCGCGCGCTTCGTCAACTCGACGACCGAATCTGATCGTATCGGCGTGCTGGGCTTGCTTGGATCGGCCGAGCGCAGAGGCACCATCTGTCTCTGGATACTCGTTTTCCTGAATCTGGGCGTGTTCTACTTCATTCAAAGTTGGCTGCCGACTATGCTTCACTCTTTGAAGTACGCGACAGATTCCATCGTATGGGTAACGACCTTGACTACGATAGGCGGCTTCTGTGCCGCGTTTGTCATCGGGCCGTTGATGGATCGGACCGGGCCCTACCTGACACTCGCCGCGCTTTATCTCGGCGGCGCTGCGTCAATGTTATGGATGGCATCGTCTATCTCGGCAGAACCAAAGGTACTGATGTGCGCAGCGTTTGCAGTTGGCTTTTGCGTAAGCGGCGGACAAAAGGGAACAATCGCGCTCGCGATCCACTTTTATCCCACGGGCTTAAGAGCGACCGGAACAGGCTGGGCCCTTGGCATGGGGCGGCTGGGCGGAATTCTCGGGCCCTTGCTCGCTGGCGTGCTATACAGCGCCCAACTGTCAATCGACGAGATCTTTCGAATCGCGGCGGCTCCAGTGCTCCTCGGCGCTGCGGTGACGTTCGTGATGCGTTGGATTTACAGCGAGAGCAAGCGTACAGAGGCCGCGGTAACGTAATCGCAGTCTATCGACACAGACGATGAATAATCCTGCGCCTTTCGAGGCGCAACCCACTCAAGGTGATAAGCGAATGCCGGTCAGTCAGGTCAGTCATCTGGATCGATCGGCACGCGACTACAGCACTGGCTACCGGACTTGCGTAACCGGCAAGCTGATAGTGTCGGGATCGATGTGAGCATACGGATTCTCGAACAATGCCGGCTGGTCCGCGATTCTGGTCTCAATCGACGTCACGATCTGACGCCAGTCGCGGATCTTCTTATCGTCGGCACGCTGATTCTGAGAATCAAGCACAGGGCCTTCGATGGCGAGGACGCCTAGCGTGCGGCTACTCAAGCGGATTGGCAGCGCAATCGATGCTCGTCCTTCCGCAAACTTGAATGCCTCGCATCCATATCCGTTGGAGCGTATGGCGTCCAGCTCGCGAGGCAGATCGTTCTTGAGCGTTACTCCTTCCTTCCTAGCCCATGCGACAAAGCGCTGATATTCTAGTCCGTCCAACGAAGCCAAGAGTACTTTCGATGGAAGGTCGCGCGATAATTCGCCGATGGAACCCACCGCAGAGGCCGTCCTGATTGGATTGGTCCCTGCAACGGTCGCAACCGTGACACCATACCAACCGACAGGCATAGTCAGCGTCACCGACTCTCCAGTCGCAAACGCAATCTGTCTCATGTACGGCAGAGCGACATCGCGAAGAAAAAAACGCGCGAATCCCGTCTGACGCAATCGTTTTGTCGTATCCCCGGCAACGAAGTCAGTGGAAGACTGGAACCGAGCGACATAACCTAGGCGCTCAAGCGCATCTAGACTGCGAAATACTGTCGCAACAGAAAGGCCAAGCTGATTGGCGAGAGCCGTGACGCCGATCGGCGCTTCAGCGGTGCATATGATCTCAAGGAGCGTCAGAGCTCGAAGCGCGGAACTGCTCATGAGTGTTCACGTGTCACAAAGATCGGCGATGCCGGTATCAATCGGGCTCGCTCTTGAAGCGGGCGCAGGATCGTCCGTATTTGCGGAAGTAATTCTTCTGCCCGCGCTTGACTGAACCTTTCACGCGGACCGCCAATGGTGATAGCCGCGTGAGGACGGTTGGCCCGGTCAAGTAATGGGAATGCGAGGTAAAGCGCGCCAAACTGTTCTGCGCCGTGCCACATGATTGATCCGTCTCTTCGAACGGTTTGGATGTCTTTCCAGACGTCATCCACGGTTTCGTACTTGGACGCGGTGGAGAAATCGACATATTGATCGATTGGCGCAGCAGCGCGCAAGAAGTCTTCAATGTCTTGGTCATCGAGAAATGCAAGCAGCGTCCTGGACGTCTTGCCGACATGCAAAGGCACGGAAAGCCCTCGCTGACTATGCGCGACGCGCGGCCCCTTCGCTTCGATCACCTCGACCGGCACTCGGTTGTCCCCGGCAATAATCGAGAGAAAGACGCTCTCGCCGGTAAGTTCGTGCAAGGCAATGAGATACGGATGGCAAAGTGCCCGTATGTCGAAGTCGTCGACCTTGCCGTTGCTCAGTCCAAGAACGCGGTAACCCAACGAAACCGTTTTCTTGTCACCGGAGGAGATCACGAAGCCCGCTGACTCTAGCGTATCCAAGGCCCTGGAAATGATAATGCGGCTGAGTGACAGCTCGGCTTCCAACCGCGAGACACTCGTGCTGCCCTCTTCGTCGATCAGGAAGCTCAGAACCGACAGGACTCGTTGCGCCGCTTGATTGCGATACGCGACTTCTTCTGTCGACTTCTCTGAATTCATCTCCGCCGCCCCCCGTAAGTACGCTCAGTTTACCATTTCACCAAGCTCGCTCAGCCTGTCGGACGAAGGCAGGACCGGGCCATCGGACTCTGACGTTGGATCGCTCGATAAACCGTCACGCCTCGATGCAACCTAAACACCCGGGCCGATCATAGCCATCCCATGAAGGCTAGCTCCCGATTTTCACAAGAATCTTCCCTACCACCGTCCCGCTCTCCTGCGCGAGATGCGCATCCACGACTTTTTCGAGCGGGAACTGCTGCCCTATCGTCGGCGAGTATGCCCTGGCGCTGATGCACGCTGATATATCCCGCACTGCGTCTTGAATCGACCTCTCGGACATCGAATAAAGGTACACGAATCGAAAAACATGACCGCCAAACATCGCTGGACGGAAGGGTATTTCAAGCGTCGCATCTGAACGACTACTGGAATAAGCAGTCACGACGCCGTCCGTTGCAAGACAGGCAAGATCGATGTGCACATTCGCGACTATGTCGACGTCAACGATACGGTCGACGCCTACACCCCCTGTGGCCGTCAGGACACGCTGCGCAACATCCTCTGAATGGCGAAAAATTACGACATCGGCACCTGCGTTTCTGGCCGCATCGGCCTGGGTCTCGTTACTCACCGTCGCGGCGACCCATGCGCCTGCCCACTTCGCAAGGAGAATCGCGGCCGTACCTACTCCGCCGCCGCCACCATGCACTAGCACACGCCCTCCACGCAAATCGCCATCGGCGAACAGGCAGCGGTGAGCGGTAATCGCTGGAATCCCAATAGATGCCCCCGTCTCGAACGATGCATCGTTGCCGAGCGGGACCGCCAGGCGGGACGGGAGGACTACATATTCTGCCGCAGTGCCGAAAGGCCGTTCTGTTTGTGCCTTGAACACCCATACCCTTTCTCCGATCCGTTCCTCTGATACACCGGAGCCGACCGCGTCAATGGTTCCACTGCCATCCTGGTGGGGAATCACCCGTGGGAAACGCATCGGAGCACCTGTGAAGCCGGTACGGGCCTTGATGTCGGACGGATTCAGACCGGAGACCGCGATCTTGACCCGTACTTCGCCACGCGCCGGTAATGGGTCAGGGAAGTCGCCGATCCTGAGGACATCGACGGCATCGCCTTGTCTTTCGTAGAACGCGGCTTTCATGAATGATCTTTTCGAAAAATTGTTGGATTCGCCCCGCTTCCGTCGGGTCGTGGGAATTGCTCAGCATTATAGATGTCAGCGCGGACAATCGCAGACGTCTGCTCATTTAGAGCTTTCAAAGCCGGATGGCGTATGGATTTGTGGTTAAGCTGTATAAGTCGGAAGGCAAAACGGTACGGATACGAACGACAGGGTCGCATTGTTGAGCCGTGCGCTCGACCACATGCCAGGGAACACAAAGGTAGTGCAAGTTCTTCGTTCTGCTGGGGCGTAGACCAGAATTTTTTGGGGCGGATCGACCATTCTTAGAGCACAGTTTCGAGCACGTCGGTCTGGACGAAGGCGTCACAGAAAAACTCATCTTCCAGCAGGCCCGCACGGATGAACTCCGTACGTGCAGCACGCGTCATCGCCGGGTTACCGCATGCGTAGACCTGATACGCAGTGAGCGACGGATGATCCGAAAGTACCGCGCGATGCACAAGACCTGTGCGGCCAGCCCATATCGCGTCAGGATGCGACAACACAGGCACGAGTTCGACGTGCCCTTCGTCGTGCCACTTACGCGCAAGATCCAAAAAATAAAGGTCACTCTCGTTGCGAGCGCCCCAATACAACTTCAACGGACGCGCAAACTTGCGCTTGAGCGCATCTTCAATGATGGACTTCACCGGCGCGAAACCCGTTCCCGTTGCAACGAGAATTACCGGCTTTGTAGACCCGTCGCGAAAGAAGAACTCGCCGTAGGGCAACTCTATCCGCAACTTGCTTCCCACTGCGAGTTCTTTCAGCACCCCGTCCGAGAAACGGCCACCTGGCACGCGGCGCACGTGTAGATGCACGCTGTCATTCTGGTGCGGCGGGTTGGCCATCGAATAGTTCCGAACCGTGTTGTCGTCGAGATGAACCTGCAGGTACTGGCCGGCTCTGAACTTTGCGCGCACTCCAATCGGCAGGCGAAGTTGTAGGACTGTCACATCCGGCGCAGGCTGCGTAATTCGAAAAACCGAGGCATCAACTTTCTTGCGCGCGATGCGCTCCCGCTTCTCGATCTTGCGAGGCACGATGGTCAAGTCCGTCGTCGGACGCGTGCAGCAAAAGAGCGCCTTCTCCGTCCCTTCCGCATTGACTACCTCTCCGACACACTCGGCGCACACACCCTTGCGACATGAATACGGGAGTGCAAAGCCGGCCCGCTCGGCGGCATCAAGAACGGTCTCGCCGTCGTTGCACTGGAAGCTGATGTCGCTCGCGGCGACGTTGATATGATGAGCCACATTCACTCCTTATGAACATTGACGGCGACGAGTGACCTGCACGCTTACATTGCTCGAGGACACTCATCGCTAACCGGTCCGTACTAGCTTTCGTATCGATTCCGGCGTGATGTCATGAAGGCTGCGCACACCCCGCGCAACCATGGACGCAATACCTTCTACAACGGCAGCGCGAGCAGAGTATCAATGCGCGAGCTATCACACACGGCAACGCGTTCACGCAATCGCACGCTGTTCCCATTACGCACGTAAGCATCAAGATAGCGCCCTGTGACGAATAGGCTCGTCGTTCCGTCGCGCATGATGCGCACGACCATAAACGAAGTCTCGCTGCGGACGACGTCGAGGTCCTCCGACACGATGTAGGGCTGTCCGAGTAGATGTCGATACGCATGACGCTCGTAAATGTTCGCATCCCGCAGCGACGCGACCCGGTCCATTAGCATGCCGCGCGACGCCGCATAGATCAGACTTGCCTCGAGACCTCGCTTGTGATTCTCAGCCGTAGTCACTTTGTAGATGCATTCGTCGACGAAGAAGTCTGGCCATCCGGCGAGATCTCCATCGTCTATGCAGCGCACATACTCAGCCTGCGCTCGCGCAATCAACTGAAAAACGTCTTGCATGATGGGGTCCCCTGCGATCAATAGTTCATAGCGTGGCGATACGCCTTCCAAAAGCCTCGAATGGAGGCTTCTGTTACACGGCTCTCGCTGCTATCGGCTGTGTCGCCACCCATTTCAAGTACCGAGCAGGATCCTTCCGCGCCTTCGATACCACGCTGAACGAAGCCTCCGACGCAGCCATCTTCCATCGAGACATATCCCGCGGGGCCAACCAGGTTAGCTTGCCGCAAGCGCATTTCCCGCAGCTCCGGCGTGTCATTGTCGAATCCGAGATATGTCCAGTTCAGCTCGGTTTCCTCGATGCCTCTCGGCAAGATCTGACGCACGGCGATGGCGTTTTGAATCTGCTGTAGCACGAAGCCTGGAAACACGGACAGGATCTGCAGCGTAATGCCATCACCGAACTCGTCGGTGCCTTTGAGGATGGACACGTCCTCTAAACGATGTCCGCTCTCCGAGCGAATGTTCTGCTTCGAATAGTCGCTTCCCGCGTCATCCTTCGTATGGTCCACCGCGGAGAAACTGACGTGATGCGCTCCGCTTGGGTCAACAATGATTCCACCGCGCTGCGAAAGTTTGTTCAACTGGAACGTAGTAAAAAATAGATGCAGGATACTCGCGTGATAGGAATCTTTGACGTTCTCAACGTAAAGCTTCCAGTTGTTTGGAAGCGTTTGAGTAAATCGGCCGAGCACCACCGGAACCCGACCATCCAAAATGCGTGCGACGCGTGACACGATCTCTTCGCCGAGGTAATCCTCCAGCGGCGCCACATCGTCCGAAAAGCTACCAAACACAAGCCCGTGCAGCGTTTCGATACGTAGCTTGCGTAGCCCGTGATCTTCCATACAGAAATCAGGCTTCATGCCCCCCTTGCCGTTGATACCGTCCTTGAAGGCGACACCCTTCAGGTCCCCCTGCAAGTTATAGGTCCAGGCGTGATAGACACAGCTGAAGTCCTTGGCATTGCCTTGATCCTCCAGGCACACCATTGCGCCGCGGTGCGCACAGCGATTCTCGAACGCATAAAGCTCTCCGTCTTCATCGCGCGTGACGACGACCGGGGTGTCGCCAACGAACGTGGAGCGAAAGTCGCCTGCGTTCGGCACTTCCACTTCGAGGCAAAGAAAATTCCAGTTTGCGCCGCGGAAAATTTTGTCCTGCTCGTCGGCGTACACCGCTTCGCTTCGGAACACCGTATAGGGCACGCGCGTCAAGCCTCTTTCGGGCCACCTGATATCTGCACGAGGCGCTGGTTTGATGGGAATGAAGTTCAAGTGTTTCTCCTTGCGCGAAATTTGATGTGCCGAGCGTCTTGAATCCATGCCGCTCGACATTTGACACCGCCGGGTGGATGTGTTCGAATACCGTACAGTGTTCGAATACGGAACTATCATGACATTCCCCAACGAAGCAGTCAACGCTGACGAGTCCGTCGGCGCGCCAGGTTTTGAGCAGGAATCTGAAGTTGAGGGCGAGGGCGGATCCCGCTTACGGGAGGGAATGGGTGGACTTGCAAAGGGTTTGGCCATCATCGAGGCATTCAGTGCGGCATCCCCACGGATGACCGTCGCCGAGGCGGCCCGGTTAGCTAACGTCACGCGTCCGGCCGCCCGGCGCTGTTTGTTGACACTTGTGGACCTGGGGTACTTGTCCCACGACGGTAAGTTTTTTTCACCGCTGCCTCGGATGCTGCGGCTGGGCGGCGCATATCTCAGTACGTCGTCGGTTGCGCAGATCGCGCAGCCGCTGCTCGCGGCTGCGCGCGACGAGCTCCAGGAGTCGGTATCTCTCGCCGTACTCGATGACGGTCAATCAGTGTTTGTCGGACGCGCCGAGGCAATCCGCATCGTATCGACCGGGGCGAAGCTTGGCGGCCGCCTCCCTGCTTATTGTTCTGCGACAGGTCGAGTATTGCTCTCCCAGAAGACGAACGAAGAGATTGAGCGCGCCATCTTGGCGTTGCCTATGACAAAGCTCACTTCCCGGACGATCAATGAGCCTGAGCAGGTGCTCGATTCTATCCGCCGCGTTAATTCAGACGGCTACGCCATCAGCGACGAGGAACTCGAACTGGGGATGCGAGCGATCGCCGTGCCGGTTCGGAATCGAGAAGGGACCATCGAAGCAGCTTTGAGTGTGAGCGTGTCGTCAGCGCGCGTAAGCGCAAATGAATTGACCGGCCGTTTCCTAACGGTCTTGCTTCGTGTGGCAGAAAGGATTGAGAAAGCGCTATGATCGCATTCAATGCCCCACTCACGGTCCGTGAATTTCAGGTGGTCGTATTGGAAATGCAACTCCGCCGAATTGTCATCGGCGGGTAATTTTATACACGCAACACGACGCCCTATTCCGCAGTCGCTTTCGCTCGGAGTGCCGATTGTTCCAGCACCGGACAAAGAGCCCGAGACAACAATGTTGCCTCATTGGCGCTTGAGCACACCTCCCTAGATAACGTGCATGTGCTAGTCAGTTTCGCGGCAAGCCAGAACGACAACAGGCTCGGGTGCCGGTCGAGGAACGTCTTCAGCTTGGGTATGACGTGCATGCGCGCGAAGGTCACGGCGGCGCTGATACGCAGCACACCGGAGAGCCCGGTAGACGCGTCGCGCACCACGTGCTCAGCGAGGTTCACTTCCTCGATTGCTGCGCCTCGCATGTTCGTAAAACTGAAGCAGGCGAAGTTTGAGCCCGCAGACCGACGAAATACCGCCGTTGGCGGCATCTCCGAGGGGAGGCAGAACCGCAGTTCGATCAGCGATTTCGTCGTTAGCCTGAGCGACGTTCCGGCCGCTCCGCGCGCGCGGCGGCGACGCCTTGCTCTACCTTCCGCCTCGTGCAATAAGCGTTGCGTGCGCTCCAGAAGATCGCGTCCCTTCGGCGTCAGCGTCAGTGAGCGAGCGGTCCGGCTGAACAGGCTGAGTCCGAAATGCTGCTCCAGCCGCTGGATGCTCTTGCTGATAGCCGATGGCGAAACGGACAGCGAACGCGCGGCAGCCGTATAGCTGCCAAGCGATGCGGCACGCGCGAAAGCAATCAGCCCCGTCAGTCTTTCGACAACGATTTGTTCCATGATGGCATCATTAAACGAACGACAGCCCAATTATCAGCCCTGGTTTCCGTTGCGCGCGCGATGGCAATAGTCAGTACTATAAAGTAAAGCGAGTCGTGATGCGCGGCGAAGACCCCTCGCCGATGCAAATCCACGAAACTCACGGTCCGCCGCCGCTGCCCTCCCCGCCATCGCTCGGAAACTCAGGCCACGTCCTCGCCGCCGCGCATGCAGCGCCGATACTCATTTGACGCTGCCGGGACATGTCCATAGACTTCCCGTTCTCGATACCGACGCAATATTTATGATCATTCATCCGGAAACATCCAATCCGGACGGCTCAGCGCTGGACATACCTGTGCCGCCACGCGACTTCGGCACGACGCGCCGCATGCTTATCGCGACATTGGTCGCTTCGATCGTCACGCCCCTGCTTTTTCTGGCTGTGTATGGCTATTTCGGCTTTCAAAGTCGGTTTTCCGACTCGTCGGAAGGCATCGACCGACTTTCGCGGGTGGCCGAAGAACAGGCTGTGAAGGTCTTCGATGTCAGTCAGGAGGTGTCGCTTCGCGTGCTGACCATGGTGGGCGGCGACGGCGATGCGGAAATACGCGCGCGACAAAAGTCGCTTCACGACTTTCTTGCGGATACCGCACAGCGGCTACCGTCGGTCGCCGCGATCACGTTATTCGGGCGCAACCGCAATCTTTTAGCAAGCAGCAGCGCCTACCCGGTCGGACTGCAATCCATCGACGAACGCCTCATCAGTTTCTTCGACAGGCCCGTGGGCGGCGCAAAGATGGCCGTTTCGCAACCCGAACGGACTCCGGCCCCGGTCATCGACGTCTTCAACCTTACGTTTCCCCGTTACGACGCCGCAGGTCATTATCTCGGCGCTTTGGTCATTTCGCTTCGGCGGGACTATTTCCTGTCTTTCTATCAGCGGCTGACCATCCATGACAGCGCGCTGACCATCGGCCTGTTTCGGGGCGACGGTACGACGCTCGTGCGATTTCCCGCTCCGCGCGCACGAAGACCGCCCACGAACAATCAGCCTCTGATGGAAGCCGTGCACGTTAACGGCAAGAGCGGACGCCTCAGAATTTTTTCGACGCTCGATGGCGTGCAGAAATTGCTCGTCTATCGGCAAGTGGGAGACTATCCGCTCTATGTGACGAGCGGGATTCCCGTTTCCGTCGTGATGTCGAGGTGGCTGAAGCACGACGGTCTCATCGCCATCGCAACGCTGGTGCCTTGTGTCGGCATCTGGCTGCTGGTCGCGTTCAGCCTGACACGCCTCAGACGCGAGCGAACGGCATGGGAAAGGTGGAAAGCGGAATTTGGCATGCGTCTTTCGGCGGAGGAGACGACGCGTCAGATGAAGCGCATGGGCGCGCTGGGCAATCTCGTGGCGAACGTCGCGCACGACTTCAACAATCTGTTGATGGTCGTGAAAGCCAATATGGAACTGGCGCGGCGCAAGGGCTTCAATGGGCTCGAGAAGGAAGTCATAGCGGTCGAACGCGCCTCGGTGACGGCCGAGGGCCTGGCGAGGCGGCTGCTCAGCGTGGCGCGCAAGCAGCCCCTGCGTCAGGAAGTCGTCGATGTCGGCGCATGGCTCGAACAGGACGCATCGCTGATTCGCATGTCGCTCAGCGACCGTATCAGCTTGCATATCGACGCTCCGGAGAGCACTTGGTCGATTTACGTCGATCCGTCCGAACTGCAGTCGGCATTGATCAACCTCGCGGTCAACGCCAAGGATGCGATGCCTCACGGCGGAAAATTCGTCGTGCGCTGCGAGAACAGCATCGTCGAAACGGGCAGCGGCAATCTCAAGCCCGGCGAGTATGTACTGGTCTCCTGTTCCGATACGGGCGTCGGCATGGCGCCCACGGTCGTGCAGCGCGCATTCGAACCGCTCTACACGACGAAAGCCGCGAATGCGGGCACCGGACTCGGTCTCGCGCAGGTCATCGCGATGTGCGAGCAGGCGGGCGGGACGGCGCGTATCGAGAGCATCGTTGGGGAAGGCACGACCGTATCGCTCATCCTTCCGCGTTCGACAGAAAGCGTCGGCACAAATCCCGTCGCATCGCCTCTTGCACCCGCGCCCACGACAGCGCCGGTAAAAGGCTCGATTCTGCTCGTCGAGGATAACGAAGAGGTCGCAGCCGGACTGTCGGCGGTTCTGGAAGTGTTCGGCTGGCACTCGCGGCACGAACTGACCGGCGATGCAGCGCTCAGTCTACTCGAGGATGGCGCGACCTTCGACCTGATTCTTTCCGATGTGCAGATGCCGGGCTTGAATAGCGGGATCGACGTCGCGGAGAAAGTTCGCCGGAAGTGGCCACAACAGACCATCGCGCTCATGACGGGCTATGCCGATGAACTTGAACGCGCGAAACATGTCGGCGTGACGATTCTTTCCAAGCCGTTCAATATCGACGACTTGCAGGCGCTGCTGCAGAGCGTGAAACTGTCGCGGCCGGCGGGTGCATAGCGTTGCGATCGTCCGTTATGGAATGCTGTGCTCGGAACCACATGGCTACAGGAAGCGAATATGGACTTTGCAGAACGCATACAGCACGCTGGCCAACAGGTCGACCTTGCGCGATGCCATTTTGTTGCCAAGCAATCGATTGGCCGCCTCCCTCGTTACAACAGGTAGCTTAAACCACAGCCGAACGCAGTCGATAACCTCGATTCGATCGCTGCACCAGCAGTTGCCGAGGATTCAAAGCGATGTGCGCATCGAATGAGGCGCATCAACGGCTCGACAAGCATCGGCAGGCCGTTAAGGTAGTAATTCAAATCGGCAGGATTGCGGCGCGAGTAGACTATTGGATTGTCTCCTAGCGCAAATGCGGCATCCTTTTGCGCATCCGGACCCGGCGGTTACCCTCGCGATGGTAACGCGAACGATGTCGAACTTGACACGATTGGGCAAACGCATGCGAAGCAACGGTTACCGATGGCGGTGTGCAAACAGGTTGTCCGTCGGTCACCGGTCTGTGCGTGTCCGAAGTGCCACTATTATTCTGCCAGTCGCGAGTCCACCCCCGCGCCGGGCGGTATCAGAGCCCCTCCGGTGATACACGACCAATCTGTGTAAAAAGGTTCCTAATCAGGCGACATTTCGTCGCCTGATATGAACCTCCAGCTTAGCGTTAGAAAAATCGACCTCGCCGCCCGCTCATTCCGTGGCGGCAAGCGGCTGCATAAGCGTCGGGGAAGAGCCTTCTAACCACAACCCATCTTCGAATGTGGCCGTTTCAAATTTCCTGGAGTGCCTCCTTATAACGCACAGCCTTGGACTCGTAGTCCTTCGCGTTGGTAAGAACCGCCTGAATCTCCGCGCCCGTAAGTTGGCGTACAGCTTTCGCGGGCGAACCGATGATTAGCGAACGAGGCGGAAACACCTTGCCCTCAGTAATCAACGCGTTGGCGCCAACGATACAGCCTTCTGGAATATATGCATCGTTCAGAATCGTCGCGTGGATGCCAATCAGGGTGCCGCTCCCCACTCGACACCCGTGCAACACGCACGCATGGCCCACGCTTACATTGTTGCCGATGTCGACGGGATGGCCGGGGTCGGCATGCACGACCGCTCCGTCTTGGATATTACTGCCGTCGCCAATCGAGATTGCATCGTTATCACCGCGTAGCACGGCTTGCGGCCAGACGCTGCTGCCGCTACCGATGCGCACGTCACCGATCAGGACGGTATTGGGCGCAATGTAAGCATCGGACGAAACTCGGGGTCGCTCATCGGCGAGAGAAAAGAGAGTCATATGAAAGGGTCCTATTCGACGTTGTTTGTAATGGGTGCCACCTGACGTTTGTCTGCCGCTTTTGGAAAAAGTCGATCAAGCGCCATCACGATCGGCGGCGCTGCCAACGCAATGTAGATATTGTCGATGCCATATGGATCGCCCATCGCGTACCACGCTGTGGTCGCAAGGACTGCGCACAGCAGCCCCAATGTTGCGCCCCGGCTACTGCTGAATAACGGCAGGTAGAAACCGAGCACTGCCACTACCGCTATTGACAAGCGAATCGCGCGCGTGAAGAAAGACAGGTGCAGCACCTCGGGAAAGAAGAACACAAACGCGAGCGGTACGAAACCAATTGGAATCGCCAGCAATCGAGACATCCGAAATTCCTGGTCAGGCGAAGGGTGACGCATCGGGCTATAAAAATCTTTTACGATCAATGACGAGATGGCAAGACATACGCTGCAAACACCGACGAAAACGGATGCGGCCAGTGATATTGCAACTATTGCGGCGAGTAACGGCGACATATATGTCATGAAGACCGGAAAGGCGTAAAGGCTCTTCATTCCGGGAAACAGATACTTCGCGGCCACACCAATTAGCCCGAGCGCAATACTGACGGGTATGCACAATGCACCCGCGATATATGTCGAAGTACGCGCGCTGTTCGCACTTCTCAACGACGACACAGCCTGAATGATGTACTGCGTCGAAAAGATCGCGCCGATGTTCGCGATAGACCAAGCAAAGATGGTCGGAAAGCCAATTTTACCTGTGGCGCTGAAGTTGAATTGCGGCATGTGTTCCAGCATTGGTCGAATGCCGCCGGCCAAAGTCAGCGCGACGCCCAGCACAACGGCAACGCCCACACACTTCACCACCGTGTGAACCACGGATACGTATGCGACGCTCTTCATCCCGCCAATCGCGCAATAGAAGGTACTGACCACCGCGGTGACGATCGCCGCAGGCCCGAGCGGGATGTTAAGAATCGTCGATAGAGCGGCAGCGCCGCTCACGTAGTAGCCGACGTTGACCAGGAGCAGCGCATATATCATGATGAGTGACACTGTGATCTGCGTCGATCTGCCATAGCGCTTCGCAACGGCGCCCGAAATCGTGAACTCCCCAGACGTATAGAGTTTTTTCGCCAAAAAGATGCCAAATAAGGGGAAGCCGATCGCCGCGCTAAGTACTGCCCACATCGCAGCGGAGCCGGACTCGAACGCGGCCTGTGCCGTACCGATGGTCGATTTCGCGCCCACAAATTCTGACATCATCAAAATGCCAACGACAATCGCCGGCATGGAACGCGCGGCGACCATGAAGTCGCTTGAATCCCTGCTTCGCAATTTGACGGTTAGCAACGCGGTTGCCGCAATGTAAGCGATGAGTGCTCCGATGATAATGTAGGTTACAGTCGGGTCGATCTGATGCATGTCTCGTCTCCACCATTCTCAGTACTACAAAATTTGTTCAGAGCCGATATCCAAATAGTTGTTGTCGTGTGGATAAGGCGCGAGGCCAAACTTGCTACTGACGCGACCCGGAGCCGATTCTCCGCAGCCGCGTCGTCGGTGAAGCATTGTCAGTGCTGCGCCGATTTGAAACCTATCCTTCGTCGTCGCTTTGCAAGGCCCCAAGTCAGCTGGGAACAGGTGTCCGCAGATTACATGCCCCTATTACGCCGGATTCTCTGAGGCCCGCGATTGCTGCGTCAGAAAGACCCGCCGCTGTCAGCACCTCGTCGGTGTGTTCGCCCAGAGCGGGCGGCGGACGGTCATATCGGACCGGCGAGCGAGAGAACTTGATCGGATTGGCAATCTGCGGCACCTCCGAACCCATTGCATGCGGTAGGGAAAACGTCATGCCCCGCTCGAGAACATGTGGATCCGCGAGCGCCTGTGCAACAGAATTGATCGGACCCGCCGGCACTCCCGCTGCTTCTAGTTCGGCGAGCCATCGTTCACGCGTACCGCTGGCCAGCGCGCGCTGGATCTGCTGGACCAAAAGTTCACGATTAGCCAGACGGCCGCTGTTCGATGCGAATTCGGGCAACGACGCAATCTGGTCCAGTCCAAGCACTCGGCAAAGAGACTGAAATTGCCGGTCATTACCGACGGCGACGATCATCGCACCATCGCTTGCATCGAACGACTGATAAGGACAGAGATTTGGATGAGCGTTACCCCAACGTCTAGGGTTGTCGCCCGAGACGAGATAGTTGAGCCCGTGATTGGCAAGCCAGCCAATCTGCGTGTCCAGCAGGCTCATGTCGATATGCTGGCCGAGCCCGCTCACATGGCGTTCGTTAAGCGCTCCAAGGATCGCCACAGTCGCATACATGCCGGTCATCAAATCGGAAATTGGCACGCCGCACTTCTGGGGGCCGCCCCCGGGCAGATCGTCGCGCTCGCCAGTGACGCTCATTAAGCCGCCCATCGCCTGGATCACGAAATCATAGCCGGCACGTTCCCGATACGGGCCGCTCTGTCCGAACCCCGTGATCGAGCAATAGACAAGCTTCGGATTCACCGCGTGCAACGTCGAATAGTCCAGTCCATAACGGCGCATGTCACCGAATTTGAAGTTCTCTATTACGACGTCGACATTGGCTGCGAGTTTTCGCACTACATCTTGCCCGGCCGCTACGCTAAAGTCGATCGCTATCGAGCGCTTGCCGCGATTCGCTGCAAGGAAATAAGCAGACTCACGGCTCGGCGCCCCGTCGGGGCCAGGCGCGAACGGGGGCCCCCACGCGCGGGTATCGTCGCCACTGCCCGGGCGCTCGACTTTGACGACGTCGGCGCCGAGATCAGCGAGGAGCTGGGTACACCACGGTCCGGCAAGAATTCGGCTGAGATCAAGCACCCGGATACCGGAAAGCACTCCTTTCATTGATATCTCCAGTTTTGACGCATCGTTGTTGTGGCCCTTTACGACGGATCGAAGAGAATTCCGGGGTTCAAGATTGCACGAGGATCGAGGGTTTGCTTTGCCGCGCGCAGCGCTGAGCAGAATAACTCTGGACGCTCCTTGTCGTACCAGGGGCGATGATCTCGTCCGAGCGCGTGATGGTGCGTAACGGTACCGCCTGCATCTACCATCGACTGTTCGGCGATCTGCTTGATGGCCATGTATTGTTCAGGAATGCGGCGCTTATCGCCGTATGCGAACCATGTGAAATACGGCGCGGGTCCATCCGGATAGATGTGTGTGAAACGGCAGGTCACCGAACCGGGACGGCCGGTAACTTCCTTGATCGCGCGGTGGGTCTCGGACTTCACATGTTCGCGCAGTTGCGCGAAGCGATCCCACGTGATCGCCGTTTCCATCGTCTCGCGCATCACGCCACGCGCGATCGCGTGTTCGCGCAACGCGGGTCCGCGCAAAAACTTGTCGCGCCAGCTCTTCGCCGACGCATCGCGCCCGATGTCGTTGTCTGCAGGCCCACCGCGGTCCCATTGACCGCCAAAATCGCCGCAAATTTCGAGCGCGCGGTGCATCCAAACGTCAACGGCGTGGTCGGCCGATTCGAAGCCAAGCACCAGAATGTCATAGGTGCCATCACTGGAACCTGTGTACTGTGCTTCTTCCCGCTCGACGAGGCGTGCATTCGCCGGATTAAGGCCAGACTGTGAAATAACACGCACGGCTTCGACGGCGCGATTGTAGTCCGCGAAACGCACGCTCGTCATGCGACGATGCGTCGGCCTGCGATGCAGTCTGACCCATGCCTCGGTGATGATGCCGAGCGCACCCTCTGAGCCAAGGAACATCCGGTCGGGATTCGGGCCCGCGCCGGACACCGGAAAACGACGAGATTCGATGCTGCCCGCCGGCGTCACGACCCGTAGGCTCTCGATATGGTCGTCGATCTGCGTGTAGGCCGTCGCAAAATGGCCCGCAGCGCGCGTCGCGATCCAGCCACCGAGCGAAGAGAACTCCCACGCCTGCAGGAAGAAGCGCAGCGTCAGTCCACTGGCCTTCAACTGCTGCTCGAGGTGCGGGCCCAGCACGCCTGCTTGGATGCGCGCGGCCTGCGATCTGTGGTCAATCTCGAGCACCTTGTCAAAGTTCTGCATGTCGATCGTCACGACGCCGCGGTACCGGTCATGCGTCGGCGGGTTCACGCCGCCGACCACGCTCGTGCCACCGCCGTATGGCACCGCCGCGAGGTTCGCGTCTTCGCACCAACGGAACAACGCGACGATATCGTCTTCGCTGTTCGGATACGCTACAACGTCGGGCGGATTGTCGAACTCGCCGCGGATCGCACGAGCAACGTCAATCGTCGACGCTCCATATGTGTGATAGAGCCGCTCATGATGATCGACCGTGCAGATCGACTTGAGCGATTCGGGCACGGCTATCCGGGGGGCACGCAGCTTGATCATTTCGGGCCGCGGAAACGGCACCGGTTCGAAATCTGACACCCCTAGCAAGCGGGTCCATGCTTTTTCAAATTCGACGAGCTCGTCGTTGGACACATCTTCGCCCTCGTAGCCCCACCCATAGAACTTGCGGCGTCGCTTCTGCATCTGCATCTCCTTTTTCAGGTTTGCCAACGTTGTCACCTTCTGGTTAAACCAGCTATATTTCCTCGACAAAACATCGATTTAGCGTTTTGCAATCGTTGGCATAGAGTATCGGCGCGTGCGCAACCGTGTCAACGCTGATCGCGCTAGGGTTTACGTGGGAGTCGGCCGCGCACGCCGTGGACGAATTGCTTGACGGGGTGGCTAAGAGCTACAGATCGGCGCGAGGTGGCATTCTGATCGAGCGATCGAAGAGAAGAGAAGCGGAGAGAAGCGCGCGCCTGCGCGGTGTCACAGTCAAATAGGTCTAAACCAAGTCTGCTAAAAAGCGCCCGCAATCTGGTAGCAAAGCGAATGTGACGCTTGCTTGTGCATCATGCAGCCCGGGCAGTGCTCTGCCTCACGATCAGCTCAGCTTCAAATTGGTCCTGTTGACACTCGCTCGTGCCCGTTGCGTTGATTTGGCGCAAAAGGTTCTTCGCGCTGAGTTTGCCGATCCTAACCGCGTCGGAGCGAATGGTCGTGAGCGGGGGAAACGTCAAAGATGCGATGTCCCAGTCACCGAATCCCGTAATCGACACCTCCGAAGGCACGTCGATTCCGAGTTCCCGGCATTCGGCCAGTACCGTGGCAGCAATCATATCGTTGCCGCACACCAGCGCGCTGGGCCGCACCCCTGTGTGCATAAGTCGACGAGTCGCTTCACGGATTTCCCCCGGATCGTATCGCGTCGGGACCACATCGCGCGCCTCCAGGCGTATTCCGTGGATGGCTAGGGCTTGTCGCACGCCGTTAAGCCGTGTAGCCGCTAATGGCACTCCGATCGGTCCAGGCAGCACAGCGAACCGCTGATGTCCGAGCCGCACTAGGTGCTCCGCGACGCGAGCCATCGCCAAACGGTTGTCATAACCGACGCTCGGATGGAGAGCGGAGGCGTCGGTCGCCCACATCAGCACGTATGGAAGCTTCTGTTTCCGCACAAGTGCGAGAAGATCGGGATGGTGGTTCGTCCCGATCAACGCCAGACCATCGACTCGCCGTTCAATCAGGGTGCGTACGATGGTCAGTTCCAGATCGGGATCGTCGCGATGACAGGTCAGCAGCCCCGTGTAACCGATGCGAAGGAATTCTCCTTCCAGCGTGTCAACTGCCCGCGCGTAGAGCTCGTTCATCAAGGTTGGCGCCACAATGCCGATTGACTGCGACCGCCCGGAGCGTAAGACCCGTGCGGGCGCGTACGGCAGGTAATCGAGCGACTCAATGGCGTCCTTCACTTTTTTCAGTGTCTTCGGATGAAGGCGCTCTGGTGCGGCCAGCGCTCGCGACACAGTTGATGTTGACACGCCCGCCAGTGCAGCTACCTGTTTGAGGCTAATCATTGGCTATCCAGATCCGCAAAGGGCGGCGCCCGCCTGACCCCCACGGGATGCGTGGATCGAAGGCGGCGACTCCAATTTTATCTGAGTTGCCAAAATGACGATCCTGGTGGCCGATCGCTCCAAGGACGTAGCGGAGGCGCCGGTATAACGCAAGGAAATAGCAAGAATTGTCCTCGGACGCGCGATGGCATACACTGTAGTGACTGAGCCGTCAGTCAGTTACGTCTTTGCCGACCGCTTGGCCACATCTTCCGTCGAGTATTCAAGTCCGCGAAATGATGCTCGAACAAACTCTCCATTCGCATATACGCATGAAATCCGATGCATCTTCCAACGACCAGTCTCCCACAGTCCGCAAGCCTCGCGCGCGCATCGTCAAAACAAATACTCGCGACGAAACGCTCGTGCAAGAGCGCCGCGACATACTAGTCCGTGCGGCTATCAGAGTTTTTATAGAAAAGGGATTTCATGAGGCAACGGTACGCGACATAGGACGTGCAGCCGATATGACACAGGGGACGATCTATAACTATGTCAAATCGAAGGATGACATCTTGTACCTTGTCTGCGATCGGATTATTGCCGAGTACCAATTCAAGGTGAAACAGGCACTTGACGAATCCGCGGCGCCGGCAACGCAAGTTTCAGGGGCGCTGCGTACGGTCGCACGCATCATGTACGAGCACCAGGACGAGATCATGCTGATTTATCAAAATAGCCATCTGCTCGACAAGCGGTCTCGTAAAGTGATCCTTGCGCGTGTCGAGGAGTTCATCGCGATGTTTGAGGGGATTCTTTCGACGGCCAGTTCTGAGACCCGGCTCGATTTCGGCAATCTTCATATCGCTGCAAACATTGTCACATTCCTGCCGACCATGATCGCATTGCGCCGCTGGTCGTTGCGTGATCGCACCGAGCCGGAAGAAGTAATCGAAGCACTTAGCACCTTCATGGCCCGAGGCCTTGGCTTCAAGTAATCTCAGTCAAGGTTACAAAAAATCGCCAGCCCCCGGCAGATCCGGGTAAAAGCGACGCGAACCGAACATCGTCGAGACCGCGGTCCAGTCGAGCGTCCTGTCGAAATGTTGGCAGTAGTCCTGAGCAGGTTCTCCGCGACGCTATGTAGAGGGGTAATCGCGTCTACGCCGCGCGCCGCGTCGAGCGCGCAACGCATGTCCTTCGCCATGCCGGTCACTGGAAACGTCGGTTGGGCGAAACGCCGGCTCGCGGCGGCGCCGGGCACGACTCCTGGTAGAGGGTAGTATGCGCCAAACACCCGGTGCCGTTTGCGATTACGTCATACATTGACTGCGCGTCGAGTCCCAGCTTGAGCCCGTGTCCGCGCTTCCGCGGCGACCATCAAGTTGGTTGCGCAGATCATGTGGGTAACGAGTTTCATTTTGCTGCCGCTACCGAACGGCCCGCTGTGGAGAATGCGCTCGCCCATCGCCTCCAACACGGGGCGGATGCGCGTGACTTGTGCGCCCGTACCTCCCACCATGAACGTTAGCGTTCCGGCTTCCGCACCTTCTACGCCGCCTGTCAGTGGAGCATCGACGAACTGCGCGCCCGCCCGCGTCCCCCTCACGCCGAGTCGTTCGATCGTCACGACGTCGGCAGTGGAGCATTCGAGCAGCAACGTTTTGCGCGGCGTGAGCGCAAATAGACCAGCGTCGCCTTCTACACCTGCAGCGAGACATCGGGCGTCGGCAGCATCGTAATTGCGATTTCCTGACGCGCGACCTCGGCGAGTGAAGCAGCCGCCGCCCCACGCTCTGCGACGCGTCTTAGCGCGGCCTCGTCATTGTCAAATACACACACCTCATGTCGGTGGTGCAGCAGGTTCCCGATCATTCGATAACCCATCCGGCCAGCACCGACGAAACCGATCTTCATACTGCCCCCTTCCCATTCAATCGGTTCGACTCAGGGCGCGGATTGCGCAGAGTGCGCCCGGGTTTTCCAGTGACGCAATGTCACCGAGCGGCTGCCGCTCGTATGCGCGTTTAATGAGACGCCGCATCACCTTTCCGCTTCGTGTCTTTGGAAGTTCGCCGACGACATGCACCTCCGATGGCGCGAATTCCCGGCCGACTTTTCGCGCGACGATCCTCTTGATTTGCTCGCAAAGGTCGTCATCGGTTTGCGCCTCTGTCGACATTTCGTCGGGAACGACGAACACGACGAGTCGGTGCCCCTTTTGCGGATCTGCGATGCCTACCGCCGCCACTTCTGCCACCGCTTGTAAGCTCACGACGACGTCTTCGATCTCTATTGGCCCTACGCGCTTGCCCGCGATCTTAAGCGTGTCGTCGGAGCGGCCGTAAAGGAAGAACATGTGATCGTCGTACTGGATCGCAAGATCGCCGTGAATCCAGATATCGGGCATGCTGCGCCAATATGTGTCCAAATAACGTTCAGCATCGTTCCAGAACGAGCGCGTCATCCCAACGAACGGCTCGAGCACAGCCAATTCGCCCATCTTGCCGCGCACCGGTTGTCCGTCGCCCCCGCGGACGTCAACCCGGATTGAGGGTGCGACGGCGTTAAAGCCGCCGGGAACGATCGGTTTGACGACCACGTTCGCAAGCAGTCCGCCCGAAGCCTCAGAACCGCCTGTGAAATTGATTACGGGACAGTCGAAGGCGCGGCCATACCAGCAGAAAGTATCGGTGTCGATCACCTCACCCGCCGTGATTACAAGCCGGATGGACTCGAGATCGTAACGCGAGATCGACGATCGATGCGCTGCGAGTGAGCGGATCAGTGTAGGCGACGCGCCGAAGTGGGTAACGCCATGCCGGCGAATTAAATGCGGCAAGCGTGACCAGTCAGGCCAGTCCGGTGCGCCGCCGTAGCACACCAGGGTCGCGCCCCGCAACAACGCACCAGCAATCGTGATAGGACCGGCGACCCACCCCATATCGGCTGGCCACAGCCAAGTATCGCCTGGGCCGAGGTTGAAGTACACCGCAGCGTCGTGGCCAATTTTCAGAGGAAAACCGCCGTGAGTGTGAACCGTGCCCTTTGGCTTGCCAGTGGTGCCCGACGTATAGACGATCATAAAGGGCGTATCCGCTTCAACGAGCAGCGGGTTGACAAGTGGATCTGCGCGGCCCGCCGCTGTTACGTCGTACCAATTCAGCGCCCCAGCGATGGGTTGGAGCGGCATACCGCGCGTCGGCTTGGTAATCACCACACTTAGCGAGGCGAGTGCCGCCGCGCATGCCTCAATCGTCTCGCCCATTCGCACCGGCTTTCCGCGCCGCGTATATCCGGCCGTGCAAATTAGCCCTTTCGCTTCACAGCCCATCAGCCGCGCGACAATAGCGTCCGCCCCGAACCCGGAGAAGAGCGGCACAGCGACTGCACCGATCCACGAAATTGCCAAGAACGAGACGACCGCTTCAAAGCTATTTTCCATGAGCAGGCCGACCCGGTCGCCAGCGCCGAGATGAGCTTTCTGCAGCCCCGCCGCGAACGCACGGACATCCTCGTGCAATTGCGCGAAAGTACGTGCGACGACCCGCCCGCCCTCGTCCTCCGAGACGACTGCTAGTCGTTCGCTGCGCCCGTCGTTCATGCAAGGCGCGAAGATGCTCTCGACCCAGTTGATCTTGCCACCCGGGAACCAACGGGGAAACGCCTTGCCCTTAGATAGGTCGACATATGATGAGTACGGCTCCCGCCAACGTATGCCAAGCCACCGTATCACCCCTTCCCAATACTCATCCGGATGGGCGATTGACCATGCGTACAAGCTGTCAAAATCCTTCTGTCCAAGCGTTTCCGCGAGTGAAGTAACCTGCGCAGTCGTGACGTCATGGTCAGTAGGCGCCCAAACCGGTTTCGGTCGGTGATCCATACGCGCTCCGATAGGCTTGTCTCGCCGCTTCAAAGACCAAGGTAAGTAGCCTGAACCCGATTGTCGTGTTTCAGGGTTTCAGATGAGCCCTGCATGACCACGTTGCCACCATCAACTACGTAGGCGTAGCTCGCCAGATCAAGCGCCACCGACGCGTTTTGCTCGACTAAGAGTACGTCCACTCCATCTCGATTGATTGCGCGGATGGTTGTACCGATTAGATCGACCACGGCTGGTGCGAGTCCGATGGTCGGCTCATCAAGTAGCAAAAGGCGCGGCGACGACATCAGTGCGCGGCCGATCGCAACCATTTGCTGCTGCCCGCCGCTCAGCGACATCGCCGGATGATTGAGCTTCTCGCGCAACGCGGGGAAGACGTCTAATACGCGGTCCCTATCGCGTTGGATCGCCGCCGAGTCGCGACGCAGGTACGCACCCATCGTGAGATTCTCCGCAACGGTCATGTACGGAAAGAGCCGCCGCCCTTCGGGCACGAGCGCCATTCCGAGACCGACGATCTGATCTGTGCGCATCTTGGAGATATCATTGCCGTCAAAGACGCGGGTGCCGGAACAGTCCCCCGCGAGATTCATCACCGCGTTCATCACAGAAGTCTTACCGGCCCCGTTCGAGCCAATCAGCGCTACTACTGCGCCACGGGGCAGGTCGAGATTGACGCCGTCAACGGCTGTCACGCCGCGGTAGCGCACACGCAGATCACGCACTGAAAGAGAAGTTGTCGTTGTCATTGTGTTGTCCCCAGATAAGCGAGAATCACCTCGGGGTTATTGCGCACTTCTTCCGCACTACCCTGTGCCAACAACTTGCCGTATTGAAGCACGATGAAACGATCGCATATGCCCATCATCGCCTTCATATTGTGGTCGACGATTAGGATGGTGGTGCCGTCTTCCCGACAGAGCGTGCGAAGTAAGTGGAGCACATTCGCAACTTCGACGGTATGCAGTCCGGTCAACGGCTCATCTAGCCCCAGCAGCTTGGGCTTTGTCGAGATCGCAATGCCAACGCTGAGCAGCCGCTGCATTCCGTGCGGCAAACTCCCGGCTTCCATGTCAAGATGTTTTTCCAGACCTACTCGCGCTGCAATCGCATGCGCGCTTTCTACCCGGTCTATGCGTTTTCGCCACTGCCGGTTTGCGGCGATTACGAGGTTTTCGAGCACCGTCATGTCGCGGAAAAAACTATCGTGCTGAAAGGTGCGAACCAGTCCACGTCGGCTAATCGCGTGCGGCGCGAGACCTGCAATGCTGGCGCCGTCGAAGAGCATTTCCCCACCGCTTGGTTTCACGTGACCCGAGAGCAGATTGAATGTCGTGGTCTTCCCGGCCCCATTCGGACCGATCAGCCCGAGGATCTCGCCCGCGCGGATCTCGAAATTCAGATCGGAAACCGCGACGAGTCCGCCGTAGCGCCGTGTCAAGCCCTTCACCGCCAGCAATGGATGCGCGGAGTACTGGCGCGACGATTGCAAGTCATGGTTATTCATCCAAGTTCTCCGCTCGCACGGTCTTTCGAAACACCGGGCCTTCCGCCAATTAGGCACCAGCAACCAATCCATTTTCCGACGTCGATCAGTCCGCCGCGCACGCCGAGCATCGATAAAATAATGACTCCGCCGAACAGCACATACTGCAGCGCGCCCGAGCCCTGCACGAGTTGCGAGACGACCGTGAGGAAGATGGCGCCGATCACCGGTCCAACGATATGACGCTCACCGCCGACCTTCGCGTATGCAAGCGCGTAAACCGGAATTAGGAAGCTGAAATCGCCAGGGCTGATGACGTGATAGCTGTATGCGTGTATCGATCCCGCCGCACCGACCACCAACGCGGCGATTACAAAGCACAAGAGCTTCACGCGCAGAGCGCTAACACCCAGCGTCTCAACCACGTTGTCGTTGTTGCGAATGGCGTTCATTAGCAAACCAAACGACGACTTCTCCACCGCGAAAAGACCGCATAGCAGTAGATAGCATACCGACACGCTGAGCGCGGGCATCCACGGTTCGAGCGACATCGGAGCATAGATGCCAACCATGCCAGAATTGCCGCCGACGAAATCGATACGCGTGTATGCTAGACGGATGACCTCGGTGAACGCGAAACCGATCAGCATGAAGTACGGCCCCTTCACACGCAAGGTCATCCAACCGAACAGCAAGCCAAGTACGGCCGCGCCGACGCTCGATGCAATAAGCACAAGTGGCACCACGTCCAAACCGTTCGTCACGGCGATCGCGGTGAGGTACGCAGCGAAGCCATAGATTGCGCCGCATGCCATGTTCGTCTCGCCGATGAGCAAAACGAAGCGCATACTGGCGGCGAGAACCGCATTAATCGCAGACCAGACGACAAGTTGCGTCAGATACGTCGGCTCAAAATAACTGAGCGCCCCGATGGCCGCGACCAACAACACGGCATTCAGCACAATGATCTTGCGGTCAATGCTGTACATGGCCGAGCATCCCCCGTGGTCGGAACAGAAGTAGCACGGCAACTAGGCAGAACATGCCGATCGTCGCCATAGTGCCGTCAAGGTAATAACCGACGACGCTTTCGAGAAACGCGATCGTTAGCCCGCCAAGAATAGCCCCGGGAATTGAGCCCAACCCGCCGATGATAATCGTGATAAAACCTTTGACTAGATAGTCGTTCCCGACTGCCGGGGTTATCACCGTGATTGGCGCGATCAGACAACCGGAGACAGCAGCGAGAAACGACCCTATCATGAAGCCATAGAGCAGTGTCCGCTTATACCGCACGCCTTGGAGCGCGGCAGCGCCGGCGTCTTCAGCGGTTGCTCGGATTGCGCGACCAAAGCGCGTATACCCGAGCATCACATACAGCAATATCGCGACCACGACCGCGACCACGCAAACGATCAGTCTTTGCAATTCGATCCCGGCACCAAGGATGCGTAGCTCGCCGGGCGCGATGTTCGGGACCACCCGCGGCACGCCGCCGAAGATCCATAAGAAAGCGCCTTCGAAAAACAGCAGCATGCCGACCGAAAGGATGAACGAGCCGACCATATCTCTCAGGTACTGCCGGAAGCCCCACTGATAGACCGCGAGTGCCAACGCGAGCACGACGGCGATCGAGAGCACGCTCGACAGTAAGAACGACACGGCGACGCCGATGTGCAGCGCTTCTTGCAGCGACGGCACCAGTACGCTCGTTAGTAAGGCGCCAAGCGTGAAGAACTGACCGTGCGCGAAGTTCACCACGCCCATCACGCCAAAAATCAGCGTAAGGCCGAGCGCGAACAGCACGTATACGGAGCCTGCCTGTAGCGTGTTCAACGCAAGCTGAAGAAATAACGTCATGGAGATCACCCTTCTGTGCAGATTTGCGGTCGGTCCGCGAGCGGTGCAGCACCGATGTGAGGGTCGTGAGATGGCCGCCCGCTTAACTGCCGCTGACGTCCGGTGAATCCACTCGACGCACTTCGACCGTGTTGCCATTTCTGATTTGGGTAATGATCACGGGCACGAGCAGTTGCTGCGGCGAGCCATAGGTCGCCTTGCCGCCATAACCCACCGCTCCATACGATGTGTCCGGCTTCGTTGACGGCAGTGCTCGGGCTACCGCTTTTGGATCAACGCTGTCAGCTTTTTCAATACCGGCCTTGATCGCCATCACGCCGTCCCATACGCCCATCTGCAGGATGTTGAGCGGTTCTTTTAGCGCCAGTTTGGCCTCGGTATCGAGATCTCGTTGCAGTTTGGTCGCCGTTGGGCCGGAGAAGTCGGCGCCTTGGCCCATATAGACGCCTTCAGCGCTCTTGCCGCCCACCTTCACGAGAGTGTCGCTTCCCGTGCCCGCTGGATACAGCTTTACGCCCGCCCAGGCTTGAATCGCCAGTTCCTTCAGTACGCTGCCAGCGTCGCCGGGCGCCGATCCGCCGAGATCAACAGCATCGGGTTTGGCAGCGGCCACTTTTGTCGCAATGGACTGAAATTCCGTCGTGCCGCGCTCATAGAAGCTGGAGCTGACGACACTCACGCCGAGCTTTGCCCACTCCTGCTTGGATTGCGCTTCGGCCTGCTGGCCGGTTGAATCGTTCGGATTGAGCAATGCCACGGTCTTGACGTTCGGATGCTGTTGCTTCACGAGCGAAAAGAGCGGTCCAAAAATCTCATACGGTGTGTTTGAATTGGTGAACGTCAGCGGGAACTTTGGGCCTTTGATTGTCTTGCCCCATGCAGTTGTCAAGAGAACTACGCCCGAACGCTCCGATAGACTCTGCGTCGCCTGCACGGGCGCGGTTCCAAGGCTCTGAACAATGTAATGTACGCCATCTCGGTTGATCATAGCCTGTGCGCTCTGCGCGCCACCAGCGGCAGTGTACAGGTTGTCGTAGGTAGTCAGTTGCACTTTGTAAGACTTGCCGCCAGCACGAATGCCGCCGTTGTCGTTAATGTGCTTTGCGACCTTTTGGCCGACCCAGTCGCAACCGATGCCCCAGTTCGCCGCGGCACCTGACATCGGTGCGCTCACGCCGAACTTGAGCACGTCATCCGCATGTGCTGGAACCACCGCCATTGAGAGTGTGACGCCAAGGAAAAAAGCGCCAAAATCGTTTCGTCGTTGCATTTTCCGTCTCCTAAGATTTTTCTATTTTTCGCTCTGGTTGGCTAAGCGATGGATGCGCCGCTATCAACTGACAAGACTTGTCCCGTCGTCAACCGTGATTCATCCGACGCTAGGTAAAGTGCCATATGCGCGATGTCAATCGGCTCGCAGATGCCAAGAAGATAGCCCTGTGCGAGCCGTGCGGTCACTCCGTCCTCTGCAAGCAGACGCTCGACGCGTGGTGTCCGGGTGATGCCCGGCGCAATTGCGTTGACGCGGATCTTGTGTGGCGCATATTCGACCGCCATTGATCGCGTCAGTGCAGCGACCGCGCCCTTGGCGGCTGTGTAGGCATCCTTGTTCGGCGAACCTATCAGTGCAAGAACGGAAGAGGTGTTAATTACCGATCCTCCCCCGCGCCGCACCAGCTCGGGAATGCCATGGCGACAGCCCAGCCAAGTGCCAAACAAATCGACATTGATGCAACGCCAGAACTCTTCTGCTGAAGCTTCAGTGACTGGCCCGTCATTTACTGCAGATCCGCCCACGTTGTTGTAGAGCACATCCAAACCGCCTAAGGCGGAGACAGTTCCCGCAATCGCTCCTCGGACGCTGTCTTCGCGCGTGACATCTAGCTCGAAAACGATCGCCTCTCCACCCGCGCGATTGACCTCATCGGCAATCCGATGCGCGGCGCTTACATCACGATCGCCTATTGCGACTCCGCATCCTTCTCTCGCGAATAGCAACGCCGCTGCTGCACCGATGCCGCTCCCACCACCCGTTATAAATGCAGTCTTATGAACTAGCCGACCCATCAACGCCTCCTTACCATCTATCGAACTGAGCGCTCAGTCACCTTGCATTTGAGTATAGCAGTGGAACACTTGCTGTCAATGTGAAAGCGCCGCGATTTACATCCGGAAAGACCCCAAGATCGGAGCGCAAGGAAGAACATCTCACCGACTCGTCAGCGCTCGGAGTTGTGCTGCGTCGTCGAAAAATTTTGATTACAGACGTATCGTCTGCCAGACCGTAACTCGCCTTGGCCGCCGCCACGAACATTCGGTAGGCGCACTCGGATGACGTACCGACCTTCGATAACCAGGCGTTCGCACGTGTAGTCGTCGAGCACGTTCAGGGATCGAAACTGCCGAACATAGGCCAGCCCGTCAGAAAGGTGTGGATCGTAGTAAATCAGCGAGCGCGAATCCCTACGGCCCGCCGGGCAACATCCCGCGGTGCGTTCGGTCATCAATCCCTGGCCGGATCGCGCTAGGCCTGTTGGCTGGCTATATTGAGCCAGCAGGTCTTCCAGCGCGGCGTTGTCGAGCCTTAATTGACCAACGACTCGGGTTGGTAGTCGACAAGGTTAGCGGCGCAGTGAATTTCCCACCACCGGCCAACATTACGGTCGACAACGGGCCAGCATTGGCGCCAAGGTGTTGGATGCATGCTGAACGAGCACCGGTTCGCCTCAATGCGCCACGCCGAGCGGCTGATGAAGAATGGCGTACGAGGCCGGCACCGTGCGGCCTCGTAGTCACATGACGCAGGTTCAGATCGCGCGGGCGCGCAATCCAAAGCAGCAGTTCTTAAACCGACACTTGACTGCGGTTCGGACCAAAAACGGGGGTGGATCAAACTTTTCCATCATGTCGATTCAGTACTCAAGCATAGCGCCGACCCGCGCGTCGGCGCTATGCCTGCGAACCGCCTCCTTGCCAATCAAGACTGCTCCATGCCGGTCAACCAACGCGTGCACTGAGTTGCTTGAGTAGCTCGGCACGACGAATTTTTCCCGTTGGAGTCATCGGGAATTCATTTAGTATCACCAGTTCCTCCGGCAATTTGTAATCGGCAACCCGACCTTTTATCATGGCGATGATCGCGTCGAGGGTGATCTGGGCGCCTGGCTTGAGAACTGCGCATAAGCAGTTCCGTTCGCCAAGGCGTGCGTCGGGTACGCCGACAACTGCAAGCTGCAGAAAGGCTTCGTGCTCGTACAGCAGGTCTTCGATCTCGCGCGGAAAATACTTTTTTCCACCTCGATTGATGATCTCTTTTTTGCGCCCAGAAATTCGGATATTGCGGTTCTTATCGACGATCTCTCCAAGGTCGCCAGTTCTGAACCACCCCTCGTCCGTGAAGCTCTCGCTGTTCGCCTGTGCGTTATTCAAATAGCCAAGATGCACCGACGGCCCTTTCGCGCATAGCTCGCCTGTCTGGCCGTCATTGACAAACCGTCCCACGTCGTCGAGTACGCCGAGTTCCATCTCCGCCACGCACCGCCCTACCGTCCCGATCACTTCGAGGGGATCGTCTTCGAGCCGTGTATAAGAATGGAAGCCTGTCTCCAACATGCCGTAGAGTTCGATAAGCCGACCCTGAGGGAAAGCCGAGCCGAAGAGTCTAATCGTTTCTAACGACGCAGATGCACCGCCGGTTACCATCACGCGTAGCGAGGAGCAGTCCGTCGAGCTTAACTCCGGCGCGTTGAGCATTGCGACGATGGCAGCGGGCGCGGTCGGAACGAACGTCACATTCTCCGAAGCGATGCGCTCAAGTGCGGCACGCGCCGAAAAGCGCTCTAGCAATACGGTGCATGCTCCCGCCATAACTGACTGAAGCAACGTCAGATAGCCCCAGTTCAGCGCTACCGGCAAATACGCCAGGAACACGTCGTCCTTAGTAACCCGCATGTCGCGATTCAAAAAAGCTGCAGCACACAGTGTAGTGTTAAAACTATGCAGTACACCCTTCGGATTACCGGTTGTTCCAGATGTAAAGCACATTCGCATGATCTCGTCAGGGTCCATGTACAGCCGATGCTCGTCACGAATCTCAGGCAAGACGGAAAGTGTCTGCGCGAAAGAGACGACGTCGTCGCCTGAAACGGGATCGACGCAAACGGCCAACACAGGGGCAGGCAACCTGCCGCGCACGTCGCGAAACATGTCAATGTAATTGAAGCCCTTGAACTGAAGCGCGCACACGTATGCCTTAGACTCAGAAAAATCGAGAATGTAGCGCAATTCCTCCGCGCGCAGATCGGGACTGATCTTATTCGCAATCGCCCCAATCAGTTCGAGTGCGAAGAACACGACCGGAAACTCGACGCGGTTCGGCACTTGCAGTGTTACGACATCGCCATGACCGATCCCTTGGCGGCGCAGCAGTTCCGCAAACCGCCGCACTTCGGACCACAGCTGCGCGTAAGTCACTGAACGGCGGTCATCTTTGAACGCAATGCGATCGGGCATCTCGTAGACGCGCTTCTCCAGTATCTCGCTAAACGTAACGTCTTTCCACCAACCATTGCGACGATAAAGATCCTGCAAATGCTGCGCTACTTGGCGCTCCGGCTGAACTCTCATGGTCGGCTCCTTTGCTGCAATGACTGGACGGTCTAGCGGACGCCGCGAAGCAGACCGCCGTCAACCTGAATGGCAGCGCCTGTAATGTAGGCGCCGCGCGGCGACACCAGCAATGCCGCGAGACCTGCAATATCGTCGACCGTACCGACTCGCCCGAGGGGAACGTCCAGTAACAAACGGGTGCGCACGCTCTCGTCCGGTTCATCGCCCGCGGCGAAGACCTTGCGCAGGCGCGAGGTGTCGATGTAGCCGGGACAGATTGTGTTGACGTTGATGCCAAACTCTGCGAGTTCTATCGATAAAGTCTTCGCATAGCCGATCACGCCGCCCCAAGTCGCCACCGAAAGCCCGAGGTCGCGGATCGGCTGGATTGCAGAGATGGCAGTTATGTTAAGAATGCTCCCACCGCCCCGCTCTCTCATTGACTCCGCGACCTGCCGGACCATGCGCACCGGGTACATTAGATTTTGCTCGACTGCGCGATGCCACGCTGCATCGTCGAAAGAAAGCAATGGGCCGACCGGCGGCGCACCGTCGTTGTTCACCAGCACATCAATGCCCCCGTGGACAGCGCGAACGGTCGTCGCTACTCTTTCGCAGTCTTCCGCCTTACGGCAATCCGCTGGGATCCATGTCACCTGGTTGCCGGTCATTTCGTGAATTTCGTGGGCCGCGCGCTTGAGGTCTTCCTCACGACGCGCGGTGATCACAACGCTGGCGCCCTCAGCGGCGAGTGTACGCGCGATACCAAGACCGATTCCCTGGCTGCCACCGCCGACGATCGCCACCTTCCCTTTTAGTTGGAGATTCATTGCGTCTCCTCGCCGGCGAGAAAGCGCTCGGCATTAAGATAGAACACACTTTCAAGGACTTCCTGCGCATAGCCTTCCTTCTCCCAATCGGCGCGCAATCGATTGTAGGAGTACAGCGGATAATCGGCACCAAACATCACGCGATTACGCAGACGTCGGCTGATTTCATGCTTAAGGTCGGTGGTAAAGTACTTCGGAGACCATCCGTGCAGCTCGTACCATATGTTGCGCTTATGCATCAAAACTGCGATGGTTTCCGTCTGCCATGGCCAACCAGGGCGTGCCGCGACTATGCGAAGCGACGGAAACTTCGCCGCGACGAAATCGAGATGACGCGGATGGCAATTGTCTAGCAGTATTCCGCCTCCGCCAGGCAGTCCCGCGCCTAGTCCGGTGGTGCCGACGAAGATCAACACTGGCGTTCCGGTCTGCGCACAAAGATCGTAGAACGGAAACCAGATCGGGTCGCTTGCAGGAGCGGACCCCGAACCCGACACCGCGTAACCCACAAAACTCGGGGCTGCCTCGATGCACCGTCGTAATTCCAGCACCCCAGCGTCGCGATCTAACGGGTCAATATGCAGCCAATGCCCGGCGATTACGTCCATGCCTTTGCGCTGGACATCGAACGCATAGTCGTGCAACGCCGAGACTTCTTCGATCGGTAGGTATTTGGTGTAGCCCAAATCTAGGATAACGCGCGCGTCGTTGTCTCGGAAGTGTTGGACCATTTCCGCCTCCGAGTGGTAGACGGGTTCAGAATTCCATGTCTTCTTTTGCTGCGCGAGCTCTTCGGGCGTTCGCAACGGAAAGCCGCGGCGCGTGCCCCAATGCGAGTGCATATCGACGATTTTCATATTTGGTCCACCTATATATGCGACCGCGCTGGAAGCCCCGGTCTCCGAGGGGCAACCACCGCCCCGACCAAAACACCACCAAGACTGCATCTGACTGAGCGCTCAGTATACCCCGCGCGACGCTTTCGTCAATATGTCGCAAAACGGCTCTGCGAAAGGCACTTCATGCCTCGTCCCTGAAGTCGTGCGAAGCCGCGTCTTGGCGTCGGGTTTGGGGTCTGCAAAACAGACACGACACACCGATTAGTGACTAAACGTCACTAATGAAGTGCTTAGCGAAGTATTTTGCTTGTTGGCGCCGACATCGAGAATGGTGCCCAGACCGATCTGATAACACATTGTCATCGTCCTTATACTGGAGAAAACATGTCTTTCCGACTTCAACGCCGCGCTCTACTTAAGAGCGCATCCGGTCTGCTGGCTGCGGCAACATTGGCGCCACTGCAAGCGCGCAGCGCGAGCGCTGCCACGAGTAGGCACCAATCTGCCGCCATTTCGAAGTCCACTGCACGATTCGACTCAATCGACGCATCCCTCCGCACAGCGGTCGAAGACAGCACAGTAGCCGGGGTGGTTGCGATAGGAGCGACGGAGCAAGGGGTTGTCTACTCGGGTCATGCTGGTCATGCAGATGCTGAACGCTTGCGGCCGATAACGGGAGACTCGATCTTCTGGCTCGCCTCGATGACCAAGGCAATCACTGCAACGGCGTGCATGCAGCTTGTCGAGCAGGGAAGGCTCAAGCTCGAACAACCCGCCTCGGATCTGCTGCCGCAACTAAAAACGCCGCAGGTGCTCGAAGGATTCGACACAACGGGTCATCCAATACTGCGGCCAGCGCGGAATGCGATCACGGTCCGTCATCTGCTGACCCATACTTCCGGCTTCACCTACAGCATCTGGAGCGATCGCCTCACCGAGTACGAGAAAGTGACCGGGATGCCAGATATTGGCTACTCGCTAAATGGTGCGTTTGCAGCACCGCTCGAATTCGAACCGGGCGAGCGTTGGCAGTATGGGATTAGCATGGACTGGGTTGGCAAGCTTGTCGAGGCCGTGGCCGACCAGTCACTTGAAGTCTACTTCCGAGAGAACATTTTCGCTCCGCTTGAAATGAACGATACCGGGTTTCTTATCGGCACCGCACAGAAGCGACGGGTCGCGACGTTACACCGTCGTCAAGGTGATGGAAGTCTCAAGCCCGAACCGTTCGAGATGAACCAGCGCCCAGAGTTCTTCATGGGCGGAGGAGGCTTGTTTAGTACGCCGAACAACTACATGACTTTTCTGCGCATGCTTCTTGGAAATGGAACATACCGCGGTGAGCGCCTCCTGCGCTCCGAGACAGTTGCCTCGATGTTCCGCAATCATATTGGTGATCTCGCAGTTGGCGAGATGAAGACAGCGCAACCCGCATGGTCAAATAGCTTCGATCAGTTCCCTGATCAGGCACACAAATGGGGATTGTCCTTTGACATCAACACGGAGGCAGGCCCACATGGTCGTAGCGCCGGAAGTGGCAGTTGGGCGGGCCTGCTAAATACCTACTTCTGGATCGACCCTGTCAAACGCGTAGCGGGGTCCATGTTCTCGCAGGTCCTGCCTTTTTATGATGAACGCGTGGTCAACCTGTATGGTCAGTTCGAGCAAGGCCTTTATTCCGGCTTGCGCCGAGCCTAACTGAAAGTTAGTTAGTGCGGAACTCCTTACCGATCACTTCAACTCTATAAAGGACCGGCATCATGTATGCAGTCACGGGTATCACGGGCAAAGTCGGTGGCGCATTGGCGCGGGCGCTCCTCGCCTGCGGCCAGCAAGTACGGGCAGTCGTTCGAGATGCGGACCGCGCCGCATCGTGGCGAGAGCGAGGTTGTCAAATCGCTATCGCCGACATGGAAGACGAGTCAGCGCTAGCGACTGCTTTCCATGGCGCAACGGGAGTCTTTATTTTGCCACCCTCCGAGTTCGACCCGGCTCCTGGATTTCCAGAGGCCAAGGCCGTAATTGACGCAGTCGCGAGCGCTTTGCGTCTTGCGAAACCGAAAAAGGTTGTATGTCTGTCGACCATTGGCGCACATGCAACTGAGAGCAATTTGCTCACGCAGCGAACGCTCATGGAACAAACGTTGACCCATCTGTCCATCCCAGTAACCTTCTTGCGGCCGGGCTGGTTCCTAGAAAATTCGGCGTGGGACGTCGCAGCGGCTCGTGACGCGGCGAGAATCGCCAGCTTCCTGCAACCGCTAGATCGCGTTGTGCCAATGGTGGCAACGGAAGACGTTGGCTCCCTTGCGGCAAAATTGCTGCAGGAGACGTGGACCGGCGTCCGCGTCGTTGAGATCGAGGGTCCACACCGTGTCAGTCCCAACGATATTGCGGCTGCTTTCTCGCGAGCCTTCGGGCATCCCGTGCAGGCCGAAGTCGTTGAAAGGTCGCAGTGGGAATCTATGTTCCAGTCCCAAGGCATGAGGAATCCGATGCCCCGTATCCGCATGCTCGACGGCTTCAATGAAGGCTGGATCTGCTTTGAAGGATCGCCTGAGAATGTCATCCGCGGTCAGGTCGATCTCGATACCGTTATTAAAAAGCTAGTCGCAGACGCGAGCTGAGCGCTCGAGACGCGCCACTCGTCGAAACAAGGAGAGCTTCTTGGACTACATTACTCTTGGTACAACTGGGCTGCGTATTTCCCGCCTGAGCCTTGGTGCAATGACCTTTGGTGCGGGATCCGGCATCTGGGGCAACATAGCCGGACTGGACCGCGATCAAGCCATCCACCTCACGGCTGTCGCCGCCGAGCAAGGCGTCAATCTTATCGACACAGCGGACGTTTATTCGCAAGGTCTCTCCGAAGAGATCGTCGGGCAAGTAATCAAGGCGCTTAGCTTCGACGAGACGAAAATGCTGGTGGCCACGAAGGTACGGCTTCGTACCGGTCCCAGCCATAATCAGGTCGGCCTTGGTCGCTCCCACATAATCCGATCGGTGGAGACGAGTCTACGGCGTCTCGGACGAGACCATATCGACCTACTCCAGCTACACGATCGGGATGCGCTGGTACCGCTCGACGAAACGCTACGTTCGCTTGATGATCTGGTGACGCAGGGAAAGGTCCGTCACATCGGCGCTTGTAACTTCAGCGCGGCTGATATGGAGCGTGCCTCAGCCTATACAGAGCGCACCGATCGCACACCGATCGTGAGCAACCAAGTCCACTATGCACTAACGAGCCGAGACGTCGAACACGACATCGTTACCGTGGCCGAGTCGCGGTCAATGGGACTGCTAGTGTGGAGTCCGCTCGCGGGTGGCTACTTGAGCGGAAAATATGCAAGCGCCGAGTCATCCGCGGGGCGGCGCAGTAAACTAGAGTTTCCGCCGGTCGACCAGGGTATAGGTCATAGGATTCTAGAGGTGCTTATCGAGGTAGCTGACTCCCTCGAGGCATCGCAGGCGCAGGTCGCGATAGCTTGGCTTCTCGCGAAGCGAGCCGTCGCATCCGTCATAGTCGGTGCCCGCACGCCGGAGCAGCTAGCGCAGAATCTTGACGCGCGTAACATTCAACTCAGTGTCGAACACCTCGCGCGTTTGGACTCGGTTTCAGAAACTCGAATACCATATCCCCACTGGATGCAACGTTACCACGATAAGGATCGATTGATTTAGCGCGCTGCGTCGACGCCGCGGTTGTTAGCCGCTGACATTCAACATCCGCGCCGTCATCGAATTCGATAACAGCATTTCTCACCTGCCTCTAACCCGGGGCATAGCGTTTTCCATCCTCAGGGAAGCGGTGCTTGTATAAGGGTCGTAATTGCAATTTGGGTAACCGGGACCTGAGCCGTGAGGCGCATGGCCTCACGGCGTCCCCAGCCTCGCCGTCTGGCTGAATCATAATGGAAACGTACATCGGGAGCGCTATCAGGCATACAGGCCGGACGCGCGCGAATGGTTGCAATTATTCCTTCAGCCCATCAATAAAGTCGAGAAAGACCTTGGTCTTTGCTGGAATGTGCTCACGCGACGGATAAAAAACGTATAGCGGATAACGCTCGTCTGCCCAATCAGGAAATAGGTTCACTAAAAGCCCTGTTGCAATCAAATGCTCGGCGCCTATAGATAGCATTTGGGCGATGCCCGATCCTGCCAGACAGGCGTCAAGTAATGCGCTCGGATCGTTGACCGTCAGCCGACCGCGTGTCGTTATCACGACGCGCTTCCGGCCCTGATGGAACTCCCAAGGGAAGGGCTTTCCGCCTGCCGGATCGCGGAACTCCAAACATCGATGGTCGGAGTTCTCGAGATCCTCAGGTCTGCTGGGACGCCCTCGCTGCACGAGATACGATGGCGCTGCGAGTGTCATGATAGCCGTATCGAGTACTTTACGCGCTACAAGCGTAGAGTCCTTTGGCTTGCCGAATCTGAGCGCGACGTCGAAGCCTTCTGACACCAGATCACCCAAGCTGTCCCGCGCGATGAATTCAATTTTCAGCTCGGGATGCAGGTCCATGAAACTGTCAAGCCGCGAACCGAGCACAGTTCGATAGCATACGGGATCGAGGTTCACTTTAAGCCGGCCGCGGACCGACATCGACACACCCGAAACTTCCGCCGCCGCTTCTTCGAGTGCAATAAGATGAGGCAACATGCGTTCGTACATGCGGTGCCCCTCCTCCGTGAGAGAGACTGCACGGGTGGTGCGGTGAAATAGCCTCAGCTTGAGCCGATCTTCAAGCCTTGCAATCGCTCTGCTTACCCCCGGCGGAGACATTCCCACAATCTCCGCCGCCCCTTTAAACGTGCCTGCGTCTACGATTGCAGCGAATATGTTAATCGCGCTCGAAAAGCTCTCGAGTTTTGGCTTCATGCCGGGTCCTATGCGCGTTAAGTTTTCCGTCAGCCAACGACTTTACCTCTCGGCACTTCTACATAGCAAGCATCGCAGTCCATGGGTGACTACGCGCTACCTCGAATGTCTCCCCCGTCTTCCGTTTAAGTTGCTCATTACGCCGGCGGCGGTAGCGCGGGTCACGGCCTTGCAAAGTATGAAGCCAAGGCGTCCCTGGCGTTCCGTGCTTACATTGCCTGCCTACAAGTACTTGGCCGGTCGCAGACGTAGCTCGGGCGCTAGCGTGATCGTTAGATTCTGACCGTCTAGTCGCGGCAGCCTGCAAGGATGAGAATTATGCTGACTTCGAGAATGCGTTAATAGCCCCAATGAGAGATCTTCTCGTCGGTGTTCGGGCGGCCGGCTCGACTACTTGACTTCGTCTCTGAGACTCTGATTGGCTCGCTTTCAACGAAGCGAGTCCGTTTGGCTTTACGCCGACCGGCGTCGTATCGGCGTACCAAGCGAATGTCAACAGGCCTCAGACAACTGCTCGCCCAATCAATCCAAGTATCAAGGGGCCAGTACTGAGCGTACTCGGCCGACGTCATCGAAAATCTTGATTACGGAGGTATCGTCCGCGAGACCGTGACCCGCTTCGGCAGCCGACAAGAACATGCGATGCGCGCATTTTGTCAACGGCGCGACGAATTGCGAGCTGTCGGCCATGTCGAGAACCAGGCCTAGATCTTTAACGAAGATGTTCAGCGCAGTCACGGGAGCAAAGTCATTTGCAATCACGTGGGGCATGCGATCTTGGAACGCCCACGAGTTTCCTGCACTGTTCGTGATAACGTCGTACAGGAGCTGAGGCTCGATTCCTTGGCGCTTCGCCAATGCCATTGCCTCGGTTGCAGCTGCGATATGTACGCCACAAAGCAGATTATTGATCAGCTTCACTTTGGAGCCCAATCCGACTTGCTCACCAAACCGGTACACTTTGGCTGCGTAGGCATCAAATACATCCTTACAGGCATCATACGCCGACTGCGGTCCTGAGCCCATGATCGTCAGTTTTCCCGCCGCTGCGCCGACCACCCCTCCCGATACAGGAGCGTCGATCATCGCGATCCCCTGCTCTTCGAGTCGCTTCGCCATTGCCTCGGCGAATGCTGGTGCTACCGTCGAGCTAGCAATCACGACACTGCCTGCCTTGAGCGTTGAAGCCAATCCATCGGTGCCAAAAAGGACCTGCTCCGTCTGAGCAGCGTTTACCACCAAGATAATCACCACATCCGACCGCTGACCGAGATCAGCCAAGCGGTCGCACGCAATGCCTCCAGCTGCCGAAAATTTGGCGCGCACGTCCGCACTCACGTCATAGCCTGTTACTGCGAACCCCGCCCGTATAAGCGAGTTTGCTACGCCTTGCCCCATCGCACCTATTCCCACAACGCCCACTGTCTTCGGCATATCTACTCCGGTTTCTGGTTGTACCAGATTTGACACTACGACGACGTGCGCCGAAAAGCAAGTCTCGCGAGTATTAGATCGTCGTGCCGCATCCGATCCTGTTCTGCACGCAGTCGTGCTGCTCAAGGCCGATCTACTTTTTTGTTGACGGAACGCGACGACGGCTCGTAATATCTGGTTGTACCAGTTAAGACGCACGCAGGATATTCCATGACGAAACCGTTTCGCGTTCTAGCAACGAACCCAATCGATCCATCCGCCTTATCCATCCTCGCGCCAACTTGCGAACTACTTACCGCGCCAAATGATCGGGAGGATACGCTGCGCTCGCTCGTATCCGACGTTGACGCGCTCATCGTCCGCGTGCGTCTTCCGGAGGACATCTTCGATCGCGCTCGGCGTCTGAGAGCCTGTGTGCGCCACGGAGTCGGTCTGGATTTCATACCGGTTGAACGGGCAACCCGCGCAGGAATTCCGGTCGCAAACCTCCCAGACTCAAACACGCAAGCGGTCGCCGAGCATGTCGTTGGTGCGATCTTAGCGATGGCTCGCGGCTTTGACCGGCTCCCCACATCTTGGCGGAAAAACGGCTGGCTCGTGAGGCAGGCGTTTCAGGGCTTCGAGATGCGCGGGCGGACCGTCGGCGTAGTTGGCCTTGGCCGAATTGGCATCAGAGTCGCGGAAGCGCTGCATCATGGCTTTGGGATGCGCGTCATTGGTTGTGACAGCAGCAAGCGCGAAGGGTTGCCGCTGTTCATCGAGCAAACGTCGATCGAGGAAGTGTTCGCTGGCGCAGACGTCATCACGCTTCACGCGCCGCTAGTCGCATCAACAAAACACATGGTTAATGCACGCTTACTAGCTCTGGCAAAGCGGAGCGCACTACTCGTCAATGCAGCGCGCGGCGGGCTGATTGACGATGAAGCGTTGGTTCAAGCCTTGAGTAGCCGTCAGATCGCTGGCGCAGCACTTGATGTATTCGAACCGGAGCCATTGCCCACCGCACACCCCTATTGGTCGCTCGACAACGTCTTATTGACGCCGCACGTCGCCGCTTTCACAACTGAAGGTTTGGAACGAATGAGCACTGGCGCAGCTCGGGCCGTCGTTGACATCCTGCATTCACGCATGCCGGAAAATTTAGTCAATCCCGAAGTGTGGTCGCGCTATCTCGACTCTATCAAAAGCCCTGAGACGCAGAGACGTCTTTAACCCACAACGCATCGTCCGTACTTAGAAGAAAATGAAAATCTTGGATATCGTGGCCTATCCGGTTACCGTTCCAGTTCCTCCTGCATATCAGGTCAGTCTGGGAATCGGGAGGATGGTCAAGCGGGATACCGTAATCGTCAAGGTTATTACAGATGAGGGCATCGTCGGCTGGGGCGAGTCGCACCACGGGCGTGCTCACCTCGCGGTCGCTACGCTCGTCAACACGACACTTAAGCAACTTGTTACCGGTTTCGAGGCAACAGATGTGAATGGCGTCTGGTCGCAAATCTATCGCTATCAGCTTGCGTCACACGGAATGGGTGCGGCTTGTGCGGCGGCTATGAGCGGGATCGACATGGCGCTGTGGGACATCCGTGGCAAGTCGACAGGCTGGCCGCTCTACCGGCTGCTCGGCGGAGCGTCGCGTAGCGTACCGGCCTACGCTGGCGGTATCTGCCTCGGGTTCCAGTCGCCCGGCGCATTAATCGACGAAGTCGCGTCGATCGTTCAACGCGGCTTCCAGGCGGTCAAACTCAGGCTAGGCGACTCCACCACAGACGACATCGCACGAGTCAGCGCCGTGCGCGAGGCATACCCAGACATCGATATCCTGACCGATGTCAACACTGCATACACTCTGCGCGACTTTCGCACTGTTGCGCCGTACCTGGATGCGGCGCGCATAGGTTGGCTCGAGGAACCGTTTCCCGCACACGATTACCGCAGCTATCGTGAAGCGAAGTTGCTGTGCAGCTTTGCACTGGCTGCCGGTGAAAACCATTTCACCCGCTTCGAATTCGCGCAACTCATCGAGGCCGAATCCGTTACTGTACTGCAGCCTGACATCTCAAAGATGGGTGGTATCACCGAGTTACTGAAGGTTGCGGCGATGGCCTCTGCACAAAAGCTTCCTATTCATTGTCATTCCAGTATGGGAATCAACATGGCCGCGACCCTGCACGTTCTCAGCGCTGTTGAAAACGCCGGGTACTTCGAAGCAGATTGCTCACTTTACAACCCGCTGCGCGACGATCTGATCGATTTCTCGTTCGACGTTGACGCAAGTGGCACGATCCGACCGAGCGAGAAGGCTGGCATCGGTATCGAAGTCAACGAGGATTTCATTCAACGCCATGCTGGTTCGAGCGGTCCCGGCTTCGTCTGATGCCGAGAATCGTCTTTCGTTAATCAACCATCCCCAAGGAAAGCAATGTCGACCAATACAATCCGACGCACCTCTGTTTCACACGCCGCAGCTGACCAGAGCGACTTTGAACTCGGCTTGCGCCCCTACTTCGAGTATCGCGACCTCGGATTCAAAGAAGCGTCGAACGGAGGCTACGTCGCACACATTATTCGCGCAGTGCCGGGCAAGCGGGCGGAGCCCGAGTGGCATACGCACGATGCGGCGTTCCAGATGGTGTTTGTACTGCGCGGATGGATCGACTTCGAGTTTGAAGACATCGGCGTAACTCGTCTTACGGCGGGCTCCTCCTGCCTCTTCCCCCCGGGCGTTCGTCACCAAGTTCTCGGAAACAGCGACGACTTCGAGCAACTCGAGGTCGTGTCTCCTGCCGATTTCGCAACTCACGCGGCGGACAAGCCCTAAATCGACCTAGCGCTTGCAGTTAGCGAGTCCGAGCAAGGCGACGCACGCACTTGTACATGAGTATCCGCGTCTTGATCTCTGCTCGGTATCTCAGACAGCGTCGTTTGATGTGACTGGTTTGCGCTTCCGCCCGCTCGCCGATCTTTTTGTTTCCGCGGGCGCCCGTGGATCAACCTTGGTCTTGATGTCAGCGGTCGATCCAAACAACGCACGAAAATACACGTCAACCCCTTTAATATGCTGCCGCAAGATGCTCTCCGCCTTCTCGACATCACGTTCGACTATCGCGGCTAGCAACTTGCGGTGGTCGTTCACTGATTGACGGCAGTGCTCATCCGAAGAAAAGTAGACCTCGCGGCGCTTGCGCGACATAAGGTAAAAAACGTTCACAAATCGCACGAACACGTCGTTTTGAGTCGCCGCGACTATCGCCAGATGAAACTCTGCGTCCAGACTCGCGAGCTTCTCGCCGTCCCCTCGTGCGGCAGCGCAACGTTTAACGATTGCGGACAAGCGCTCGAGATCTTCGTCCGTGCGCCGCTCACACGCAAGACGCACGGCCTGAGTCTCGAGCAAACGTCGCAATTCGACGGCTTGTATGACCTCGTCAGGCGCGAGGGGTGCGTCGGCCTCCGCGAATAGGACCATCGCTTCGATACTCCGCTCTTCCGATCCGGCCCGCAGGTAGATACCCGACTTTGGGCGAGCGTCGATGATTCGCAGCGTATCTAACCGAATTAACGCTTCGCGCAGTGCCCCGCGACTCATGCCAAACATTTCGGACATCTCTCGCTCAGAGGGCAGCTTGTCTCCCGGTTCAAAGCCGCGCTCATGTATGAGTTGCACGAGTTGTCGAACGTTGTCAAGCATGGGATCACCGCTTCTTGGAATACGAAAGTTTTTGAGCCAGCAAAGGCGGCCGCCGTGCCAAAGCGCACAGCTACAAGGATAGCGTGGACATCAAATCTGGTCAAACCAGGCGTACGCTTCAACACCCGCGGGAACTTCGTGGAAAAGCGCAGTGCTTGTAGCCCTCGGAGGGCGGCCGCGATTCAAGAAATTATAGCCAACCGCTATCACGTAAGGAGGCGCGAAGGCCAACTATTTGACGCGCGCCTCCGCTGCGATGTCCGAATTTTCATAATCCGCCTTGCTGAATGGATCAAGCAGCCAGCGTCCGACGAGCGAGGAGAAGTCCGAGCACCCACAAATGCGGCATCTGTCGTGTACATGCCGTGCCATCCGAGGAGCGGTGCGATGAGGCTCGCCGCAGGTCCTGCCAGCATGTTCTCCGCCAATAGTCCCCTATCACGGTCCCTATCGCTCGGCCCCGACGTGACTCCGGCGCAAGACGTGCAGATGACTGGCACGATCAATCGAACTACGCAAGTAAATGTGCCCAGCAAGAAAGCGCAAGCTATGTATGTATCCGGTCCGGTCGCCCGTCACACGACCTGTGCGAACGGGAAAGTACCCGCCGAGACGTCACCGATTTTCGACGTAGTCGCCAAGACGTGCGACAAATAGCAAACCCGAAAGTGGCCAAGTTGGGCTCCCTTTCCTCTGAATCTGGTCGTACCAGTTTACTAAGCGAGACATATGAAATAGACTGAATGGTCTGCCAAGAAGAGCATCGCGTAATGAATAATCAGGCCTATATCTATGCACCGCGTTACATGGAAATCGGCGGTGGCTCAGTGTCGGGAACTGCGGCAATATGCAGACGGCTCGGGGTTACGCGTCCGCTGATCGTGACCGACCCTTTCATGAAAACGTCTCGGCTGATCGACCGACTCACCGTCGGGCTCGACGCAAGCGGCATCGAGTATTCCATATTCTCAGACACGGTTCCGGATCCGACTGATACTGTCGTCGCCCGGGGGGCGAAAGTCCTTATTGAAGGAAATTTTGATTGTTTGATTGCGTTCGGAGGCGGGTCGCCAATGGACACCGCGAAGGCGATGAACATCCTGGCAGCCGCACACCGACTTGATCCTGGGATACATATCCGCGAATTCAAGCTACCGGTGAACGCTGATGCCACGGCTGTCCCCCTTATCGCAGTTCCGACGACGGCTGGGACAGGAAGCGAAGTCACGCGCTTCACAGTCGTAACGGACACCGTGAATAATGAGAAGATGCTCATTTCCGGCCTGGCCGCGCTGCCAGTAGCAGCAATCGTGGACTTCGAACTAACCATGACCGTGCCTCCGCGAGTGACCGCTGACACCGGACTGGATGCCTTCGTGCACGCGCTCGAGGCCTTCGTCTCCCGTCGAGCCAACGCACATTCAGATCTCTTTGCTCGGTCGGGATTGTCGCTTATCGGACATCATCTGCGCAGAGCTTATGCCGAACCGGGAGATCGCCTGGCCCGCGAAGCAATGATGCTTGGCGCGACGCATGCCGGCATAGCTTGTTCGATTGCTCCCGTGGCATTAGTGCATGCCATGGCGAGGCCGATTGGCGCGCATTTCCACGTTTCACACGGCATGTCGAACGCAATGATGTTGCCCGTAGTTACGGAGTACTCGTTACCGAGTGCGCTAGACAAATACGCAGAAGCCTCAAGGATCGCTGGGTTCGCGAGGAGCGAAATGGACGATGAGACAGCGTCGCGCACCTTGGTCGAGATGCTTCAACGCTTGAATCGCGAACTCTCAGTTCCATCGCCACGCAATTACGGAATCTCGCCAACAGAGTGGCAGCGTCTCTTACCATTGATGGCGGACCAGGCTCTCGCATCGAGTAGCCCATACAACAACCCTCGCATCCCTGCCCGTGGCGACATCGTCGCTTTATATCAAGCTAGCTATGGCTAGCTCAATTTCGACTCGTGTGTGATGCTTCCGATTTCCAATCTCGCTTGCAAAAACGCCATGCTTACACGCCGCTTGGACTGGGCTACCAGACACGTTGATTGTCAGGCCAAGGTGCCGCGGTCGACCAAGTTAGTTGGTCGGCTTTGTTCCTCTAGGATTGTCCGACCGGCGCAGATATAAGTCCAGCGCACATGACGGCTTTGCAAGGCTGCCTATGCCAGGATCCCTCATCTCCCGGAAATTGTTGGTCCATGGCGCTCGACAGTGCTCAAAACGCAGAATGACGCTTACAAGTGTCACGGACGCAACAGACGATATTGAGGAAAGTCTCGTGGATGAAAGCGAGGCGTCAATCGCTCCGTCAGTGGCATGAATTGCTGGCGTCGTTCGGGTGACTGGCAAAACGCAGAAGAGCGAAGCCATTTCGTGGCTTCTCTTTTCGCCGACTGCGTATCCCCGAGGCAGTAAGTCCCAATGCAGGGCCCGCCTGTAAAATGAAGAGAATGCCCGTGAGCACCGCACGATCGTCGGGCGCCGGTCGCGCCAACCGCCCCTCTCGAAGGAGTTCGCGTCAGTTTTCATTTCCACCCGTCCCCCCCGGAAGCGTGCTCGCACCCGCATGACTCTCGCCGATGACCGTTAGGGAATCGCCCATGGCTCGACGGGCAGTCCAAGAAGACACGCAACGTTGCGGCGTACGCCATCAAAACTCCATTCGCACGAAGTGCAATTCTGCGTGCGATTGGTCTTGTCCGGGAGGTCCTCAGGTGACGTGCAGGACATCACGGTGAACTGCCGTTGCTGTCAAGAAATCGTCGACTTTGCCGCGGTCGGATTCAGACCTAAATAACCGCAAGAATGCCAGTGCGCACAACATGGTCACCCCAGCTGAGCATGCAATGGCGGGCGTGTATGATTGGAACCATTGGAACGAAAAGCCCATGGTTATCGGCGAAACGATTCCCCCAAACAGTCCCACGCAATTCATGATCGAGCAAACGATGCTTGCCCCACGTCGGCCACCAATCTCGGGGGCCATCGCCCACATCGGGCCCAATATCGACATGACAAACGCGTACCCGAGCGACATCGCCGTTACCGAAAGATAGAGATTATTTACGCTAACAGCAACGAATAAGCAGACTGTCCCGAAGAAGAGGCCGCTGAAAATTACTCGACGGGTAGCAGCTTCCGTCGTTTGCCCGGCTTCGACTAGCCGTCGAACGACCCAACCCGCACCAGCGACTGAAACTATTGCGAAAACGTAAGGCTGCGCCGCAAGCAGCCCCATCTTCGACATCGACATCCGGTACGTGTCGGTGAGATAAGTCGGGTACCAAGAGAGGAATAGGAAGTTGACGAGATTCAGTCCAAAACAAGCAAGGGCGCAGGCCCATACCGAAGGTCTCGTCGCAAGCAACTTCAAAAATCCGGCCGGCGTCGCGGATTCAGTTTCAACGACTTTGTCATGAGAGATCCACTCGCGCTCGCTACTAGAGACGCGGGAATCGGCCTTCGGATCGTCGCGCAGATAGAACCAGATGAACGTTCCCAAAGCCGCAGCCATCGCACCGGTCGCGACGAAGGCAGCCTGCCAATGCGCCTTCACAATGATAGCTGATACCAGAGGCGGTGCGACAGCCGATCCGATTACAAGGCCCAAGTTTTGAATGGACGAGACTTGCGAATACTCGATCCTTGGGAACCATTTACTCATCAACAGCGCCAGGGCTGGCCAGCTCACTGCTTCAGCAGCCCCGAACGGAATACGAAAGCCGATCCAGGATGCAAAAGTCGTCGCACTGGTTGTCGCTACAAGCAGAATGCACCAGAGCCACATGAAGTAAAAGAAACATCTTCGTGGCCCGAGGAGGTTTGCCAAAAACGCTGCGGGAACCTGGGCGGCCGCGTATGCGAACGTGAACGCGCTCAGAATGAAACCCATCTGGCTGGGCGTGAATTCCATCTGGGCTCGTATGACCGGTGCAGCCACTGCTAGGTTGGCTCGATCTAGGTAGCTCACCGCTGCAATGAGGAACATCAGGCCCATCACCTTCCATCTGAATTTTGATTCCACGAAGTCTCCTATTTATTTAGTCAGCCCACATAACGTCCGTACATCCCATCATGCCGTCAACCGCCAATCTGCTTGTACCAGATTGTAGAGACAAGTTTTGGCGAAGGTCAACCAGCAAATGCCGGACATACGCCTGATTCGCGCGCCGTCCGATTTTTTGCGCAAGGACAAGATACGGTGCAAGAGCCCAACCCCCTTCCAGTCAGACTTGTCTGGTACAACCAGCATAACGGCATGGTCGTCCCCTCGTGGGAAACAACGCGCGCTTCGGGTTCTCGAAAGGCGGGATCCTGAAGCCAAGCGGTTGACGATACTCAACTATGGGGTTGCCTCTCCGGCGGCTTGCTCAAGGACAGGAAATGTGAACAAGTCACATCGCGTACGCGGCTCCGCATACAGTACGTAACAGACGGGCTGGCTCTGATCTGGCTGCAGCATGCGACTTCTCGCATCCCGCGGTGCTTTCGTCCGACCCGCGCACGCGAAGCTAAAAATGATGACCACAATTCTATTAGGTTGCCTAACGTGTCACGGCCAAATACAGATGTCGGGGTGCGGGCTAAATACAGATGTCGTATCTATCCAAGGTTTTTGCTCTCACACGGTGTTGAAGATGCAGGGTCGAGCGGGCAGGGCGCGGGTGCGTCGACTTCCCCGTTTGCACCGCCGAGCTGTTTTTACTGACGCGGCACCGCGTTCGTGTTCATGCAGCGCAATCATCGTTGCCTCCAGGTCCTGTTGCGTGGGCTCGCGCTGTTTCTTGGTGCCGGATACGCGGCGTGGCGTGCGTACCTGCGCGCCGCGATGCATGCGCGAGGGCGCCGTGCCAATGCTGCGGTTGTCGCGCTGAGCCTGCACCGCCTGCGCCAACTCAAGCACGTGCGCGAGACGCTTGCACTCGACGATCGCCCCCTGATCGACCTCGGTGAGACGGTCGTACTGCCGGCATACCAGCGCCCGCTCGCCGGCCTGTAACTGCGTGCGTCCGTCCGGATATTCCCACACCTCGATGTCACGGTGGATCAGCGCGCGGTTCGCGTCGGTATCTTCCAGCAGATACAACACGCGGTCGTATTGCACGGTGAGCGTCTTGGTGACCCGTCGCGCTTTGCGCCACGTCAGCGCCCGCTCCAGACTCTCGTCGGCGCGCAGTGAACGCGGTACCCACAGGCCCGCTTCGGTCATCAGATGCCGCACCGTTTCCTTGGCCAGCCGGATGCCGTGGCATTGCTCGAGCTTCTCGCGCGCCAAAGTCGGGCCGAAGTCGGCGTAGCACTCTCGGATAATGCTCACGGCGCGCTGCGCCAAGGGAGCCGTCCGTGCCGCGCTTCATTGCGCTTGCCATGTCACCCCACGGCGAACTGACGCTGGCGTGCCGTACGGTGAAGCAGCTCACCAAGGAGATCGCGCGGTCGCGCACCCTCTCCTCAGATCTTCGACTGGGCGTGTCTACTGCCTTTCTGCGGTCCATCTGAAGGCGGTAGGCGCGCAGCATTGTGCTTTGCGCAATGTAGTCTTGTCCGAATTAAGGGAAAATACCTAGCTTAAGACGCATATACTTTGACGCTTCTAGCAGTACTTCGGAAGCCCCTTACGCCAAAAGTAGGTATCTGATGAAACAGATTTTCGTGACGGCTGCCTTCGCCCTGCTCGCCCCTGCTCCAATTACTTCGTTCGCTCAAACCGATGCGCCACTTACACGCGCACAAGTACGCGCCGAACTCGCCAATCTCGAACAAGCCGGCTACAACCCGCTGGCTGTTGATGTGGACTATCCGGTCAATCTGCAAAAGGCTGAAGCGCGATTGCAGGCTGAGCAAACGTCATTGCAGCGCCAGGCCGCGATTCAATCCGGCACACAGCAACACTAATGTTTACTGTTCTCTGGCCAAAGCGCCGACACCCGTCGTGTCGGTCCCCCGAATCCTGCGAGCGCCAGAAACAGGATCCCTCGCACGGGCTGCGCACCACAGCTTGAGCGACGCCTCCCGGACGCGAACTGCCGTTCGAACGCCAAGATGCCGAAAACCGCGAGCATCCCTTCCTGGCCGAGAGCACTTCGTCAGGTCGACGGGGCACGCCTCGTAGCGAGTAAGTAACGGCCAGTGGACCACCGGTGTCGATCGAATATTGAGCATCAAAGACCGCTATTAAGATAACTCTAAGTCTTTTAACGGCTCGAATTCTGCCAACAATTTCACAACGCGGTAGCGAGCGCCATCCTCCTCGCACGATCCCCGTTGTTTGACAGCAGCGTCTTGCCTTGCTCACGCTGGGGTGCTGATGCCGGCACCTGCCGGAGGAACCTGAATCGGCCTTAGCCGACGCTCGCCGTTAATCCGCCGTGCGGCTGCAGCGCGCCGCTTTGCTGTCGTTCGCAACGGGGCGCAGTCGACCATCGAACTTCCCCGATTAGCGAACGAGTCTTGCCGGACCACGACCCGCCATTCGAGGCTCGTCAACGTCCTAAAACATCAAGCTTCAGTCAATCTGATAACGCGTTGTCCGAATTGGGCTGGAGCGCCCGCGACATGACAGCGTGCATGTCTTAGCCGCAACGTCTACGGTCAACATCTGATTACCTCTGCGCTGACGTTGCGTATAGGATCGTCTTCGGCTCTGCAAGATCGAAAGGGGGCGCCTTCAGAATGACAGCGCTCCCCTAATCGCATAACTCTAGACCGACACGTACTCGGCTGTACCGCCGCCAAGCGGTTCAGAACGTCGTCTGTAAAGCCTGCGCGATTCCGGTTTCCGCTGACCGGAATGCGGCCTCAATGATTTCGATTACGTGTCGAGCATGTTCCGCGCTTGCAACGGACGGTGTCCCATCGACGACCCAGTCAACGAGCTGCATGACGTCGGCAAAGACGTGTTGCTCCGGTATGTCGCGGTGGGGCCCGGTGATGTTCGGAAGGATCCATTCGTTCCCACCAAAGCCCGCACGCATGCCATGGTCAGGCGCGGAGATCGCGATATCGCGGTTTGCGTAGTCAAATGGCTTCCCGTTGAGCAGCAAGCCGGCGATTGTTCCCCGTGTGCCGAAATAACTTCCGCTGAAATCCAGAGAATCCCGTAGTCCACCGGCCGCCGTCCCATACACAACCGCGAATAGACCGCGCCCGAAGTCCAACAACATAATCGTGTTGTCATCGCACTCGGTCACGATCGTTTTGTCTTTGAACGTTCGCTCTGGCAGACGGACGCCGGAAAGCGCAGTCACCGCCCGCGCGGGGCCGAGAATACCTGTGAGACCATGCAGAGCATAAACCGCCATATCGTATAGCGGTCCGCCTCCGGGTTTTTTGAAGTACCAGCCGGGATCGATGGGCGTCGTGCCCGGCGCATTGTCGCGCTCCGGTTCGTCTTCGTGATAATTCTCGAATGCCGCCCCACAGATTGCCCATGCGAGCGTGCCGAGGGTGCCATCTTCCACCATCCGCTTGATTGCCTGATTGTGCGGCCTGAGCATTTCGCCCGGCGAAGCAACAATTTTGAGGTCTCTTTCCTTCGCTAAAGCAATCAGCTCGTCCGCCTCGGCCGTGCTGACCGTCATGGTCTTGTTGAAGTGAACGTGTTTGCCTGCAAGCAATGCGGCCTTGCCCTGCTCAAAGTGGATTCCAATCGGCGTTGCAAGCGTCACCGCGTCAATATCCGCTTCATCGAGAAAGTGCTCATAGCTTGTAAAGGCTTGTGCGACGCCAAATTTCTCGGCCGCGCCGCGCACTCTCGATTCCACGGGATCACATAATGCCGTCAGTTGGACTCTGTGCGCGATGTCGGACTGAATCAGGTGCGGAATGACGCCTCTCAGGCTAACGGTGCCCACTCCGACGACGCCGATCTTGAGCGGTGCTCTCATATTCTTCTGCTCCTTGCATAGGTTTGAGCGATGATGCGTCACGCTTGCTCGATATCCGCACGCGCGCCCGTTCTCATTGATTCGAGCACGGCCTCCGTCGCGAACAATGCGCGCCGCGCTTCAGCAACGCCCACGGCGGGACGACGGCCAGCCTCCAGTGATTCGAAAAAATCTCTCAGTTGGAACAGGTATGCGTCCTCGTATCGCTCGAGGAAGAAATTCAATGGTCTGGCCGACGACAGACCTTGTGAACCACCGTGGAGGACGAGCGATTCGAGCTTGTTTCCCGCCTGGAGCATGCCCTGAGATCCTAGAACTTCCACACGCTGGTCGTAACCGTACGCCGACCTCCGGCTCTCAGAGATTTGAACGAGCTTCCCCGTCGCCGTTGTAAGCACGACCGCCAACGAATCGACATCGCCAGCCTGGCCGATGCGCGGGTCGATAAGACAACTGCCCGATGCAAATGCGGTGCAGAGGTCCTCGCCAAGCAACCAGCTAGCAAGATCTACATCGTGGCTGGTCATGTCGCGCACGAGGCCGCCGGATGCACGGACGAAGTCGATAGGAGGCGGCGCCACATCGCGGTTGAAGATAGTCACCTGTTCCGGGATACCGATGTCTCCAGCCAAGATCCGTTCGTAAATCCTGCGATATGTAGGGTCGTACCTGCGCATGAAACCCAGGGCAAACGGCACGCCCGACTCCTCTACGGCGCGAAGAGAAGACAAGACACGCTCGCGGTCTATGTCCACAGGTTTTTCACAGAAAATTGCCTTGCCTTCGCGGGCGAACGTCACCATCAGCTCAGCGTGCGTGTTCGTCGGCGTCGCGATGATAACCGCCGACACGTGGGTATCCGCGAGTATCTCGTCGAGCGTCGCCGGCTCTCCGCCGAAGGTCGAGGTCAACGCCTTGCAGCGGGTTTCATCAACGTCCATTACGTACCTCAGTTCCACGTCGCGCAGTTGTGCGAGCGCCCTGGCGTGAACGACTCCGATCCTACCCGCCCCTAGCAACGCGACCTGCCTCCTCGATTCGTTTAATGCCATCGGCCGCAACTCCTCCTCTATCATCGTGCTCGACTCCTTTTTCGTAGTGCCTCGATCAACGCCCTCGCACTCGCGTGGCAAGGGCAGCGAACGTCGTCACTCGGTGACGGGGACTTCTGCCAGTATTTCATCCTTGTAGCCCGGCCCGCGCGGTTCTTGGTAACTCACCGAAAACGAGAATGCGCGAACGCCCTCGTCGGTCGTGGGCCAGATGCTGTGCGGAACCCTCGGCGGAATATAGATGAGGTCGCCGGGCTTGACTTTCTTGGCTTCCTGTTCAATCTGCACGACCGCCTCACCAACGAGGATGTAATAAAACTCGTGTGTGTCGTGCGAATGAGGCGTCGCGCGCGTGTGCGGCGCGATCGTCCACTCTTCGATCGCCTCCAGATACGTTCCCTGTGTCTGCTCGAAGAGGGAGAACTTCGGGAACAGCCCCCAGACTTTCACGTTGTCATGCATCGATACCGGAACGACCGTGTTTGTAGAGCGAATATCCATTGACTTAGATCCTTTTCAGATTGATGTCTCGTGCAAATTCAGTCGGCGGTCCACCCACCATCCACCAGCAGTGAACTACCCGTGACCATCGCCGAGGCGTCGCTCGCGAGATAGAGCACCGCGCCCATAACGTCTTCCATAGTCCCCACGCGACCCAGTTTGATTCGCGCAAGTACGTCCCGTTTGAAGTCTTTCGATGCCAGAAAATCGCGCGTCATTGGCGTCTCGATAAAGGTCGGGCATATCGAATTCACTCGTATGCCATACTGACCAAGCTCTACAGCCATGGCTTTCGTTAGACCCTCAATGGCGTGCTTGGAGCTACAGTAGACGGTTCTCATCGGCGCCCCGACGTGTCCCATCTGTGATGACATATTGATAAACGAACCTGGTCGGCCTGCTGAAATGAGGGTCATCGCTACGAACTGGGCCACAAAGAATGAGCTCCGAACGTTCAGATCCATCACTGCATTGAAGTCGTCAAGCGTTACATCGACGAATGGTGCAGGGCGGTTCGTTCCGGCGTTATTGACCAGAATGTCGAAAGGCCTATCCGGGCCGCCAATCTCACCTAATGCGCCACGGAGGCCTGGCAAGTCAGTCACGTCCAACTTCGCCGCATGCGCCGCTCCGCCGCGCAGCCGTAGTGCGTCAGCTACCGCCTCGGCTTCGGAGAGAGACCGAGCGACGAGCGTCACTTCCGCTCCGTATTCACATAGCGCAGAAGCCGCCGCAACGCCTACCCCCCTGCTTGCGCCGGTGACGAGCGCTCGCCTGCCCGCCAACGAAAAGCCCGGTGTACGCGGCAGCGCAAACCTCTGCTGCATCGCCTGTGACGTATCCATAGCAACCGTGTCAATCCTAGTCAGTTGATCTTTTCGCCTGCGACTTTCGCGGGCAATCCTTGTTCCGGCAGCTCGTAATTGACAGCAAAGTCTTCGGGCGGCTCCGGACCCCATACATAAAAGGAATCTTCTCCAGGCTGGTTGGCAGCAGGCCAGTCAAGAGAAGCAGGGATGAAGTCAATGTCGAAGGAGTATTCCGCATAGCTGCCCCACGGATCACGCACATAGTGAAAATAGTTCGATCCCAGCACATGCCTGCCAACGCCCCATCCCTGTTTATGCCCCTTACGCCTCATTTGTTCGGCGCCTAATCCAACCGCGTCCACGCTACCTACGTCCCACGACAAATGATGAACCCCTGGCCCGTTTGACTTAACAAATGCGGCGAGATGATGGTCGCTGCCATAGGCGCCGTGCAGGAACGCTATGTCGTACTCAGAGCGGTCTGATAGCTTTAGTCCAAGAATATTGACGTAGAAGTCCATTGCTCTACGCACATCGGCCGTAAAGAAAAGTACGTGCGATAGATAACGAGGATGAACGCGGGGGGCTGCACTCCTGCTGGGAGCCGCGCCTTTTCCCAAAGGAGTGGCTGAAGTCTCAGTCAGCGGCGACTTGGAACTAGGTGAAGACTTCTCTGCGACCACGAGCTGTAAGGGGATGCCATCGGGATCCATAAGCCACAGACCATCCGCTTCGGCGACTCCATGAGCTATTTCTGGTGCCGCACACCGAGGTACATTCAAAAGCGTTACCTTTTCCTGTATCAATTCATAGTCGGCCTGGTAGACACCATAGCGAACGTACAAGAGCTTCTTGCGTGCACCAGATACCACCGTTAGCCAGACATGCGCGCTGTCAAAAGTCCCAACATCCAGCAAGCCTTGTGCATTTCCGGGCGTACACTTGAGACCGAAGGACTCGAAGAATTCCTGGGCCTCCGCCAGACCGGGGACCGACATCACGACGCGATCGATCGAATGAACCGACCCAAGCCGGTCCCTGCGAACGCCTGCTTCAAGCAATCCCATTCGGCCCCCTCTTTATGCGGCCCGCTTGGACGAAGGTTCATCAATAATGGTATTGCTCAGCACGCCGAGGCCCTCGATCTCAACTTCCACCACATCGCCGGGCTTCATGTAGACACGAGGATTGCGCGCGTGACCGACGCCAGACGGCGTGCCCGTGACGATGACGTCACCCGGTTCGAGCGTGATGGCTCGACTGATCGTCTCGATGAGGCGTGGCAGACCAAACACCATGTCGTCCAGCGAAGCGCGCTGCATGACCGCGCCGTTGAGTCGCGTTTCCAGCGTGCGCCCCCTACCGCCATCGGGAAACTCATCGGTCGTGACAAACCATGGACCGAACGCGCCTGTGCCATCGAAATTTTTACCCACGGTCCACTGCGGTGTTTTGAATTGATATTCACGCACGGTCACGTCGTTGAAGATCGAATAACCGGCAACATGCTCGAACGCATCAGCCGCCGGGATATTGCTTCCTCCCTTGCCGATGACTGCGGCGAGTTCGCCTTCGAAATCGAGCGAGTCGCTAAAAGAGGGCCGCACGATACCGCGACCGTGCGCGGTGAGGCTCGTCCCAACTCGGAAAAACAGCGTCGGATAGTCCGGCTGCTTGAACCCGGACTCTGCCGAATGGTCGTGATAATTCAGGCCAACACAGATGATCTTCCTGCTGGATGAAATCGGCGCTAAATAGGTGATTTCATCCATGTCGAGGCGCTGGCCCTCGAGTGCGAATGTCTCTAAAACGCTCGAAAGCCTTCCCGGACTGAGAAGTACTTCTTCCGCTCCGCCATGCAAAGCTGCGTGCGTCACCGCGAGGCCACGCCATTCACCGTCGATGTAGGCAGCGAGCCCTTCGCCCCAACCGTTTCGATATCGAACCAATTTCATGAGTGACTATCCTTGATGTTTTGTAGGAACCGGCGTGGAAGCCGGCATTGCCTTACTTCACCAGGCCCATCTTGCGGCGATCGATCGTTGCGGTCACCGCCACGAGAATCACGATGCCGTAGACCAAATCCTGGCTAGTGGGCGGTAGACCCACTACGACCGAACCCACTCGCAGAAACGCCGCCGAAATTCCACCGATCACGCTAGCTCCGACGCCTCCGATACCGCCTGAGATCGACGTGCCGCCAAGCACGACCCCGACAATCGCGGGCAGCAGCATCGTCTGCGCAAGAGTCGGGGAGCTGAACATGGTCTGCGATATGTACAGCACGCCGGCCAGTGCTGCGCACATTGAGCATAGGGAGAACACGATGACTCTCACCCTGAGTGCATCGATGCCCGACATGCGAGCCGCCCGTTCGGACGTGCCAATGGCATAGATGTGTCGGCCCAAGCGAAGGTAACGGAGCGTCAGCGAGAGAAAGAACCAGACCGCTGCCACGAGATACACGCAGGCGGGGACGCCTAACATCGACCCGTTAAGCAAGTCGAGAATGCGAAGATCGTTCTCTATTGGAAGCGCCGTGGCCTTAGTGACGAAGAGCGCAACGCCGGAAAGCAGTCCAAGCGTGCCAAGGCTGATGGCGAACGACGGCACCTGGTACTTAGCGTGCAGGTAGCCCTGCGCCGCGCCCACCAGTCCGGCAAGCGCCACTGCCAGCGGAATCGACCATGATCCGAGGTGGGGCGCGGCAAGACTAATCACCACGCCCGAGACGCTTGCCATGGCCGCCGCTGAAAGGTCGATGCCGCCCAGAAGAATCGGCAAAGTGCTGCCAAGCACTAGCAGAAGTAGCGGTGCGGCGTCAATCGAGAATGAAATCAGCGAACTCGAAGACATTGCGCCCGGCGAAATCGTGCCCACGACCGCTAGCATGACCGCGAGCACCAGCCCCGGTGCTAAACGCCGCCATGCGAGCCTGCTTTGGCCCTGCTTTAGATCCCGGCGCCTTTGCAGAGAGGCTTCGCCTTTTTCGATCGGAAGTTCATTGAGTCTCATACCATTGCCCTCACAATCTGCTCCTCGGTCGGTCTATTTCGGCTTATATCGCTGAACACCTCAGTGAACTGCCCGTCCCGCATCACTGCGACCGTATCGCTGAGTAGAAGCACTTCGTCGAGCGTGTCGGCAACGAAGACGATCGACAATCCTTCGCTAGCGAGGCTTCTCATGCTTTCGAAGAGATCCGCCCGCGCGCCGGGGTCCAGTCCTCGCGTCGGATGATCCAGGAGCAACAGTCTGAGATCCTTGCCCATCAGCCATTTGCCGAGCACAGCCTTTTGCTGATTGCCGCCGCTCAGCTTAGAAATGTCTTCATACAGCGATGGCGTCTTCACCTTCAAACGTCTTGCCCAGTCGCTTGCAACCAAGCCTTCGTCGCGGCGGTTCGCAATGACGCGGCCAAAGGCGTAGTCGAAACCGAAACTGAGCGTCATGTTCTCTAACACCGACATGCCCGCGAGCATCCCCTCTTTCTTTCGTTCGGCCGGTAGATAGCCCACCCCGCGGCGCACCGCATCGGTGGGCGTGTGCGGTTGGAACGGCTTACCGTCAAGTATGATCTGACCGCTGGTCGCCTCGTCGATCCCGAAAAGTCCACGACAAAGCGTTTCCGCCCCCGAGCGCTGCACACCGATCAATCCGAGTATCTCGCCCTCATTGACGGTGATTGAAAACGGTCCGGCGTCCGCGGCGAAGCGAACGTTGTCGAGAACAAGACGAGGCTTCGTTGTTCGCGGTCCTGCGGATTCCCTCGTCACTGTGCTGCGTTGCTTGCCGACCATCAATTCATAGAGCTCGTCGGAATTGACTTCCCCTCGCCGGCGCTCGGCTACACGACGACCGTCGCTCATGACATAGACGCGGTCCGAAAGTGTTAGCACCTCGTCCATCCGATGGCTGATGAAAACGATTGACGCTCGCGCCCGAATGCGGTTTATCTGCTTGAAGAGGTCGTCGATCTCTCGCGACGTGAGCATCGATGTCGGCTCGTCGAACATGATCACGAGATCGTCCTCAATCATTTCCTCCAGCGCGAGGACCTTCGCCAGCTCCACCATCTGACGCTGACCAAAAGACAGCTTTTCGACAAGCGCATCCGGTCGAATGTCCAGTTCGATTTTGTCGAGCTGTCGGCGCGCGGCTCCGAGTAGCTCCCGCCACCTATACCAGCCGTGTCGGACGAAGGACGCGGACTTGTCGATAAAAATGTTCTCGGCAACAGTCAGATTTGGAACGAGCGACTGCTCTTGGTGCACAAGTCCGACGCCGCGGCTCGCTGCATCGGCGGTCGACTTAAAGGCCACCTGCTTGCCGCGGAGCAAAAGACTCCCGCTATCCGGGCGCTGCACTCCTGCCATCGTCTTCATCAAAGACGACTTTCCCGAACCGTTTTGGCCAATGAGGCCCACCACTTCATTGGGTTCAAGGCGCACGCTGACGTCGTCGAGCGCTATCACGGAACCAAACCGCTTCGTCAGGTCTTTCACTTCATAGACTGCATCGGTCATTTCGCTACCCTCATCTTTTCGCGCAGGTTCCACGAGCCCCCGATGACTGCAAGGATGATTGTCACGCCCTCGACCACTTGCGTGACCAACGGGTCGACACCGATCTGCAAGAGGCCGTTCTGGATGACATTAAGAATCAGCACGCCAGTCAACGACTGGAGAATGCCGCCCTTACCACCGCTTAGCAGGGTCCCGCCGATGACCGCGCCGCTGATTGAAGGGAACAGCAACCCCTCCCCGGCCTGCGAACTTCCGACGCCCAGCTGCGCCGCGAGTAGCACCCCACACACTGCCGAGAGCACGCCCGAGAGCGCGAAGACGGTGATCTTCGTTTGGTCCACCCGTAGACCCCCGAGCCGGCACAGGTGTTCGTCTCCGCCGATGCCGTAGCTCACCCTGCCGACGGTGGTGCGCTTCTCGATCACGAGCGCCGCAAGCACGATGAGCGCCGCGCAATAGACGATGCCGCTTAGACCGAGGTGCTTCTCGAGTGCGATCGATAGAAACGCTGCATCGTGGATTTGCGGTTGCATCGACGGGAAGAGCATCGTGGCAAGACCCTTAGCGGCGAACCACGTGCCGAGGGTCACGATCAGCGACGGAACCTTTGCCTTCGCGTACACGATTCCGTTAAACAGACCCAGCGCGAGACCGCTGCCCAACGCCAGCAGAAGCGCCAGGCCTACGCTGTTGTGCGCGTTCACCGAATTCGCGACGAACAATCCGGTAAGAATGCACGCGAGCGAGACAAGCCCCTCGACGGACAGATCGATTGACCCCTGAACGATCACGAACGTGAGGCCAACCACTGCAATGCAAGGAACAGCACTGGACTCGATGATCGCAACGAAGTTCGCCATACTGGCAAAGTTGCTTCCGGTCAGGCTGAAAAAAAGCGATAGCGCGAGCAATGCAATCAGGGGCCCCACGTTGCGAACCGGAAAAGATAGTTTCGAAGACATTGTCCGTCCTTTGGAACAGTCGAAGTTCGTCGGCGCTGAGGTACTTGCTTACTTGTTCGCGCTATCCGTGATGGGCCCCGACGAATACGTCCACATGTCGCCCTTCAGCTTTTGGTATGTGAATTCCGACGGATCGAACTTTTTGTCGAGGAATTGATCAACGTTCGATTTTGTGACCAGCGTCTGCTTGAGATAAAAACTACGTTGCGCGTGCGTGAGTTTCGCCAGGTCGATATCTCCGGTGACGACGCCGTAGGCGAGCGCCGTCGAAACTGCGCCGAGTGCGGCGCCATCGACCTTCATCGTCGAGACGATTTCGCCAGACTTGATGAGACGCAGCACATCGGATTGTCCATCGCTTCCGGTGACCGGCACCTTGCCAGCCAGGCCTTTCTCACGCAGCGCTGCCAGCGCGCCGAGCGCCATCAAATCGTTCTCAGAGAAAACACCTTTAACCTTGTCGCCATATTTTGCAAGTTGGCCGCGCACAATCGTCTGAGCCTTGGTTTGCCCCCAATCTGCGTATTGATTGTCAAGGATGGTCATCCCGGGACATTCCTTCATGGCTCGCTGAAATCCCGCGAAACGCTGCTTGGTGGGAGGATTGTCTGCAACACCCTGCAACACCAGGACACCGCCCGTTCCTCCAATTGCCTTGCACAGCGCCATTCCGTTTTGATAGCCCGAGTCAACACCGTCGAACGAAATATGGGCGACCCAACTCTGTGGGGCGGTGTCCCACGGATGAATATTCTCTGGACGGTTCCAGAACGTGATGACCTTGGCGTCCGCGCGGCTCGCACGATCGACGATTGCCTTGGTGAATGCGTTCGACACCGGGTCCATCATCGCGACGCAGTCCTTGCAGCCGGCCGAGAAGATCGCACCGTAGTCCTGCAAAAATTTTTGTCCCTGGAATTCGCTGACGAGGACGTTTAGCTTCGTATTGACGGAATCTGCGACCGCCTTCGCGCCCTGCACTTGGGCGTTGCAATATTCGCTCGACTCGGTGGCGATGCCGTAGTAGATGCCCGGCACCTTTGCGGCCATCGCCGACAGATGAGCTACGCTGGTGGTTATAAGCGCGACAGACAGCGCGCGCCTGATGACAACTTGGCGGCGACGGTTGAAGCGAACCGGGATGGATTTCATTGCGTGTCTCCATAAAACAAAATGTTTATTCTCATCAGGCGCGGGTTGGCGCCCACATCGATGCAGAAGCAGCAAACATGTCAAGGCGAAGAGCAGGGACAGGATGGGCGACGATAGCCAAGGGCCACCGAAATTGCTAACGGAACACAGCCGCCGATAGCGAGCGCTGCACCGATCCATACCACCCCAACCACAGGCAGTCCTGCGACGATCGAAGCGCCGGCTAGCCATGCACCAAGTCCGTTGGCTACGTTAAAAGCTGAGTGATTCAATGCCGCCGTCAGCGTCTGCGCGGGTCCGGCAATGTCCATGAGACGGGCCTGCACCGCCGGAACGATCGCGAGAAATCCCCCTATTGCGAAGATATTGAGAAGCGCCAACGGCAGATAAGAACTCGTCACCGAGAAGCTAGCAAGCGTCGCTGCACCGAAAAGCAGTGAGGAGACGATTGCCTTGTCTTGAGACCAGTCCGCGAGCCGTCCGCCGATTAGAGACCCTGCCGTCATCCCTACGCCCAGCAAAGCCAAGCACCACGGAACCTCAAGTGGCGCGACACGCGTGACATCGGTCAGGATGGGCGTGAGATATGTGTAGAACGCAAACATACCTCCGAATCCAACTGCGACAACGCCGAGCGTGAGCCATACATGTATGTTCCGGAGCGCAGACATCTCCGCGGTTACAGTGGCACCTTCCGATCGCGAGCGCGGAACAAACGTCAAAATCAAAACGCAGGTTGCAAAAGCTATTACAGCTACTAGAACATAAACAACGCGCCATCCTAAGAGCTGACTCGTCCAATTCACCAGCGGCACGCCGAAGATATTCGCGACAGTCAGGCCGAGCATGATGTGTGCGATAGCGCGACCGCGCCGGTCGCGCGGCACAAGGCTGGCGGCAACGAGTGCCGCAACGCCAAAGTAAGCGCCATGCGGAAAGCCGGCCAGCAACCGCGCGCCGAGCAGCGAGTCAAAGTCCGGCGCAATTGCACTGAATAGGTTGGCCAAGGCGTAGGCAAGCATAAGCATGACAAGCATCTTCCGACGCTCAATGCGGGGAAAAACCAGTGTCACCACTGGTGACCCGACTACGACCCCCAGAGCGTACGCGGTCACAATTGCTCCCGCTTCCGGGAGAGGTACCTCCATCGATCCTGCGACCGCCGGAACGATGGTCATCGAAGCGAACTCACCGACACCGATTGCCAAGGCGCCGAGCGCCAAGGCCGCTTCCGCGAGCGTGAAGCCAGGGCGATCTTCGCGCGCTGAGGAAATCATGGAGGTACTCCTGTGGCGTTCGTACGGCGTTTTACTGGCTTGTCGCGTCCCGCGAAGACGCCGCGAAATGGACAATGCTCGTGGTACCTGCGTGCGCCACCTTCAGTGCGCCACCGGCCTCCTCGACCAAGCCGCACTCCGTAAGGGCAACTAAATCTTGATCGTCCAGCGGGCCGCCAACGCCGAGGCGCGCAAGCAGCTGCGAGGTAAGCACGGTTCCCGGTGCAATCCTCGCCTCCTCGATTGCGGTCGCGAGCACGCGACGAGATGCGCTTTCGCCGATCCCTAGCGTTTCTTCGCGGCGGCGTACCGGCTGGTCCTTGGACACTTGCAAGCCCCACAGTTGGTCAACGTGGTCAAAATATATTATTCCATAGTAGATACATTAAGTAGGGCAAACCCGACTATTTGGTAGTAACCGGATTCATGATGTACACTCAACCACCGAAATATATTTCTCATCGAAAGTGGCCGCTTCCGTCTGGCGGCTCTTGCGCTCTTGATTGGGTTGAGTCATGGCTTATAAAAAGACATTGTCCGAGACCGTCTTTGACGGATTGCGAGCGGACATTCTCAGTTGCCGTCTTACGCCGGGCACGCGTCTCCGGATAAGTGATTTTTGTGAGCGCTTTGAAGTCAGCCTGCCGGCCGTCCGCGAGGCGCTATCCAAGCTGTCAGCCGAAGGACTGGTCATCTCAGAACCACAGCGTGGCTACCGGGTCGCGCCGGTTTCGCTGGAGGACCTTTACGACCTTACCGAGACGCGAATTGACCTTGAGTCCCTCTGCCTCGCCAGGTCGATCGCGCGAGGCACGATCGACTGGGAAACCCGCGTTGTTGCAGCCATGCACAGGCTGGGAAAAACCGCTTACCGTACCGCAGACGATCCATCGCGCCTTAGTGATGCGTGGTCGGAGGCTCACCACGCATTGCACGAATCGTTAGTGTCGGCCTGTGGAAGCGAGCGGCTGCTGCGCATGCGCGCGCAAATGTACGAGCAAGGTGAACGATATCGTCGCCTATCTGTGCCGCTCTATAAGCAAGACCGTGATGTGCTTGCGGAGCACACGGCAATCGTGACCGCAGCGCTTGAGCGGGACGTCGACACGGCTACTACGCTCATGGTTGAGCACTTGCGCACGACAGCCAACATCCTGGTCGACGGCTTGAAAGCGCTACTAAGGGAAGATTCCGTAGGCAAGGACGCAGTGACTGCTTAGCGAAGTAATGTCATCAGCCCGCGTACAACGTCGTGCCTTCCATCGAGAACCCGGCCAGAGCCAAGGCACTGCGTACGGACTGGGCGCTCCTGCGGCCTGCTTCGCGGGGAGTCAGGGTGGCGGCGAAATCGGAAAACACTTCCGCACCTACTCGGGCCAGCCCTCCTTTTTCTCCGAGTACCTCCAGAACTGGCGTGATCGAAAGTTCACCTTCGCCGGCGAACAGCCGATATCTAAGCGTGTCTTCCATCATCGTCGGTGCCCGCTGCCTCCTCAACGCGTCGCTGATCTGCACCGTAGTAATCTTGCCGGGTGGCAACGAACGAACCAACGCCAGATCCGGATTTCCGCGGTTGAAATGCCAGGTGTCCAATACGATGCCCGCATCAACTGCGCCTGCCGCATCGAGGATCGAAAGCGCGGCGCGCAGGTCGGGTACACCGAGAAATGGCATCGGCTCGAGGTCTACCCAGATACCCAGGTCATGCGCTTCACGGTAAAGGTCGGCGAAGCCTTCGATTACGAGTTCTGTGGCGACCGTGTCTGCTTCGAACGCAGCGCACGCGAGAATGCTCGAGATTTTCATCGATACGCAGATCTCGAGCGATTCTTCGAGCGAGATCATGTACCGTGCTCGCATCTCGTCATCGTAACCTTCCATGCGGCCGCTGGGCGCCCACCCCGTGAGCGAATCCAGATGGCGGACGGGAACTCCATGGTCGTCGGCGTATGCGCAAAGGTCCTGCGCGCTGAGTCCGCGCGATACCTCATCGATGTAGGTGATCGGAGAGATCGCCACGCTGGAAAATCCGCCCGCTACCGCGGCGTCAACGTGATCGCGGAACCGCAAGTGCCTGATGGGTGCAGGCCAGAAAACGAAATCAATGACGGATTGCATGTTTCGCTACTCCTGAATGTTGGCGAATGCGAAACGCATGCGCGCTTCGCATTGCGTCTGCCCGCTGGTTGCGGTCCGCACGCGTGGTTATCGAGTGGCGACGCCGGCGTACGGAACGTCTTCGTTCCCGTATCGACGAACGCGAAGATTGGCTTGCTCACCGTGCGCGATCATTCCTTCGATCGCGCACAGGCGCGAACAATAGCGTCCGATCAAGGCGCTCGCCTCATCGGTCAGTACCTTCTGATAAGTGCAGGTCTTGATGAACTTCCCAACCCAGAGGCCACCGGTGTAACGCGCGGCGCGTCCAGTCGGCAGGGTGTGGTTCGTGCCGATCACCTTGTCGCCGTAAGCAACGTTAGTCCGGGGACCAAGAAACAAGGCGCCATAGTTTTTCATATGCTTGAGGAAATGATCAGGATCACGCGTCATGACCTGGACATGCTCAGATGCGATGCGGTCTGCCTCACTGACCATCTCGTCGATCGTGTCGACCACAATTACTTGCCCATAGTCCCGCCAAGAAACGCCGGCTGTCGCCGCCGTCGGCAGCACTCTGAGGAGTCGCTCGACCTCAACAATGGTTGCTTCGGCCAATTTAAGGGAGTTCGTCAGCAGGATGGCCGGAGTATTGAAGCCGTGTTCGGCCTGACCGAGAAGGTCTGTCGCACACATCTCCGCGTCGACGCTGTCATCCGCAATCACGAGCGTTTCCGAGGGTCCGGCGATCAAGTCGATACCGACCCGGCCGAACAGTTGGCGTTTTGCTTCGGCGACGTATGCGTTTCCAGGCCCGACCACCATCGACACAGCTTCTATCGACTCCGTTCCAAGCGCGAGCGCGGCAATCGCCTGCACGCCGCCGAACGTGTAGATTTCGTCAGCCCCGCCCAAATGCATCGCCGCGACGACCGCAGGATTTGGCGCACCCTGAATGGGCGGAGACGCCGCCAGGATCCTCGGCACACCGGCAACCTTCGCCGTCACCACGCCCATGTGCGCCGACGCGACCAAGGGAAACTTCCCTCCCGGCACGTAACACGCGACGCTATCTACCGGCATGTTTCGATGACCGAGAATGACGCCCGGCAGGGTTTCGGTTTCTACGTCGTGCATAGCCTCCCGCTGCACTTGGGCAAAATGGCGGACCTGAGACTGTGCAAACTTGATGTCCTCGATCTGCCCCGGCGAAAGCGCCCTAACGCACGCGCTGATCTCGTCGTTGTTCAATCGAAAAGACTCGGGCGACCAGTTGTCGAACCGATCCGAATACGAACGTACTGCGGCGTCGCCTCGTTTCGACACGTCCGCGAGAATGCCAGTCACGACGTCGCGCACCATAACGGCGTCATCGTTCACGTTCTGCTCGCTTCGCCCAAGCTTCAAGTTTCGAATTGCCATTGTTAGCCTCACAGTTCTTGGATGAAACCTCCGCTCGCTGCATCCGTGCGTTGGTTGATTTCGGCAATTTAACGCCAATGCGAGTTGCAATGCGTATGCAAATGCTAACGGTTTTCCCTAGCCCCATTCGACGGCAAGAAGTCTTAATACCTGCGGAGAAAGACGAACCATGTCGAGTCAATTAGCGAGCCATCCTGTAAGACTCAGCGACGTCGCTGCGCACCTGGGTCTCTCTGTCTCGACGGTTTCGCGTGCCCTGAGCGGACATGCGGCGATACGTGAGGAAACACGCCAGGCTGTGCATGCCACGGCATCAGCGCTAGGCTTTCGCCTTCCTGTATCGAACCGCCGCCCTCGCAAGGCCGCGACGCGACTTATCGGCGTGGTAGTTGGCGCGCTCCATAACAGCTTCATGACCCAACTTCTCGCGTGCCTGCAAGACGAGTTGCAGTCAATTGGATACCACATGACGCTGCTGATCGATTCGATGAATGACTCTCGAAATTTGTTTGCCTATCGCCCGCTCATCGAGGGATACCTCGAGGGTCTCATCTTCGCCACCGCGACGCTGGATTCAGCCGTCGTTCAAGAGATGCATGAACGTGGCATCCCGCTAGTCCTTGTCGTGCGAGGCGTAATCGACGTCAAAGTGGATCTTGTCGAGATCGACAACGCCGATGCGGGCGCAGTAGCAGTCGAGCACCTGCTGTCGCTTGGTCATCGACGAATAGGGCTGATTCTCGGCCCCGAGAACACGTCGACGAGCAGAGACCGCTTGATTGGCGTCCAGAGGCAAATGATTAAGGCGGGCGTTCCGATCACTTCGCTTGACGTACGCTGGGGCGACTACACATCGGCAGCCGGACTGGCTCATGCGCTCTCGATGTTCGACGCCGCATCACCAGTCACCGCCATCATCGCCGGAAACGACACAATTGCCTTCGGCGTCTTGGACGCTGCGAAGCGGCGAGACATCGCGGTGCCCGGAAAGCTCTCGATACTTGGCTTCGACGATATGCCGATCGCATCCTCTTCCCTCATTAGTCTTACCTCGATTCGACAGCCGGTCGAACTGATGGCCAGGGTCGCCGTACGTCGCTTGATTCAGCGAATCCGGTATGGGGGGAGCGTGGAACCTGCCCGCGAAGTAATGCCGATTACTCTTATCAGAAGGGGTTCAACTGGCGCGCTGCAAGAACCGTTTCGGTCAACACGCCCTGAGCTTTAGTTGATACGAGACCAACGCTTCATTGAAACGCGAACACGTGTACCCTGACTGGCTCGATTGCACTTCCGCAGTCGGACGAAGAACCACCAATCAACGCATTTGCAGACGAAGGGAAGCGACGCCTGAATACCTTGGCGAGGACGAATTCGGATGACCGTTAATGGCTGGTGTTTTGGCCGAGCTGTCGCACAACGAATGGTGGCGCGTCGGCCATTGCGGACCTTCACGTCCCTCTCTTTGAGCGGCCGCTTCGGGTTACCTCTCTGTCTTCGGATGCTGCGACCGCGAATACGCGATAAACCGTGAGCGAGCGAGTAGGCTCCGCTCCCAGGGACAATTCAATTGCCCCGAGCGGTTTCGAATTCCTCGATCATTACGGCTCAAGTTGTCCATGAATTTGCCGATAACCCTTCGAGAAGCGCTGGCATCCGCGATGGGATAGCGATTTCGCTACCGGTGTTTCTGGGCATTCTAAACTAGACCTTGTGGCACACCGATCCACCGGGCAGTACCTATCTGACGCGACCAGCCGATGCACATTTTGCTGTTGATTTCCTTTCTGATCATTTCTACGGCATTGCTCTTGGATCTACGACGAGCTCACGCCAGCGCGATCGCAACGATAACATTCGTGTTTTGGCTTACTACGGTATTGACACCGATAGTTACCATGGCGGCAGTCGGTCTAGACGCTATCGGACCTGACGGGATGCCACTCAACGGTTTCGGTGTTTTCCTCAAAGACGGACTGCTCACGCACTCGTATGACCTTCTAGGCGGTGTCAGCTTCTACCTCGCCGTCTTTTCTCTGGTAGTCGTGCCCCAAGCCGCGTCATTCATTTGTTGCGGCATATTTGGCTGCGCGTCCTCTCCGAGGTTCGTCTCCACCGCATACAACATCGTCGTCTGGGGAGCAGCGAAGACGTTTGCGGTCGCGGGCGGCGTTTTGTTGTCGTTCACAACGTATGTCCATTGGGCCCATCCCAACTGGATCATCTTCAGCAAGGTTGATCCGACTGCCGACAAAGTTCTCGTGTCTTTCGTCCTTGGTGCCGCGGCATTCTGTGGGTCGCTAATGTGCCTTTGGATAGGTTTCGGATGCCAATATCTTGTTGAGACGATCAACTCCTCCCAAGCGGGAATCATCTTGCAAAACATAAGCAGGGCAGCGCATCGCTGTCAGAGACGCAATGACAATGAGGGCTCCGGGCGAGGACGAACTTGGATGTGACTGATTGAGATAAAGAGGCCCGTCCTTCCAAGTCACCCGACGACACTTCGATAATCGGTCTTTGCGGACGTTCGACGGTGGCTTCTGGGACGGCCGTTCAACTCTCTACACCGACCGTTGATATCACGGCCACGTGGATTGGGGGTTCGCCTTCGACGAATCGTGCTATGAAGTGTCTGTGCGGATTTATCGAGCACAACTCGCGTCAGAGGGTGGCTAAACGGTGCGACTGTGATCGGCCACTCATGAGTCGACGTACGATCTGAGTACCAAAGAACAACCGCCGTCAGTTTAACGGCGCCGGCCTATGCCGTTGATCTTATGACCGACGCCCAATGCCAAGTTCCACGCGGTGACGCCCGATCGCATAATGCGCGTGCCGGATCTCGATTTCGCGTTCCGTCCGAAGTGCGCCACGATTCATACAACCGCTACTCACTAGGTAACCACGCAGGTCAGGTGTCGGAGGAATGCCGCACTCTTGTTGTAGCCAGCTAGCGATACCCGTGTCTTACATGCGGCCACCGGCTAACTTCGACCCTGACCCATCGCAACGGTGGGCAGGACAGTGTCCCGATCGTCCCGACCCACATCGACAATCAGTCGCCAATCCAACGCTCCGAATCCGTAAGGAGGTGCGCTACCACAGGGTCATCAAGGTACCCGGCGATTCCGTGGTGATTGTCCATGTGATTTTTGATGTCGAGGATGTTCCAAATAGCCGCTCTGTCGTCATCCGAAGAGTTCTTCAAAAAGTTACGCCGATCGATCGAGCGATGCAACGCAACCACATCATCAGGGTCTGCAATGTTCACCCAGTTTCTTACCGATTCGGGCCACCTTCGTGTATCTCGGTTCATTCTTGACGAGACCGTTTCTGTGCTCAGAGGTGAGCCGATTGTCATCAGCAGGTCCACCCGCTTCCCTGTGAATCCCGCAAGCGCTTCAAGCGCGACTACCGAGCCTAACGAATGCCCCACGACTATCAGCGCTTCGCCATGCCTCTCCGCCATACGCGCTCCGTCAATAATGGCCGACATTGCACTGTCGAGAATTGCACGCTTCAGAGAAGCGTCTTCCAGGTATGCCGCAACCTGCGTCAAGGCGTGGTTCACAATTTGCCTCTGCGCGGGAATCGGCACGACGGTCGACAACGCGCCTAACGCATTGCTCGCGAGCCCCCGAGTCCTCTGCCCGTTATCAAGGCGCCGCCGGGCATGCGAACCAGACTTTTCCCGAATGATCTCGTTGAGCAACTCCTCCATGGTATCGCTCGGCGCACCTATCCCGGACGGTGCATCAATCGTCGTTCGCGCGTCTGCGCCTCTCACATTTCGGACACGAATCTGCTTTTGAGCCGCGGCCGGCTCAAGATCTGCCAATAGGTCTCCGTAGTAGGGCATGAAGATCCGCTCTCGAGATGGCAATGTATTCTTCGATCGTGCGCGGTCAAGACCGACCCTAATGCTCTCGATCCAAAGCATAAGAAGCTCGTCCGCTTTCCTGTCCTGCTGTGCAATTCCATGGAGAAAGATGAATGCCACTGTCGCCTCACTGTCACGTTACGTCATTGCTGTCAATTGCGAGTAGCTGCATTCCGGGCCTCAGGGCAGAAAATGCTGCTTCACGCGGCGCGATAGAACCGACGGCCGCAGACGACAACAAGCAGAATTATATAAGACGTCGGTTTGCGCAATCCACGCGATTCACCTTTACGTTTTTATTCTTCGCCAAACTATTGAGATTTCCATAAAAGATGACAACCGATTCGATGCTGGTGCGTTGTATCTCTGAGGGATTGATTGGAGATGCATGCCATGGCAAAGAAGCCGATGGACGAGGCAACCAAGAAGCGCTTGCGGGCCGCCCGCATGCTTAAGGCAGGCAAAGGTCCGGCAGAGGTAGCACTTGCCGTAGGGGTAGCCCGACAGACGGTGTACGCATGGAAGCGATTGCTCGATGAAGGCGGAATCGATGCGTTGCGCGCGGTACCGGGTCGAGGTCGTCCGGCTCGGCTCGATGCGCAGCAATTGGCGCAGCTGCGGCAGGCGTTGTTACACAACCCCACCGAACACGGCTTTGGCACGGAGCTATGGACGCTCAAGCGCGTCGGTATGCTCATCAAGCGCATGTATGGCGTCGAGTTCGGACAAACGCAAATCTGGCGCATTCTTGGGACGCTCGGTTTTAGCGCACAGAAGCCTGAGCGGCGCGCAATCGAGCGTAACGAAGAGGCTGTGCGCCACTGGAAGCAGCACACCTGGCCCGCGCTTAAAAAAAAGCCAAGCGCGAAGGCCGACTGATCGTCTTTATCGACGAGACCGGCATCAGCGAGCGGCCGACGCGAGTGCGTACTTGGGCGCCGAAGGGGCAAACGCCGGTTATCCAGTTTCATTTCAACTGGAAGCATGTGTCCGCGATTGCGGGCCTCAGTCGCACGAACTATCTGTTTCGGTTGTACGAAGGCAGCGTAAAGAAGGAGCAGGTGGTCGAGTTTCTCAAGGCGCTCAAAGCCCATCTGAGGCAGCCGCTGTTGATCATCTGGGACGGTGCCAGGCCCCACCACGCGGCAATTGTCCGGCAATACCTGGACTCTCTCGAGGGCCATATTCAGATCACCTTTCTGCCGCCGTACTGTCCAGAACTCAATCCCGTCGAGTATCTGTGGGCATGGCTCAAACGTCACGCCATTGCGAATTTCTGCCCCGACAACCTCGACGAGTTGCAGACCGTCGCCCGCAACAAGCTGAAAAGCGCGCAGCACCGACCTTCAATCATTGCCGCGTGCTGGATTCAGGCAACCCTGTGGTGACGTAAAGAATTATGGAAAGGTCAATAGTTCCAGCCCGCGACTTCAGGCGAATGAAACACGTCTGCGGTGTTGCCTGAACACGTTGACATCGATGGTCGCGGACACTCCGAGATCTCTGCACGGTTCCCGGAGGCCTTCCGCGAAATCCGAAGAAGCTGCCTTGCACTCGTCTCGCACGCGGACGCGATACTCACGGCGAAAGTATCGCCGCGCTGACGCTCCTCGCGGTCACACGGTCCGCAGCTGCTGAAAACAGGCGCACAGCGCAGTACGCGAGCTTGGCAATGAACAACAAACCCTGGCTACCTGGTCAAGCATGGCTTCAGCACTATGCGCACGCGATGATACGATGCTAAATCAGCCATCCCCCACCCGATAGCGAGGAACACGTGAACGAGCATGCGGTCGTGGACGGCGACAAGGACTATTTTGCTGAAGATGCTGGAGCCCATGCTTTCAACGCGTCCTTCGCGAACTTTGTCGCAGAACAGCAGAAACAGTTCGTCTCGCAATACTTGTCGCCCGAAAGCACTCACCGATTTCGGCATCGGGGTAACTGGCTGCACCCGGGTCTTCCCGATTTACCGGATACTGAACTCCAACAACACTCCTCGAGCATCGAAACGCCGTTTTGCAGTCTAATAGATAACGATCTCAGTATCATTCAACGAAATGCGGCAAAGCTTCGAGAGTCTATGCATCAGCAATTTGCGACAATGCTTTACTCGACTGTCACGGCTGCGTGTGCCGAAACTGGAAATACCGTCGATGCCCAAGCGTCCGGATCGCTGGAGCAGGCCATTCTCGACATGCTGGAAAAAATAGAGCTCAATGCGAGCCGGAATGGAGAAGTCATTCTGCCCCAACTGCACGCGGGTCCCGACGCTGCAGTGAAGCTGGCAGATGCCTTGAGCGCTGCATCGCCTGAATTCAAAGTGCGTTTCGACGAAATTTTGCGCCGGAAGAGCAAGGTAGCCGTCGCGCGTGAAGCTGATCGGAAGGCCAAATTCGCGAACTACGGGGACGAAGCATGAGGGTCCTCGTCTCGATCGGCTGCGACGCCTACGAACACAACGTGCCCCTAGGAGGCGCCGAAGATGACGCCAGGCGTATTTTTGAGTCGTTGACTCGTCCGGAGATCGGGGAGTACGACGCCCGTCGGTCCAGACTGCTTCTATCGCCGTCGGCGGAGATGGTGCGTGCCGCGCTGAGGGATGCACTGTTTTCAGTTGGGCGGATCGACACGTTCACCTTCTTCTTTGCCGGTCACGGTACTGTACGCGCAGGCAGCTTCTATATGTGGGTCCGAGACACGCAGCAAGAAGCGCAGTCTATGACTGGATTATCGCTTTCGGATCTCTTTCGCAGCCTCAACGAGGCTGCTCCGGGGCAAAGCAATATCATTATCGATGCGTGCGAAAGCGGCGGTTTGATCTCCGATCTCGGCGTCCTCCTCAAATCGGAGATGCTCGGGGACGTAGGAACCCCCGGCATCACTCTGGTCGCGACATCCGCACAGAACCAATCTGCAGTTGAAACCGATGCAGGTGGACTGGGCACCAATGCGATTCTCGATTGTATCGAAGGCCGAGATTTCATTCAGGACACCGCGAGTGTCCTTGATCTCGTCGAGATCGGTCGCCGTATTTCGAACCGGCTCAGAACAGAAGGCCAGTCGCCTGTCGTTTGGGGATTGAACTTGTACGGCCCTCCGGGCTTCTGCCGAAATCCCCATTACGGCAAAGACCCCGCACGCCCCCTGCGTGAAGTTATGCAATCCTGGCCTCCCAGTGCGAGCAACATCACTAGGGAGCGATACGACAATCTTTGGCGGGCTTATTCATCGATAAGCGGCGAATGGAGTGCGCGTTCGTTCTCCGACGTGATCGGTGCAGCGTTGTCGCCAATAGCCACGAATCCCGAGCTGCTTGCAGGATTCGTAGAGCGGTTTCGGGATGCTACGTTGGAGCGAGCTACCTTATCGAGCGATGTTTTCAGGCAGTCCCAAGTGTGTGCAGCCCTCGCAGTTTCCATGTTGCCCTATATCGCGTCAGCGGAGGTACGGTGTTGCATTGACCGCCTGGTCAACGCTACCGGAAGGCTGCTTCTGGATGCAGGATCGGCATTGCTAAAGCATCTTCAACGGGACCCTTTCTGCTTGCTGGCAACTCGCGGAGGCGGTATCTCGGAGCTGTTTTACCTGCCGATTCGAATCTCGAAGGTGCTGGGTTGGATGGGAGCGGCGCCTGCCTTGGTCAATGACGAGAGCCGACGTCGAGAGTCGGAAGAGCTCTTTGCTTCGATCCTGCAACTGATCCTGGAGCACTATAGCGGTTCGATCGTATCGATGAGCGATGCGCAAGCGCCATATTGGGCGATCGCGCTGTCAACTGCCGCTAGACTGCGCCTCGGCGAAAACGCCGACGAACTGGCCGGCCGGATTTTCGCTTCCCTAACCGCTTGCGGAGGAAGGGTGGCGCGTTGGGATATCGCAGCCGATTCTGTATTCAATTATGTTCTAGCAAGAAGTCAGAATGCGTATGCCGGAGTACCGGAGCTGGTCGAACGGCCGAACGAAACTCTCACTGTCCTTCTTAAGGCCGCACCTCTGCTGGAACTCGACGAGGTATTTGACCATGATCTATGGAAGCTTGACGGCGTATCGTTTGCTGCCTATCTGAACCCCGTCTTCACAGAATATGGTGGCGAGACGATGAATCACGGACGAAACCTTGCTTGGGCGATCGGCCACGACGTTTTTCGCGTATCTGACCTTGTTCGATCGTGGCCAGGGGACGCACCGACTCCTCCGGACTCCACCACCGCAGCAAGCGCAGTGTTGGGTGCATTGCTTTTCCCCGATCGTACGCCGTGGTTTTGTCTCGAGCCGTCTTGCTAAGGTGAATGACCGGAAAGCGTCGTGCCACGGTCTAATCCGGATCGAGATTGGGGCGTCCGCAAAGGCCGAATCGAACCTACGCTTCAGTAAGCGACTCGGCACAACCGTTTCCCACTGCTGAATATTTCGACGCATGATGGGCGCGTTCAGCTTGACGGAGACA
>NZ_JALQDT010000076.1:0-51151 GCF_023631085.1 Caballeronia sp. INML1 | reverse complement strand
CACTGCTGCCCGAGCGGATTGCTCACGCCGACAAGTTGTTCCTCCGTATCGTAGTGATAGCGCGTCACGCTGCCATCGGGATCGGTGCGCGTGTGCAGCCGCCCTTGACCGAAATAGGTATAGCTCGTGAGTTGACCGGCTTCGTCGGTATAGCGGATCAGATTGTCTTGCGCGTCATACTCGCAAAGCACGTCCCGCGAACCGGGCAAATGACACGCGCTCAAACGATTCTTGGCGTCCCAGCGATAAGACGTGGCGTCTTCACCGGGCGCTTCTCGGCGCAGCAGATTGCCGCGCGCATCGTGCGCGAGGCGGATGCTTCGGCCCGCCGCGTTGATTAATTCGGCGAGATAGCCGAACGTGTCGTAGATGAGCGTCGTGGGTTGTTTGGCCGCATCGTCGACCCGCACGAGCTGGCCGCGCGCATCGTATTCGAACGCCGTCTCGATGCCTTCGGGCGTGGTCTGTCGCACCAGATTTCCGCGCGCATCCCACGCCTGTTTCCATACGCCGCCCTCGGGATCGGTGATCGCGACGGGTCTGAGGGTTTCGTCGTACTCGGTGCAGACGCGGCCTCGATCGGGGAGCGTCTGGCTCACGACATTGCCGAAGTTGTCGTATTCCCACGTCGTGCGGTTGCGCGCCGGATCGACCATCGACGTGGTGCGGCCCAATCCGTCGTAGTGGTAGCTGGAGACACCGCCCATCGGATCGGTCAGCATGATCGGCAGGCCGCGTGCATCGGCTTGCAGGAGTGTCACGCCGCCAAGCGAATCGATGATGCGTGTTTCCAGATGCGTCAGGTCGTACTCGAAAAGATAGTCGTACAGCCCACCATCGCCCCACGCATGATCGACGCGCCAGAGACCATCGTCGTGATGTTGATGCGAGTAATAGAACGACAGGCCGTTACGATCCGTATGGCGCACCATCAGGTGACGATGCCGCCGATTTCGTCGTCGTGCTCGAACAAATCGAGGCGGATGTCAGCAGGCGTGCGCCAGCCGTGGCCCGCCGCGCCCGGCAACATGTCATGGCTCGCGTAGTAGCGATGCCACACGAGCGGCAAACGCCCGCGCACGGTGAAGTCGCGCTGCTCGACGATCACTTCGCCAGTCACGCCATCGACCGGTTCACCGAAGGCACGCTGGCAGACGCTGCTGAGGAACCTGCCCCACTTGCCATCGCCTAGTCGATCCTGAATCGCCCGCGATACGTCGCAGAACTTCGGCTTCTGGTTCATCGCGTGGGCGTGTGCGGCTTGCATCGCCATGCCCGCGAGCGCCGCGATGCTCGGCACCGGTGGACCGCCAACCAATACTGGGCGTGAGGCGGGAATCGGCAGCATCATCGAGGTCGGCAGCGAGGCGGAGCCGCGCTTGCTGTGTTCAGCGTTGTGAGAGAGCGAAAGCATCCCCACGAACCAGCAACTCAGCGCGGGCAACACGGCGTAGGACATCGGGTCACCGTTGGCGCGCACGGTGAGGCTGCCAAGGAACGATTCGCTGTTGCTGGATGGCCGGGGCGCGTCGGGGCCCGTGAACGTGCCGCCAATCGGGAAATGCAGGCCGGGAACATGAATGGTCTGGGTGCCCGCGGTGGTGCGCATCAGGCCGTTGACATGGATAGGGTCCACCGCCTCCGCCAGCGGCGCTCTGCACGGCCATCGCCGCCACGCCGACCGCCGCCGCGCCAAAACTGCGCATGCCCATCTTGACGATGGAGGCCGCGCCCATCGCCATCATGCCCATCGACACCATGTTGCCGACGCCCTCTGGCAAGAGGCTCAGGTACTCCATCGGATCGAACACCATGCCTACGTGCGGATGCGGCAGCGGTAGCGTGGGGCCTGCGAATGTCTGGATCAGATGAACGTCCACGCCGATGACCGGCGTCAGGTGGGTAACTGCAAGCAGCGCCATTACGCGTGGCCTCCCGTTTCGGGAGCCAATTCCCCGGCGAACTGTTGCGATACGTCCGGATGCCAGTTATTCATTCTCGCTTTCGCGCCTGAGAGGAATCGAACCGTCTTTCTAAACCACGGCTTAAATCAAAGCAAACCTAGTAATCCTAATCAATGCACCAAAAATCCCGGATGACTCTCGTGGGGGACACACACGGAATCACGCTGCAAGCGGTTCATCCGATCGACGCAGACCATCTGCGATGGCAAAAAGCGAAGCTCGTCAGCGCTGGATTTCGCAAACCACGCGCAGGATCAACGCGCCCCGCATCACCATCAGAAAGTCAGCACACTCATGAACAGCCGCTGCAACCACCCCATCGTCGTCGAATCCGCGAGCATTCCCACGCCCGCCTGCTCGATGCGCGCATTCGCCACCTTGTTCGACGCCACGTAATTCCCCGCCTCGATATCCTTCGGATTGACGATGCCGGAGAATCGCAGCCGGTCCTGATTGCCGCTCATCGCGATGATCTTGTCGCCCGCGACCACGAGATTGCCGCCCGGCAACGTGCCGATGACCGATACCGCGAGCGTGCCGCTCATCGCCGAAAGATTGCTGGTGCTGCCGTTCCCCTTGAACGACGTATCCGCCGAGCCGACATTGAAAAGACGCGCGAGCCGCGCCGCCGCCCCGCTCGACTTGTCGGCGGCCTCGGCGCTGATGCTGCTCGCGCGGGTCGCGCTGGCATCCGCGGTATTGCTGCCCTGGTACGACTCCGCGAGCCGGATCGTCAGCACGTCGCCGACCTTCTGCGCGCGCGAAGTCTCGTAGAGCGATGCCGAACTGCCCGCCTGATAGATCGCGCCCAGCGTGTTGACGTTGACCGGCTGCGCGACGGCCGGCGCATAAGTCGGCATCTCGACGATCGAGCGCGACCCCGACGACGAGCACGCGGCGAGCGCGAGCACGAACGCCGCGCATGGCATTGACGCCAGTTTCATGAACAATCCTCTCCTTCGATTCAGGGCGCGTCGTGAACGGCGGCGAGCCGCCATCTGTCGGTGGTATCGCGCAGCCACGCTTCGTAGGCCTTCAGGCGATAGATCACGCGCGCCGAGGCCGCGGCGCCGTTCGCCTCCAGCGTGATCGAGCTCGCCGCGTTCTCCCATGTCCGCGTCTGGTAGCCGTTCGCGCGCTCGACACGACTCCCGCCGAACTTCGACGTCAGCGCTTGCGCGAAGTCATCGGCCACGCGCGCATCGATCACGAACGACATGCGATAGAGCCGCGGCGACGCATCGCCCGGCATCGCCATGAAGCGCAGCACGTGATCGCGCGCGGGCGTGCCATCGACGACCGCCAGCGATTCGCTCCATCCGTTTTGCGTGCGATGCGCCCATTTGCAGGCGATCGACAGGCTGTGCGCATCGCGCAGCACCATGCCGAGCGAGGCGGCCTCGAGGTCCGTGTCGCATACGGCGACGCTGCCCGGCGGCGTCGCGCGCGCGGGTTCCTCGCGACGGAAGGCATCGAGCGAAATGCCGAGCCGCAGGCCGCGGAAGTCGAACGGCTTTTGCGCCGCGGCGAATGCGGGCATCGCCATGCAAGCGAGCAAGGCGCAGCGAAGGAACGTTCGCTTCATGTCAGTCGATGGCGGTGGCGCAGGCATCGAAGGGCGTGGACGCGGCATGACCCACGACCGGCACGATCTTCAGCGCGGCAGATGTCACGCGGCACGGCAACGCGGCGAGCGCGCAGCCGTCGAGCATGAGCGGACACGCCGCGAGCGCGGCGCACGCGAGCACGAGACGAAAGAACGTCGCCATGATTCACGCGGTCGTGTCGACGTGATTGCCGAGATGCGCCGGATTGCTCGGCGTCGTCTTCGCCTTCGGTGTGGCGGTGTCTACGGTCGGGTTATCGCCACCCCGCTTGATGGGCAACGTGTGCGACGACGTTTGCGTCGTGTGTTGAGTGCTCGGGCCAGTGACGTTCATGCTGCGCGCTCCTTGAAGATGAAAGACCGTTGCGGATTGCAACGGGGCAATCTTCCATGAGCCCGCGATGTGACGATCGCGCGAAAAAAACACGCTTTTCGCGGGTGCTTACGAGGCATTACGCCGGTGTTACCGGTTCTTTCCACTTCGTTCGAAACGATGCTGCAATGCGGCGAAAGCCGCGAGATGGTATGACTGTTTCGCCCGAAAAAGCGGGTTAACGTGAATTAAAAGTGGCCGGATAGCTTCATATAGTCAATCTATCTCGGCGCCGTTGCATCGGCAGTATAAAAACCCAAATACCGGAACGGCAAAGAGATAAATAGAACAACGAATTAACAGGTTATTCCAGAATCACTCGAACAAAGTCGAATAAATAGCCAACGGATGGAGGAACCACTGACATGAAACGCCGCACCGTGTTAGTCGCGATGGCCGCCGCGCCCCTGAGCGCCATGCTCCCGCTACCCGCCTTCGCACAGAAGCCGATCGTGCTCGGCTTCGCGCAGGTTGGCGCCGAAAGCGAATGGCGCACTGCGAACACCGAGTCGATCAAGTCGAGCGCGAAGGAGGCGGGCATCGACCTCAAATTCTCCGACGCCCAGCAGAAGCAGGAAAACCAGATCAAGGCGATTCGCTCGTATATCGCCCAAAAGGTCGATGTGATCGCGTTCTCGCCGGTCGTCGAAACCGGCTGGGAAACGGTGCTCGTCGAAGCGAAGAACGCGAAGATTCCCGTGGTGCTCACCGACCGCGCCATCAGCAGCAAGGACGAGACGCTCTATGTCACGTTCATCGGCTCGGACTTCACCGAGGAAGGCCGCAAGGCGGGCCGGTGGCTCGTCGAGAAGGAGAAAGGCAATCCGGGGCCGGTCAATATCGTCGAGTTGCAGGGGACAGTGGGTTCCGCGCCCGCGATCGATCGCAAGAAGGGCTTCGAGGAAATCATCAAGTCCGATCCGAAGTTCAAGATCATCCGTTCGCAGACCGGCGACTTCACGCGCGCGAAAGGCAAGGAAGTGATGGAAGCCTTCCTCAAGGCCGAAGGCAAAAAGATCAACGTGCTCTACGCCCACAACGACGACATGGCGATCGGCGCGATCCAGGCGATCGAGGAAGCCGGCATGAAGCCCGGCAAGGACATCATCATCATTTCAGTGGATGGCGTGAAGGGCGCCTTCGAAGCGATGATGGCGGGCAAGCTCAACGTATCCGTCGAATGCAGTCCGCTGCTCGGGCCCCAGTTGATGTCGGTCGTGAAGGACATCAAGGCCGGCAAGTCCGTGCCCAAGCGTATCGTCACGCAGGAAAGCATCTTCCCGATGGAGGTCGCGGCGAAGGAATTCCCCAATCGCAAATACTGATCTCCGATGACTTCACCCGTATTGGAGTTGCGCGGCATCGACAAGCGCTTTGCCGGCGTGCATGCGCTGCAGGACGTGAACCTCACCCTCTATCCGGGCGAGGTTCACGCGCTGATGGGACAGAACGGCGCCGGCAAGTCGACGCTCATCAAGGTGCTCACCGGCGTCGTCAGTCTCGACGCCGGCGAAATCGTGCTCGACGGTCGCGCGATTCGCCCCGAGTCGCCGCTCGAAGCGCAGAAGCTCGGCATCAGCACGGTCTATCAGGAAGTGAATCTCTGCCCGAATCTGTCGGTGGCGGAGAACATCTTCGCCGGTTACTTTCCGCGGCGCGGCGCGCTGCACGGCTATCGCATCGACTGGGACGCGACGAACCGGCAGGCGCGCGAGCTGCTTGCGCGCATCGGTCTCGATATCGACGTGACGCGCGTGCTGACGAGCTATTCGGTCGCCGTGCAGCAGATGGTCGCGATCGCGCGGGCGCTGAAGCTGTCGTCGAAAGTATTGATTCTCGACGAGCCCACTTCCAGCCTCGACGACGACGAAGTGCGCCGCCTGTTCGACGTGCTGCGGCGGCTGCGCGAGCAAGGTCTCGCCATTCTGTTCGTCACGCACTTTCTGAATCAGGTCTACGCGATCTCCGATCGCATCACCGTATTGCGCAATAGCCGGCGCGTGGGCGAATGGCGCGCGAGCGAGCTGGGCACGCAGGCGCTGATCGCAGCGATGCTCGGGCGCGAGCTCGCCGCAGCGCAAGCGCGTCAGGCGCCGCCCGAAGAGTCCGAGGCGAGCGCGACGGATAACGCCGTGCTCGACGCCGTGCGGCTCGGCCAGAAGGGACAATTGCAACCGCTCGATCTGCGCGTACGTGCGGGCGAAGTGGTCGGCGTCGCGGGGCTGCTCGGGTCCGGACGCACCGAGCTTGCGAAGCTGCTCTTCGGTCTGGAGAAGCCCGACGAAGGCGAACTGCGCATCGATGGCACGCCGGTTTCGTTCGCGACGCCCGCCCAGGCGATCCGTCATGGCATCGCATTTTGTCCGGAGGAGCGCAAGGCCGATGGCATCGTCGCGGAGTTGTCGTTGCGCGAGAACATCGCACTCGCGTTGCAAGCGCGAATGGGCGCGCGACGCTGCCTCACGCGCGCCGAACAGAACGCGCTCGCCGAACGCTTCGTGCGCGCGCTCGGCATCAAGGCCGCGACGCTCGACATGCCGATAGGCCTGCTCTCCGGCGGCAATCAGCAAAAGGCGCTCATCGCGCGATGGCTCGCGACCGAGCCGCGTCTGCTCATTCTCGACGAGCCGACGCGCGGCATCGACGTCGCGGCAAAACAGGAAATCATGGACGAGATACTTCGCCTCGCATCGACGGGCATGGCGGTGCTCTTCATCTCGTCGGAAATCTCGGAGGTCGTGCGCATCGCCAACCGCATCGTCGTGCTGCGCGACCGTCGCAAGGTCGGCGAGCTACCGGCGGGAACGAGCGAGGACACCGTCTGCGAAATGATCGGAGCCGAACATGGATGACACCGTGCGACGTGGAATGCTGCGTTCGGCGATGGAGCATCGGCTCGGCTGGCCGATCGTCACGCTCGCGCTGCTGCTCGCGCTGAACGCGGCCTTCAATCCGGGCTTCCTGCATGTCGAATGGCGCGATCATCATCTCTACGGCAGCCTCGTCGACATCCTCAACCGCGCCGCGCCGCTCGCGGTCGTCGCGCTCGGCATGACCATCGTGATCGCGACGCGCGGCATCGATATCTCCGTGGGCGCGGTCGTCGCCATCGCGGGCGCGGTCGCCGCATGGACGATCGGCGGGTCGGTCGCGGGCACCGTCACGCGCTTTCCACTGCCCGTCGTGATCGTGGCCGCGCTCGGCGTCGCGTTGCTGTGCGGGCTGTGGAACGGCCTGCTCGTTGCGCGCGCGGGCATGCAGCCGATCATCGCGACGCTCATTCTCATGGTCGCGGGACGCGGCATAGCACAGCTCATCACGAGCGGCCAGATCATCACGATCTACTACTCGCCCTACTTCTTCTTCGGCGGCGGTTATCTGCTCGGCGTGCCGGTGTCGATTCTTATCGTCGCGCTCGTGTTCGTGCTGCTCTATCTCGCCATTACACGCACCGCGCTCGGGCTTTTTCTGCAGGCGATCGGCATCAATCCGACCGCCGCGCGCGTCGCGGGCGTGCAGGCGCGAAGGCTCACGCTCGGCGCGTATGCATTCAGCGGATTGTGCGCGGGCGTCGCCGGCATTCTGATCAGCTCGAATGTAAAAAGCGCGGACGGCAACAACGCGGGCCTGCTGCTCGAACTCGATGCCATCCTCGCCGTCACGCTCGGCGGCACCGCGTTGACGGGCGGCCGTTTCACGCTCGCGGGCAGCGTGATCGGCGCGCTCATCATCCAGACGCTCACCTATCTGATCTATTCGCTCGGCGTGCCGCCGGAGGTGAATCTCGTCGTGAAAGCGATCGTCGTGTTCGCGGTGATGATGCTGCAATCGGGCGAATTCCGCGCGACAGTCGCGAAGTTCGCGCGCCGCCCTCTTCCTGACCGCGAGGTGCGCCGATGAATTCGGGCCTGCCCACGCTCACGCAGCATCGCAAGGAAGATACGCCGCCGCGCAAGACATCGCGCAGCCGCTACCTTCCGCTTGCCGCGACGGTATCGCTCTTCATCGCCGTGTCCGTGCTCGGCTCGGTGATGTACACCGGCTTCTTCTCGCCGCAAGTCTTTCTGAATCTGCTGATCGACAACGCGTTTCTGATCGTCGTCGCGGTGGGCGAGACATTCGTGATTCTGTCGGGCGGCATCGATCTGTCGGTGGGATCGGTCATCGCGCTCACGACGATGGTCTCCGCCGCGCTCGTCGAGAAGGCGGGCTGGCATCCGCTCGTGGTGATTCCACTCGTGCTCGCGATGGGCACCGCGTTCGGCACGCTGATGGGCTGGCTGATCGCGCGCTTTCGCCTGCAGCCGTTCATCGTCACGCTCGCCGGAATGTTTCTCGCGCGCGGGCTGTGCTATCTCATCAGCATCGACTCGATCAGCATCACGGACCCGTGGTACGCCGCTGTGTCGCAGATTCGCATACCGGTGATGAGCGGCGCGTCGCTCTCGCTCGGCGCGGTGATCGCGCTCGTCGTGCTCGCCGCCGCCGTGTTCGTCGCGCATTACACGCCGTTCGGACGCACCATCTATGCGGTCGGCGGCAACCCGCATTCCGCGCTGCTGATGGGCTTGCCGGTGAATGCGGCGACCATCGGCGCCTATGCGCTGTCGGGCTTCTGTTCCGCGCTCGGCGGCGTGCTGTTCACGTTCTACATGCTGTCGGGCTACGGCCTGCATGCGATGGGCCTCGAACTCGATGCGATCGCTTCGGTCGTCATCGGCGGAACGTTGCTGACGGGCGGTGTCGGCTATGTGATCGGCACGCTCTTCGGCGTGCTGTTGCTCGGCATCATTCAGACGCTGATTTCATTCGACGGCTCGCTCAGTTCGTGGTGGACCAAGATCGCGGTCGGCGCGCTGCTGCTCGTGTTCTGTCTGTCGCAGCGGGCGTTCGGTGACCGCGGCGCGGCGAAGCGCTGACGAAGCTATGGACTATCGCCATCCACAGCCCCGCAAGAGCATGCACGCGCGCATCGTGCAGGAACTCGGCATCGAGATCGTGAGCGGCAGGCTCAAGCCGGGCGACCGCCTGCCCGCCGAGGCGAAGCTATGCGAAGCGTATGGCGTGAGCCGGCCCGTGCTGCGCGAAGCGACCCGCGTGCTGGTCGCGAAAGGGCTCGTGCTGTCGAAGCCGCGTCTGGGCAGCGTCGTGCGTGCGCGCGATGAATGGCATACGCTCGATCCCGATGTGCTCTTCTGGACGATCAACAGCGTGCATGAAGGCGAGTTCTTTCAATCGCTGCTCGTGGTGCGCAGGATTGTCGAGCCTGCCGCCGCCGCGCTCGCCGCATCGAACGCAACGGAGGACGATGTCGCGCGTATCCGTGACGCATTCGAGCGCATGTCGCACGCGCCCACGCCCGAGGCACTGCTCGCGCCCGATCTCGAGTTTCATCGCGCCATCATGACGGCGACGCACAACGACATGCTGATGTACATCGGACACATGCTGACGCTGGCGCTGTCGGAGTCGATCAAACTCACGAGCCGTCATCCCGATACGCATGCGCTCTCATTGCCGCGGCACAAGGCGATTCTCACCGCCATCGCGAATCGCGATCCGCTCGGCGCGCGTCATGCGAGTCTCGTGCAACTCGACAACGCGCTCGCCGATGCACAAAGCGTGCTGTCGGCGGTGTATCAGGAATAGCGGCCTTACGTGCTCCGGCGCCACGCGTTGTCTTTCAGTGCCTTTTCGAAGGCATCGGCGGACCAGGCTTCATCGAGCGCCTGGCGAAGCAGCGCCTGCTGGCTCTTCGGCGCGAGACCCCCGATGGGTGGATCGCGATCCAGATTCGTCGGGAACGCATAACCTTCCGCGCACGACGCGATGACCGCATCGAGCTCGGCATCGTTCATTCGTCCCGTCGACTTGATGTCGAGCAGCACCGGAAAGATCGCTTCGCACATGCGCGCGCGATCGAGCGTTTCCATCGCGCGGCCATACGCGGACGACACCTGGAGAAGATTCGCCATGCGCTGCACGTCGTGCGTGCGGTTCGCGCCCGCCGCATGGAAGAGCGCCGGGCTGAAAAAGAGCGCGTCGCCCTTTTCGAGCGGCAGTTGAACGTAGTGAGCCTCGAAGTGCGCGCGGAAGTCCGCACGGCGCCATGCGAGATAACCCTCGCGATAACGTTGCGAGAACGGCAGCAGTTTCGTCGGGCCGCTCTCGACGGGCATGTCGCTGTGCGCGACCGCGCCTTGCAGCGTGAGAAACGGCGACATCGCGTGGACGTGTGCCGGATAGCGTTGCACTTCATCCGCCGTCTGGAATCCGAGGTGATAGTCGCGATGTGCCTCTTGCGCGTCTCCGCCCGGACGCACGACATTGACCTGCGACGTCATCTGAAATCCGGGACCGAGCCACGCTCGCGCGGCACACTCGATGAACGGATTCGCAAAGTAGCGCGCAAAAACGCGGGGTGCTTGCAGACAGAGCTTTTCCTGAGCGTTCCAGATGCGATCGTTCGCGCCGGCTTTTGCGAAATGATCGCCCGCGCTCGCGCCTCGCGCGTGCTCCTGCCGGATGATGGATTCGAAAATCGCGGTGGCTTCGTCTACGGGGCCGGTGTCCGCATACGCGCGCTTCAGTACGAACACGCCCGCGCCATCGCGCAGCACCGTCGCCCATTCCGCCTGCAATGCCATGATCTTCGATGAATCGTGCAGCACCTCGGCAAGCGCGCCGCAATCGTAGAGCGGAATCCGGCTTCGACTATCCGATGCGAATATCAGCTTCTGCGCGGTGTCGCGCTCGAGCAGGCTCGAAAACGCGTCGAGCGAGCACCCGCTTTCCGTGTACCAGTTCGTCTCGTTCATGTCTTGCTCCGTTTTCCTCAAGCATAACGGCTAATGCGAAAAGCGGACCATCATCGATACATCAAAAAACCATCAAGCCTCGATGATGAAAACGGACCGTCTTGCAGAAAGCGGCTGAAGCTCATTTCAGCGGATCGTGGCCCCAGTTCATCAGCGAATAACGCCAGTGCGAATGCTCGACGTCGTGCGGACGTTGCGCGAGGGTGCCGTTTGATATAGCCGATCACTTTGCGCACGTGCGCATAGGTATTCACCCTTCATGCTCGATCTCGAACGCCTGGCCCTCGTGCTCCAGCCACGAGCGAAACAGCACGATCAGATCGTCTCCGGCCTTTTCATCGGCGATATAGGTGCAGTAGCTGCGCGACGGCAAACGCGGACCGGCAAACGGCGCGACGAGCCGTCCCGCGGCGAGGTCGTCGGCGACGAGCGCGGTCGGGCCCATCGCGACGCCCATGCCATCGACAGCCGCCTGCAAGGTCAGATAGAAGTGATCGAACGTCAGCACCGCCGCGGGCGTGAGCGCGGACTGGCCCACCTGCGCGAGCCAGTCAGGCCAGACGCGCGGCAAGCTCGACGTATGCAGCAGAGTGTGCCGCCGCAAGTCTTCAGGCGTTCGCAGCGGCAAGCGGCGCAGCAGCGCCGGACTGCACACGGGCAAGCGCGACTCTTCCAGAAACGGCCGCATTGTGTACCCATAGAACGTGTCCGGGCCGCCACGGATGACGATGTCATGGGCATCCTTCAGGCGCTCCACCGGCTCGTTCGACGTCTCGATCCTGACTTCGACGTCGGGATGACGCACGCGGAATTTTTCGAGCCTCGGCACGAGCCAGCGCAAGGTAAACGTCGCGGGCGCATCCACGGTCAGCGTGCGCGACACCTTCGCCGACACGCCATAGCGCGCGGTGGCCTGCGCAAGCTGATCGAAAAGCGGACCGATCTCCGCGAGATAAGCCCGCGCCGCAGACGTCAGCACGACGCGCCGGTTATGGCGCTCGAACAGTGACGCGCCGAGCCACGCTTCGAGCAGGCGTACTTGCTGGCTGATCGCCCCTTGCGTCACATGCAATTCGGCCGCGGCTTCCTTGAAGCTGCCGAGCCGCCCTGCAGCCTCGAAGGCGCGCAGCGCGTTGAGCGAAGGCAATGACGGTCTCATTCACAAGAGATTTTCTAACACGACTACGCAATTTATATGCTTTGTCGCCCGCAGACAAGATAGTTATTCTGTAAATCGTCCGTCACATAATCAACATAAAAACGCATGTTCACTTACACCGGCGGAGTGGTTCTCCTCGCAGCCGTGCTTCACGCGAGCTGGAACGCGATGCTCCATGGCAACCGCGACCGGTTCCTCTCGATGACATGGATGAGCATCGCGATCGGGGTCGTGTCGGCGCTCGTCGTCCTCTATCTGCCGATGCCCGCGAAAGCCGCGTGGCCGTACATCGTCGCTTCGGGGCTCGTGCATATCGTCTATAACGTGAGCCTCGTGCGCTCGTATCGTCGCGGCGATCTCGCGCAGGCTTATCCGATTGCGCGCGGGTCATCGCCGATGCTCGTCACGCTCGGCGCGGCGCTCTTCGCGCACGAAGGCATCGGCTTGCTGCATGCGTTCGGCATCGTGCTGATATCGGGCGGCATCATGGCGCTCGCGCTGCAGGGCGGACGCGTGTCGCGCGCGGGCGGGCTCGCCGCGCTGACGACGGGCGTGACCATCGCGATCTATACGGTCATCGACGGTATCGGCGTGCGTCTCTCCGATGGCCAAGCGCTCACCTACACCGCATGGATGTTCATGTTCTACTGGCTGATGCCGGTGATCTTCGTCGCGAAGCGCGGCCTTCCGGCGCTCTGGACGCCCGTGAAGGAAGCGCCGATGGCCGTGGGCTCGTCGCTCGCGGGCGGACTCGTGTCGATCGCCGCCTACGGCATCGTGATCTGGGCGATGCAGTCCGGCGCGATGGGCGCGGTATCCGCGTTGCGCGAGACGAGCGTCGTGTTCGCAGCACTCATCGGCCGCGTGTTCCTGCGCGAGCCGGTGAGCGCGAAGCGCTGGCTCGCATGCGTGGTCGTCGCGGGCGGGGCCGTGTGTCTGGGACTTTGAAGGCGGGCTTTGAAGCGGGCTATGAAGCATGCCGCGAAGTGAGGCTCAAGGCTGCCTTTGATCGACGAATCGGGATTGCGCAGGGTTCGATAAATTGCTCATCGTGGCATTGGGCGCGATGGCAAACCGCGGCGCACAGTGTCAGTGACGCGCGTAGCGCGATGTTGCCGTCTGTGTGACCGAGAAGAATCGAGAACGACCTTGCAACCCGTACACGAATGGCATGCGGCGCCTTTGCCCGCCGATGAAGCGAAGCGGCTCCAGTTGCTGCGAAGCCTCGACCTGCTCGACACTGCGCGCGAAGAAGTCTTCGACCGGGTGACGCGCGTCGTCGCTGAACTGTTGCAGGTGCCCATCGCGCTGGTGTCGCTCGTCGATGAACATCGTCAGTGGTTCAAATCGCGCGTCGGGCTGGATGTCTGCGAAACCGCGCGCGACGTGTCCTTCTGCGCGCACGCGCTGCATTCGGGGCGCCTGCTGCTCGTCGAGGATACGCAACACGACGCACGCTTCGCGGGCAATCCGCTCGTCACGGGCGCGCCTCATATCCGCTTCTATGCGGGCGTGCCGCTGCGCTCGTCGCACGGGCTCGTGCTCGGCACGCTGTGCGCCATCGACACGAAGCCGAGAACGCTGAGCGCATCCCTGCAAGCCGCATTGTGCGATCTCGCGGCCACGGTCGAGCGCGAGATCGTCCAGCGCGAAGCCGCACGCGAGACGCGCGAGCTTCAGGAAGCCGACCGTCGGAAACTGCGCCTGTCCGAGTCGCGCTTTCACACGATCTTCCAGCAGACGCCGACGGGCAAGGCGATCGTCGATCTGAACGGCCGCTTCGTCGAAGTCAATCCGAAGCTGTGCGACATCACCGGTTATAGCGCCGATGAACTCGTCACGATGACCTTCCAGCAGATCACCGAGGAAGCGGACCTTTCCGTCGATCTGCAACTCGTCGCCGAACTGCTCGACGGCGCCAGAAAAACCTATACGCTCGAAAAGCGCTATCGACGCCGCGACGGCGAACTCGTGTGGATCGAGCTTTCCGTCGCGCTGATTCGCGACGATCGCGGCGCGCCGCTGCACTTCGTGAGCGTGATGCACGACATCACGAGCCGCAAGCACAGCGAACAGATGTTGCGCGACTACCGGCAGGAGCTCGAACGCCGCGTGCTCGAACGCACTTGCGAACTCACCAGCAGCCGCGTCGCGTTGCAGACGATCACGGACAACCTGCCGGTGCTGATCGCCCATGTCGATGCCGACCTGCGCTATCGCTTCAACAATCAGGTGTATCGCGAGGTGTTCGGCATCGAGCCGGCCGCGTTGCGCGGCAAGCGCATTCGCGACACGATCGGCGCGACGGCGTTCGGGCGCTGCCTGCCGTTCTTCCGCCGCGCTCTCGCGGGCGAACGCGTGACGCACGAGGACATCGTCTACGAAGGTGCGCCGGGGCGGATCTGGAACGCGACGTATATCCCCGAATTTCAGCGCGATGATGTCGGCGGCTTCTACATCATGTCGCAGGACATCACCGAGACGAAGCGGCGCGAGAACCAGATGCGCTCGGAAGTGATGCTGGACGTACTGACGGGCCTGCCCAACCGCCGCGCCCTTGCAGAGCAACTCGCCCTTTGCATCGAAGCGGCCCGCGACGACGACGTGCCCTTCGCGCTCTTCTTCATGGACCTCGACGGCTTCAAGAGCGTCAACGATCAGCACGGACACGATGCCGGCGACGCCCTCCTGAGACAAGTGGCCGCGCGTCTGAAGAAGACCACGCGCGCGGGCGATCTCGTCTGCCGCCTCGCCGGAGACGAGTTCGTGCTGCTCGCGCGAGGCATTTCATCGACGAGCGCGTGCAGCCGCATCGCGCAGGACATCTGCCGCGCGATCGGCCGGCCTTTCGAGCTCGGCTACGCCGAGGCGCGACTCGGGACGAGCGTGGGCATCGCGATGTGCGCCGGCGGCTTCGACACTTCCGCCGACGCGATTCTCGGCGACGCGGATCGCGCGATGTACGAGGCCAAACGCAAGGGGCGCAACGGGTTTCGTTTCGCGCCCGTGCTGGCGGACTCGGCCGCGCATTCGACCAACTATCGCCGTGAAATTTTCACGATGCGGAATTGAGGTCCGTTGCCCGAAAATCCACGCTGCATGGCAGCACGGCGCGGGTTGCACATCGGAGGATGGGCTTTCTCATCATGAGAGTTCGCGCTTAACGCATTGATTCTCCTGCATTTTTATATTGCTGCCGTCACCCCGCAAGGCAACCGGCCGCCGTCGTTTCTTCGATAACCTCTTATACAAGAGGTGACGTTCGCCGATGCGAACCGCCCAGTGCTTTCCAATCACGCGGGAGTAACGCAATGCAGAATGTCTATATCGAACCGATGCCGAAGGGCCAGTGGGGACCAATCGATGGCTACACGCTCGAATTCCACGACGGCACGAAGATCACGCCGCAGGTTTATCGCTCGGAGCGGCTTGCCGTCGATGAAATCAAGCTGCGCGGGTATTCGCCGCTGGTCGCGACCGTGCGTGTGACGGACAAGACCGTCGATGATCACTGGCAGCCTGCCAATTAAAGAACCCACACGCGCTTCGCGTCTCGCGCGAAGCGCATTCTCCTTTCCAGTCTCGCCCCCGCCTGGCCGGAAGTTTTTATCCGGCGATTCGCCTTCCGCTCAATTCTTCGCTTTGCCCGGCTTCCAGCTTCCGTCGGCGGTCATGGCCGGTTTCACCGGTGATGGAATGGCCGCGACCTTTTGAAATTCCTTTGTCCCTGTTTTCGCTCGTGCAACCGGGGGAGGATTCGGCGATTTGTTCGCCTGCCGATGCTTCGGCTCCGCGCTAGCGACGCGGCGTTGCGGTTGCTCCGTACACGCACGACCGGTCTTATGCGCACACGCGGCGGCGGGTTTGGAGGCGACCTTGGACACGGGCTTGGAAACAGTCTTGGGCGCGGCTTTGCTCGAGTGCTGCACACGGGTCGCCGAAGGTTTGGCCGCGACCGGTCGTTCGCTCACGACGGCCTCGCGAGTGTGATCATCGCTGGATGCGGCAACCGCAATCAAGGGTGAAGCCGTTTCGACTGGAGGATTCGTCGAAGCGCGAGACGGCGCCTCGACGATTCGCTGCGGCGGCACGTCGGCTTTCGGCGCTGCCTGCCCAACGCTGCCGACCACCGCGACTGGGAGTGTCCCTGCGCGTGGCATCGAAGAATGCTGGTCGAAATAAGCGCGTATCAGGAAACACGCCCCAATCACGATGCCGCCCATTGCGACCGTAGCCAGTATCGAATTCGATGCGCGATGCGGTTCCATCACGGCCGCCGCGCTGGCGGACGCGCTCGCGGGCGCGGACAAACGCGGTTCGCGCCGACGCGGACGCACGGTCCATCGCACGCGCGCCACTTCGTCTTGCGCCTGAAAATGGCGCGTCACGCCGCGCGCCGCTTCGACAGCCCGCAGCGACGTCTCCGCGCCCTTCGTCAGTACCGCCCCGTGCCTGTCCGCGCCGCAGAACGGGCATACGCTTTCTTCTACGGATGAAAGGCTTTCACATCGGGGGCAGATGACGAGATATAGCGACGAGCAGCCTGCCCGCTGGTCCATTGTCACACTCCATCCGAATCAGTTCGGAAGGCCGATCGACAATCAGCGATCGCCCGGTCGCAAGTAATACATACGAATCACCGTAGCACACCGGGCAACGTTTCGGAAGAACAAACAAACGCATTGGATGCGTTCAATCTTCAGGTGAATAAGGCACTTTGGAAGATGCGTCCGGCTATGCATTCAAATGGGCGACGAGCGCGAGAAGCCGAGTGATTTCGCGCGTTCTGCGTTTCGCGCGACGGTGCGTTGAGGAAGACAAACGGTAGCGCCGGCGCAAAAATTTCAATGTACTGACCATTCAAGCTCTAATCGAGATACCGCGGCTGACCGAGCTTACCCCTTCGCCTCCATCGCCCCGCCACTCGCCAGCGTGCGCGGCAAATGCGGCGCGGTCTGCGCGATATGGTCGAGTTCGTCGCGCACTGCATCGATCACGCGGACATCGTGCATACAAGGGTCCGCTGCATGGATCGCCTCGAGACGCCGCCGCACCGCGCCGTACTGCGCACCCGCACGCCGATGGAGTTCGGCCCGCTCGCTGTAGCGCAGGAACGTCTGCAATGAGGCGAGCACGGCCGCGCTGAGACTCGTCATGCCGATCACGACGCGCACATCCGGCGACATCGCCGTCGCGACGAGCGACAGGAACGCCGACGTGCCCGTCGCCGCCGTGATGCCGATGACACCGAGGCCGAGCCGTCTGCCGCAGCCTGTCAGCCTGTCGGCCATCGTGTAGTGACGAATTTGCGATTCGCGGGCACGCCTGATCCAGGCCAGCACGAGCGCCGGCGTGTCGCGAGGCGGATCGTACGAGTCAGCCGTGCCGGTTCGTTGCGGTTGAAGGTGCAAGTCGGTCATGTTCTAAACGTTGTATGAACAGACTTCATCTTCTCCGCAAGCACGGACAGATCATGTCCCGATCAGCGCGGCGCCTGGATCACCTTCCAGCCGTTGCCGGCGGGATCGCGGAATCCTGCATCGACGCTGCCGAAGCGATCGACCGGCTCCTGCGTGAACTCCACGCCGCTCGCCTTCAACCGCTCGTAGGTGGCGCGGCAATCCGCGACGGACAGCACGAGCGGCGGCATCGCGCCCTTCGCGACCATCGCGCGCAAAGTGAGCGCGGTGGCGTCGTCGTGAATGGGCGGGCCGGGCGCGAACAGGCCGAGCTGAAACGACGGTTGATCCGGATGCTGCACGGTGAGCCATCGGTACGTGCCGTTGCGCACGTCGGTTTGAACGCGGAATCCGAGCTTGTCGACGTAGAACGCGAGCGCTTCGTCCTGATCGTCGACATAGATGCCCACCACGCTGATGCCCTGGTTCATGCGACCTCCTTCGTTGAAGATGGCCGCACTGTACCGTTCGCCCCGCGCCGCCGCTTCTCCAAAACTGCGATCGTGAGATCGGGGCGCTGCGCCGCCTTCAGCACGCAGGCGGGCACGCGCTCGAGCGCGGGAACGTCTGCGCGGGATTCGATGCGCATCGCGCCCGGACTGTGACCGGTGATATCGCGAAAGATGCGGCCGAAGGTGCCGAGGCTCTCCCACCCGGTGACGAAGGCGATGTCCGTGACGGAAAGATCGGTGTCGCGCAACAGCGTGACGGCCTGCTCGATGCGCCGCGTCAGCAGATAGCGATGCGGCGGAATCCCGAACGCCCGCTTGAACGAGCGCGCGAAATGCGCTTCGGAAACGCCGCTGACTTCGGCGAGGCGCCTGACCGGCCAGTCTTCATGCGACGACGCATCCATGCGGTCCTTGGCGCGCAAGAGGCGCCGCAGCAGCGCCGGGTCTTGCGAGTCGTCGGCGCTGTCGTGGTCGCGAGATGGCATGGCGTTCAGGGCGCGGAAAGTGAGCGGAAAGTGAGCGGCTAGTGTAGCCCGCGCGCGCAATCTTCCGCCGCAAAAGAAAAACGTCGTGCGGACGGAATCCGCACGACGCGAAGTCGCTCACTCCCTGGAGGGAAAAGAGCTGGAGGGGATGGAAAGCATCGTAGCGCGCGTCAGCAAATCGCCAAGCGCCGGAAAGCGGGCGATTCTCGGCCTACTTCGCCGAATCGAATCAATCTCATCAAAGCAACGGCAGCGTGAGCCGGATGTGGTCCGCAAATGCCGCCGTCAGCAGCGAAGGCCGGTCCCGCGCGAACTTCAGCGATATGCCCACGCCCGGCAACGCAGGCAGGCCGGGGTCGGCATTCAGCACGCAGAGGTCCGCGGGCACCGCCGTCTGCGTGATGACCGCGAAGGCCTGCCCGGAGCGCACGAGCGCGGTGAGACCCGCGAGGCTGCTGCTCGCGTACGCGATGCGATACGCCTTGCCCGTGCGCTGCAACGCCTCACACGCGGCAATGTGATCGAGCGTATCCGGATCGGAGAGCGCGAGCGGCAACGGGTCGTAGTGCGCCGAATCCATGCCCGGACAGCCGATCCAGACAAGCTGCTCGCGCCGGATCACGTCGTCGCCGGGGCTGTCTTCGGGCAGCGAGAGCATCGCGAGATCGAGCGCCCGCTTCTTCAACTGCTCGGCGAGCCGGGGCGTCGGGCCGCACACGACTTCCACCAGCGCATGGGGATGCTGGCTCGAAAACTGCCGCAACAAGGCCGGCAGAAAAACGGCGGCGTAGTCGTCCGGACAGCCGAAACGGATGCTGCCCGACAGCCCCTTGCCGCATAAATCGGCCATCGCCTCGTCGTGCAGCCGCAGGATGCGCTGCGCGTGAACGAGCAGACGCTCGCCGGGATTCGTCAACACGACGCCTCGGCCAGTGCGCTGAAAGAGCGGCTGATCGACGATCTCTTCCAGCCGCTTCATCTGCTGACTGAGCGCGGACTGCGTCCGGCCGATCCGCTCCGCCGCGCGGCTCAGCGCCCGCACTTCCGCGATGACGGCAAACGATCGCAGCAATTCGATCTCGAGCGAAAGACTCAAGGTATTAGCGCCTCTTCTATCTTGCATTAGAACTATTCGATTCTATAAAACCAGAGCGCCGACTACACTGCAAATTCCCTTCACCTTTCGAGAGGAGAAGCAAGGTGTCCCGGAACGACGACGCAATTTTTTGGCAGAACGCCAGACAGCACCTCATCCGCTACGGCGGCACATTCGAGCCGATGATCATCGAGCGCGCCCAGGGCAGCTTCGTCTACGACGCCGACGGCCGCGCGATCCTCGATTTCACGTCGGGACAGATGAGTGCCGTGCTGGGGCACAGTCACCCTGAAATCGTGTCGGTGATCAGCGAATATGCGGGCAAGCTGGACCATCTCTTCAGCGGGATGCTGTCGCGTCCCGTGGTCGATCTCGCGACGCGTCTCGCCGATATCACGCCCGCCGGGCTCGATCGCGCGCTTCTGCTCAGCACGGGCGCGGAGTCGAACGAGGCGGCGATCCGCATGGCGAAGCTCGTCACGGGGCGGTACGAAATCGTCGGCTTCGCGCAGTCGTGGCACGGCATGACGGGCCATGCCGCGTCGGCCACGTACAGCGCCGGGCGCAAGGGCGTCGGTCCGGCGGCGGTCGGCTCGTTTGCGATTCCCGCGCCGTTTCCGTATCGCCCGCGCTTCGAGCGCAACGGTCACTACGACTGGCTCGCGGAACTCGACTACGCGTTCGATCTCGTCGATCGTCAGTCGAGCGGCAATCTCGCGGCGTTCATTGCGGAGCCGATCCTGAGCTCGGGCGGCATCATCGAATTGCCGGAAGGCTACATGGCGGCGCTGAAGCGCAAGTGCGAGGCGCGCGGCATGCTGCTGATTCTCGATGAAGCGCAAACCGGCATCGGCCGCACGGGCACGATGTTCGCGTGCCAGCGCGACGGCGTCACGCCCGACATCCTCACACTATCGAAAACGCTGGGCGCGGGTTTGCCGCTCGCGGCCACCATCACTTCGGCGGCGATCGAAGAAAGAGCGCACGAACTCGGCTATCTGTTTTACACGACGCACGTGTCCGATCCGCTGCCGGCTGCCGTCGGCTTGCGCGTGCTGGACGTGGTCGAGCGCGATGGGCTCGTCGCGCGCGCGAACGTGATGAGCGCGCGGCTCAGACGCGGGCTGCTCGATCTGATGGAGCGCTTCGACTGCATCGGCGATGTGCGCGGACGCGGTCTGCTGCTGGGTGTGGAGATCGTCAGGGATCGCCGCACGAAGGAGCCCGCCGATGGACTCGGCGCGAAGATCACGCGCGAGTGCATGAAGCTCGGGTTGAGCATGAACATCGTGCAGTTGCCTGGCATGGGCGGGGTGTTTCGTATCGCGCCGCCGCTTACCGTGAGCGAGGAAGAGATCGATCTCGGGATTGATTTGCTCGGCAAGGCTATCGAGCGTTCGCTGTAGGTTTTGCCGGATCCCGGCGAAAGCCCGATTAACAAAAGCTCCAAGCACGCCCTGGACGTAGCGTCAACGATGCGCGCCCGCCGCCGCGCGCTCGATCGCGGCGATATCGATCTTCTTCATCGTCATCATCGCGTCCATCGCGCGTCGCGCGGCTTCGCGATCGGGGCCGCTGAAAATCTCGAGCATCCGCTTCGGCGTGATCTGCCATGAAAAACCCCAGCGATCCTTGCACCAGCCGCACCGACTTTCCTCGCCCCCATTGCCGACGATCGCGTTCCAGTAGCGATCGGTCTCTTCCGCGCTGCCGGTATGCACCATGAAGCTCACCGCTTCGTTCGGCTTGAAGTTCGGGCCGCCGTTCAGTCCGAGGAAGCGCTGGCCGAGCACGGTGAACTCGACGGTCAACTCCGGCCCCTGCCCCACGCCCGGCTTCGCGGACGCATGGCCCGCGCCGACGCGGCTATCGGGAAAGGTGGCGGCGTAGAACTCCGCCGCTTCACGGGCATTACCGTCGAACCAAAGGCAATTGACGAGTTCGGCCATTTCGCGCTCCTTCGGACAGTGAACAGTGCGCCGACGATATCACGCCGGCGTATCCATCCTCACCCGCGACGACGCGCCAACGTGCACGCGCTTCGAAGGCAAACGCTGCAACACCGCCTCCGCAACGATCTCCGCCGTCGCGGCCGACAAGGTCCAGCCGAGATGCCCGTGCCCGGTGTTATAGAACACGCCCGGACGCCTGCCCTGCCCGACTTTCGGCAGCATGCCGGGCAACATCGGGCGCAGGCCGCTCCACGGAATCACGCGCGCGGTCGACACATCGGGGAAATGACGCCGCGTCCATTCGACGAGCGGCGCGATGCGGTCCGCGCGGATATCGCGATTGAAGCCGTTCAGCTCCGCCGTGCCCGCGACGCGGAAACGGTCCGCGCCGAGCCGGCTCGTGACGATTTTCGCGCGGTCGTCGAGCAGGCTGACCCACGGCGCGCGATCGCGGCTCTTCGCATCGTCGAGACAGACGGTGATCGAATAGCCCTTGACCGGATAGACGTTGAGATGATCGCCCGCCATCGATGCAAACGCCCGGCTGCCCACGCCCGCGCAGATCACGATGCCATCGAACTGGAGCGCCTGCGCCTCGCCCGCATGCTCGACGGTCAGCGTGAGCCGCCCCGCCTGTTCGTCGATGGATGTCACCGACGTGTCGTAGCGGAACTCGACGCCGTGCCGCGCGCATGCATCGGCGAGTCCGCGCGTGAACTTGTGGATGTCGCCGGTGGAATCCGACGGCGTGAAGAAGCCGCCATGAAACGAGCCGCGCAAGGCCGGTTCGATCGATGCGATCTCTTCCGGCGCGACCGGGTGACGGTCGAGGCCCGCATCGCGCAGGATTTCGTTGACCCTCGATGCGGCGTCGAACTCCTTGCGGGTCGCGTAGAAATGCAGAATGCCGCGCCGTTCGAGATCGAAATCGATGTTCTCGTCCCGCGCGATGCGAAACAGATGCTCGCGCGCCGCGATCGCAAGGCGCACCGTCTCGGCGGCATTCGCACGATAGTTCGGAATCTGACGCAGGAACTCGCCGATCCAGCTGTACTTGTGCCAGCCCGGCCGCGGATTCATCAGGAGGGGCGCGTCGCGCGTGAACATCCACTTGAGCCCTTTCAGCACGGTGGAACGGCTATTCCACACTTCGGCGTTGCTCGCCGAGAGTTGCCCGCCATTGGCGAAGGACGTTTCCATCGCCGCATAGCGATGACGCTCGAGAACGGTGACGCGAAAGCCGCGCTGCGCAAGGGCGTAAGCGGTCGTGACGCCGGTGATCCCGGCGCCGATGATGGCGATTCGTGACATGACATGATCCAGATTGATTGAGCATCGCCGGCTTTGGCCACATGCCGCAGCCGGCACCGATGCCCCATCTGTCCATGTACCTGAGAGTTTCGCCCGCGGGCCGCCCGACATTCGCGTCGGCAGCCGGGGCTCCCCTTCGGTGGGCGCGTTCAGGCGCCGCTCTCCAGATGTTCCGGCGCGCACGGTCCTTTTGCCTGAGAGTTTCCGGGGCGGTTGCTCCGTCGGCGTCGTCGCGGGGGACGAGCTCTTCCGTGGCGCGTTGTCGAACTTTTTGACAATACCGGTACAAAACTGACGTGGCAAGCCCCCGTCACGTTGACAGACCGCCGCGCTCGCCGTCAGACTCCCGTCGTTCGTTCTTTCGCAGCTCAAAAATGCCGTCTTCCCAATTGTCCGTCTACTTTTTCGCGCAGGCCGCGGTGATCGTGCTCGCGAGCCAGCTTGTCGGCAGGCTTGCGCAGCGCGTCGGCCAGCCGCAAGTGGTCGGTGAAATGATCGCGGGCGTGCTGCTCGGGCCGTCGCTCTTCGGAATGCTTCTCCCGCACTGGCAGCAGGCGCTCTTTCCCAAGCCGACGATGGGCATGCTCTACGTCGCGGCGCAGCTCGGCGTCGGGCTCTACATGTTCCTCGTCGGCACGGAGTTTCGCGCGGACCATTTCCGCGCCCGCGCAAGAAGCGCGATGAGCGTGTCGCTTGCCGGCATCGTGGCGCCGTTCGCGCTCGCGTTCGCGCTCACGCCGTGGCTGCACACGATCCCCGGTCTCTTCGCGGAGAAGGTGCGGCTCTACGAGGCGTCGCTCTTCCTCGGCGCGGCGATCGCGATCACCGCGTTTCCGATGCTCGCGCGCATCATCCACGAACGGGGGCTTGCCGGCACATCGCTCGGCACGCTCGCGCTGACCGCGGGCGCATTCGACGACGCCGCCGCGTGGTGCATCCTCGCGATCGTGCTCGCGAGCTTCGGCGGCTCGTGGATGGGCGCCTACGCGGCGATCGGCGGCGGCGCGGCCTTCGCGCTCTTCATGATCTTCGCCGGCGGGAAGCTGCTGCGCCGGCTCGCGGCCGGATTGAATCCGCACGCACCGCTGCCCACGAGCGTGCTCGCCACCGTGATGGTGCTGTTCTCGCTCTGCGCATTCGCGATGGACGCAATCGGCATCCATGCCGTGTTCGGCGGCTTCCTGCTCGGCGTGGCGCTGCCGCGCGGCCCGCTGACGGAAAAGCTGCGCGACATGCTGCAGCCCTTCGTCGTCGTGTTTCTGTTGCCGATGTTCTTCACCTACTCGGGCCTCAACACGCGGCTCGACATGCTGATGGACCCGGCCATCATGCTTGCGGCCGTCGTCATCCTGCTCGCGTCGTTCGGCGGCAAGGGCATCGCATGCTGGGCGGCCGCGCGCGCCAATGGCGAGCCTTCCGGCGACGCAATGGCGATCGGCGCGCTGATGAATGCGCGCGGTTTGATGGAACTGATCATCATCAACATCGGACTCGCGGCGGGCGTGATCCTGCCCGGACTGTTTTCGATCCTCGTGCTGATGGCCGTGCTCAGCACGCTGATGGCCACGCCGCTCTTCAACTGGATCGTGCGCCGCAATGCGGCGCTGCGCTCGGCTATCGCGCGCTAGCGGGCGGGAGCGCGGGCTTAGAATAGCGGGACCCACACGTATCTCGTTCAGCCCATCATGCGCTCCTGGCGACTCGACCGCGTCTCATCGAACGGGCAGCTCGATCTCAGCCGCGCGACCGGGCTCGTGTCGTCGATCGGCAGCGAGGATTCCAACGCGCTCGCCGCCGAAGTGCTGAAGCTGCTCGGCGACGTCGCCGCGATTTCGCAGTGCACGATCTTCGCGTATGAATTCGGCAACCGGCCGCGCACGGTGTCGGTGGCGGATCATCGCGGCGGGCGTTTCCTGCGCGATGTCGCCGACACCTACGCGTGCCATTTCTACGCGCTCGACGGCAATCAGAAGATCGTTTCCTCGGCGCGCAACGACAAGCCCGGCTCCATGCTCGTGCTGCATCGGCAGACGAGCGAGGACATCGCGCACGAGGCGTATCGCGCGGCGTGCTATCACCAGCCGAACGTGTCGGACCGCGTGTCGCTGCTCGTGCAGCCGAGCGCGGATCTGTGGCTCTCCGTGAACCTGTATCGCGACACGCGCTTCGGCAACTACCATCCGCGCGAGATCGCGTTGATCGAAGCGATGGCGCCGCTCATCGCGCACGCGGCGAAACATCATTACGCGATCTGCGGGCAGCGCGACATGCCGATCTCGCATCTGATGCTCGCGCGCGTGCGCGGCCTGTGCCCGGAGTTGTCGAAGCGCGAGCTCGACGTGCTGACCGGCGTGCTCGAAGGCCGCACCGCGCAGGAAATCGGCGATGCGATGGGCATCAAGGCGACGAGCGTCGTCACATATCAGAAGCGTGCATACCGCAGGCTCGGCATTTCGAGCCAGCGGCAACTGTTCGCGCTGTGCATCGGGCCGGGCAAGGTCTGACGATTCCCCTGCGTAAGTGTTTTCCCCGGGCCGCTGACGGCCTCGCGCTGTACCCAAATTGAGGACAAGCGGCACGATTGCGCGCTTCATACTCCGACGCATCAGATGTCCGACAGAGCGACACGACCGGAGACGACAGCATGGAAACCACGAGCGCAAGCGGCGCATTAAACGCGACGCAACGCACATCGAACCCGCACACGCAGGAGCCGCCCGTCATCGCGAAAGTTTCGCGGCATCTGCTGTGGTTCCTTTTCGTGCTGTTCTTCTTTTCGTTTCTGGACCGCATCAACATCGGCTTCGCCGGCCTGACGATGATGAAGGACCTCGGCCTCACCAGCACGCAATTCGGCCTTGCGACGACGCTCTTCTATGTCGCGTACATCGCGTGCGGCATTCCGAGCAACATCGTGCTCGCGCGTATCGGCGCGCGCCGCTGGATCGGCACGATCATGGTCGCGTGGGGCCTCGCGTCGACGGCCACGATGTTCGCGACGAGCCCCGCGTCGCTCTATGTATTGCGCGTGCTGGTCGGCGTGACGGAGGCGGGTTTCCTGCCCGGCATCCTGCTTTATCTCACGTACTGGTTTCCCGGCGCATACCGTGCGCGCGCCAATGCGCTTTTCATGATCGCGATGCCCGTGACCGCGGCCGTCGGCTCGGCGCTTTCAGGCTTCATTCTCGGGCTCGACGGCACGCTCGGCCTGAAGGGCTGGCAGTGGCTCTTCCTGCTGGAAGGCTTGCCGTCGGCAGTGCTCGGCCTCGTCGTCTATCGCTATCTCGACGACAACCCCGGCAACGCGCGCTGGCTCGATACCGACGAAAAGCGCGCGCTTGCCGACACGCTCGCATCTGACCATTCCGGCGACGCGAGCGCTCCGGCGCAGCATGCACGCGGCACGAGCATCGTGGCGGAACTGCTTTCGCCGACCGTGGTGAAATTCGCGATCGCGTACTTCTGCCTCGTGAACACGCTCGCGATGGTCGCCGTATGGACGCCGCTCATCGTCAAGAGCTTCAGCGCCGATGCGAGCAATCGCACGATCGGCCTCCTCGCGGCGATTCCGCAGGTCTGCACGATCGTCGCGATGATCGTCTGGGGCCGCCGCTCGGATCGCAAGCAGGAGCGCAAATGGCACCTGATGCTGCCGATGCTCTTCTCCGCCGCGGGCTGGCTCTGCACCGCATGCTCGACGAACCCCGCGCTGCGCATGCTTGGCGTATGCCTCGCGTCGGCGGGCTCATACACGGCGATGTCGATCTTCTGGACCACGCCCGATCACGCACTGAGCTTCAGGGCGCGCGCCATCGGCATCGCGGTCATCAATGCGACGGGCAACATCAGCTCGGCGCTCAATCCGCTGATTGTCGGCTGGCGGAAGGACGCGACGCACAGCTTCACGTCGGGGCTGATCTATTCGGCGGTGTTGCTCGCAATCGGCGCGGTCATCGTCATGATGTTGCCGATCAGGCAAAACGCAGCGCAAGCCGTTTGAGGAACACGCAAGGAGCACTCGATGAACAAGCCATTCAAGCCGTATCCGTTCACGGCGAAAAAGTATGCGGCGCGCGTTCCGGCGCTGGAACAAGGCGTCGAAGTGAAGCGTCATGACGTGACGATCGTCGGCGGCGGTCCGGTCGGACTCGCGGTCGCGCTCGGGCTCGCGAATCATGGCGTGCGCTCGGTGCTGATCGAAGCGGACGATTCGGTCTGTCACGGCAGCCGCGCGATCTGCATCTCGCGGCGCAGCCTGGAAATCATCGAACGCCTGGGCGCGCTCGGCGGCTTTCTGAAAACGGGCCTGCCGTGGACGGGCGGCCGAAGCTTCTATCGCGACACGGAAGTGCTGCATTTCACGATGCCGCAGGACGAAAACCAGAAGCTGCCGCCAATGGTCAATCTCGCGCAGTATCACATCGAACAGTTTCTGCTCGATGCCGCCGAGAAGCGCGCCGACCTCATCGATATTCGCTGGCAAACGCGCGTGAAATCGATCGACGCGCGCGACGATGGCGCGACGCTGCAACTCACGACACCCGAAGGCGATTACGCGCTCGAAACCGGCTGGGTCGTCGCGAGCGACGGCGGCCGCAGCACGATACGCGAAGCGCTCGGTCTTCAGCTCGAAGGAACGAGCTACGAAGGGCGTTATGTGATCGTCGATATCGAACTGGAGAGCGAGCGGCCGACAGAGCGGCTCGCGTACTTCGACCCATCGTCGAATCCGGGCTCGACCGTGCTCGTGCACCAACAGCCCCACAACGTATGGCGCATCGACTATCAATTACGCGACGGCGAGGATGCCGACGAAGCCGTGAAGCCCGATAACGTCATGCCGCGCGTGCAAAGCCTGCTCGACATGATGGGCGAAACGGGCGCCTGGTCGCCGATCTGGATCACGATCTACAAGGCCAATGCGTTGACGCTCGAACGCTATCGCCACCGGCGCGTGATGTTCGCGGGCGATGCCGCGCATCTCGTGCCGATCTTCGGCGTGCGCGGCGCGAACTCCGGTATCGACGATGCCGACAACATCGCGTGGAAACTCGCGTTCGTCGTGAAGGGACTTGCCTCCGATACGCTGCTCGACAGCTATTCCGACGAACGCGTCGCCGCCACGCACGAGAATCTGAGCTACGGCACGAAGAGCACTGAGTTCATGGCACCGCCTTCGTTCGCCTTCGATCTCATGCGCACGGCCGTATTGAGTCTCGCGGCGAAACATCCCGAAGTGCGTTCGCTGATCAATCCGCGCCAGACGTCCGCGATCACGTACGCGGCCTCGCCCTTGAACGTCGTCGATCGCGATGCATTCGCATCGGGTCCTGTTCCCGGCGCGGTGCTGACCGAGTATCCGGTGACGATCGTCGAGGCCGGGCACGGACGCGAAGCGCATCTGACCGATCTCGCCGGCCCGAGCTTCACCGCGCTGTGCTTTACCGACGATGGCATGCTGCCCGCCGCGTTCGCGACGTTGGCGCACGCGTTGCGCTCGCGCGGATTGCCGTTCAAGGCGGTGCCGTTGAGCGCGCATTTGCATCCGCGCACGCAGGGCGTGCATGCATGGGATCACACGGGACGCATCTTCGAGCGATACGACGCCCGGCCCGGCGCGGTGTATGTGCTCAGGCCCGATGGCCATGTGCTCGGCCGCTGGCGCGATGCGCAACCCGGCGATATCGACGCGGCGATTGCACGCGCGCTGTGCGCATCAACCGATTGAACGATGGAGAACATCATGAACGATGCACAACTCGACGCTGTCTACACGCGCCTGTGCAAGACGATGACGCAACTCGGCGAAGCGAAGACGTCGCTGTTTCTCGCGCGCTTTGCATTGCTTGCAATCGGCGAGATGGACGATGCGAACGTGTCGCTCAGGTTGATCGATGAAGCGAGCGACGGTATCGCGAGTTGATTCGGGAAGAGAAGGCGTCGTGCCGGCCAGCCGCAACACGACGCCTTCGTCAGGAGGCCGTCAACGTCGCATGAGCCCCATCACCAGCGTCACGAGGAATATGACAAGGAATATGAAGAAAAGGATCTTCGCGATGCTCGCTGCGCCCGCCGCGATGCCGCCGAACCCGAGGGCGGCGGCGATGATCGCCACGATGAAAAAGACCAATGCGTAATACAACATGATGTTATGTCCCTCCGGTTCAGTATCCGCCGCGCGCCCCATGGTCGCGGACAGTGGACCACTCCAAGCAAGCAGTATTCCTTACCGGATGGAGCAGAGTTTTTTCCCGTGATATCCTTGGCTCCGTCCTGCATACGCCATCAAACCTGCATCACGCCGCGAGCGCGGATCATCCGCTTTTTACACGGTCGTCAAGAACACTCGTCACCTGCCGTTAATTAAAAAAAGGGACTAGAAGCTGAAACGACGTGTTTCGACGCTCGCTCGCGCTGTTCCGCGTTATCGAATGGTCATGCGATTTGGGCACCATTCCAGCGGAGCACTTCCCGATAAAAGGGCCATGCTCGCATGGTTGACGATCTGCGGATCAAGGTCGATCGCCTCGCCATCTTGTGCACAAGACATACGCGGCGGGCATCCCACCACCGAGAAATGAAAGAGACACGTCCCGAGGCCATTTCCTCCGACGATAGATTGAAGGGTGCCGCTCATTCGGCCCCATTGGGAAAGATTGATGAAACCGGCAAGGAATTCGCTGCGGTCACGCGTTGGCCGATATATCGCGTATGGTTTGATCGCGGCCGCGCTCGTAGCGGGCGTGAGCTTTCTGCATTGGCGCCACGAGTCACGGACCGCGCAGTCGCAGTCCGCGGCACTCGCGGGCGTCGCGAGCCAGATGCGCCATGACGCGTCGGCCTGGACGCATCGGGAAAAGGATGCATCGGAAATGCTGACCGATATCCGCGACAGGAACGTCGCCACGATCGGCGTCAGTCCGGATGCGATCCTCGTCTCCACGCTCAAGGGCGAGAAATACTACGTGGCCGACCATAACGGCGCGTTCTCCAATGCACTCCTGCTCGGAGACATGAAGCCGGGCGCGAGTTCGCCCTATCAGCTCGTCTGGCTGCCCGACGCCGACGTGCGAACGGGCGTGGCGCGCTGGAGCGAGATGTTTGATCGCTCGCGCGACATCCTGAGCCTCATGTTGCCGCTGCTGATGCTCGGCGGCCTCCTATGGTTCATGCGCCGCGAGATGCGCGGCGGCGCGCAGTTGCTCGGCGAGTCGCCGACGCTGCGTTTCGACGACGTCATCGGGGCGGGCGAAGCGAAGGCCGCGCTCACCGATGTCCGCGCGTGGCTGACCGAGCCTGCACAATTTACCGGCATGGGCGTGCGTGCGCCGTGCGGCATTCTGATGACGGGCGGCCCCGGCGTCGGCAAGACGCGGCTTGCGCAGGCGCTCGCGGGCGAATGCGGCGCGAACTTCATCGCGATCACGGGCAGTTACTTCAGCGCGAAGTATTACGGCGTGGGCATTCAAAAGGTGAAGCATCTGTTCGAACTCGCGCGCAAAAACGCGCCGACCGTGATCTTCATCGATGAAGCCGACGGCCTCGGCAAGCGCACTGATACCGGCGGCGGCCCGGTCGAAGCGGAGAGCAACCGCATCATCAATCAACTGCTCGCGGAGATGGACGGTTTCGCATCGAACGAAGGCGTGATCATCGTCGCTGCAACGAATCATCCGGACAATCTCGACGAAGCGCTGCGGCGCCCCGGCCGTTTCGATCGCACGGTGCAGGTGCGGCTGCCGAGCCTCGACGATCGCGCCGAGATCCTGCGTTTCTATGCGGCCAATTTGAAGAAGAAGAACGACGACATCGACTTCGAACAACTCGCGCGTCTGACGACGGGCCTGTCGCCGGCCACGCTGTCGATGATCGTCAATCAGGCGGGACTCGTCGCGCGCAAGGCCGGCGAACGCGAAGTGGCCGCGAAGCATTTCCTCGAAGCCATCAAGATCGCGCGCATCGGCGATGTCAACGGCGCGGAGCGCGCGCTGTCCGACGACGAACGCACGCGCATCGCGGTGCATGAAGCGGGTCACGGACTCGTTGCGGCGCTGCTCGGCACGGGCATGCTCGAAGAAGTGACGATCCTGCCGCGCGGCGGCGCTTTGGGCGTCGCTCTCATCACGAAGATGCAGGACAAGCATCTGTACCGTGAGACCGAACTGCGCAACGAGATTCAGGTGCTGCTCGGCGGACGCAATGCTGAACTGCTAATGTTCGACGAAGCGTCGAGCGGCGCGGCATCGGATCTTCAGGAAGCGTCGCGCATCAGTCTCGACATGGTGTCGAAATTCGGCTTCAACGAGGATGGCAACCTGTTCAGCCTCGCAGCACTTCCGCAGCAGTATGCGGGCTTGCAACTGAAGAATTCCATCGGACACGCGAACGCCTTGCTGCACGACCTGAGCGATGAATGCTTCGCGCTGCTGCGGGCGAACGAGTCGGTGTTGCGCGCGATCGCCGATCAACTGCTCGAGTCGGAGACCGTGCCGGGCGAGACGGTTTATCGGCTGATCCGCGAGCACGCTGCCGCTGTGGAGCATGTGCAAGCGGCGGTCGACGAAGTGCTGGCCGCCTGAGCGGTTCGCACCGCAAACCAAGAGCGTGGACATGTCCGCCTATCGCGCGAAAGATCCCGAGGGGCACATCTGGACCTTCGGCGTCACCGTGCAGCGCATGAAGCCCGAGCAATGGGACGAGGCGAGCGGCCTGAAAACGCGCATGCGCCTCGACTGATCCGCATCGTCGTACCGAAGGTCAGACCGCGTCGCCGCTTTTTCTTCGATACCGGTACTCGGTCGGGGACATCGAAAACTGCTTCCTGAATACCTTGGAGAATCGCTCGCCATTCGTGAGCCCCGTCCTGCGCGCGATCTTGTCGATGGGCAGATCGCTCTTGGCCAGCAACTCGCAACTGAGATTGAGGCGGGCGCGCAAGAGATACTGCGATGGCGTCAGACCCATCTCGCGCTTGAACAAACGCAGAAAGTTGCGCTCGCTCATCGCCACGGTCCGCGCGGCGTCGCCCACTGAAATCGGACGGCCGCAATTGCGTTCGAGCCAGCGCGCGGATTCCTGTGCCTTCTCCGCCAGCGTCGTCGTGGCGATGGTGCTCAGCATGATCGGCAGGTGCTGGTCATGCGACGACGCGAGCCGGTCCGCCACCGCTGTCGCAATGTCGTAGCCGAGATCGCGCTTGACGAGCGTGAGCGCGTTGATCAGCGCATCGCCGCGTTCGGTCGTTGCCAGGCCTTTCGACGGGCCGCTGTTCCATATCCCGCGCTCCACCGAAGCCCATGCGCTGCGCGAAATGTCCGCCGCTGCGAGCAGCACATCACCGTTGCTGAGCGCGCTGACTACGACGCTTTGCGAGCATGCAATGCGCAGTAGCTCGATGAGCGTTTCGTCCGCGGCGGCGCGCGTCACGCCCGGACCGCCCGCGATAAACAGCGCGTCGAAACTCTGGAATCTCTGGCCGCCCAGCCGCTCGGTCCACACGCAAACCGACGACGAACACGCGATCGCGCCGCCGCGTGCCGAAACGAGCCGGACGCTGTAATCGATGTGATTGCCCGAACCGGGAGACTGAAGCTCGGTCGCGATATGAAATGCCTCGGCGAGCGTTCCCGCACCGAGCAGCGAAAAACCGTCATACAACAGAATGCCCATGCGCTTCGTTACTTTCTCATCAGACAAGCAATACACCTTGCTGATATCTGCATCGCCGAAGGTTATGGCTTGAGAAGACATGTCGATCTCCCTGATTTCGGTTGCAGATTCGATTCGTTCGCTGCGGTGCGAAGGCCACCCTTATTCCGTATACTTTCGTGATCGTAGTGGCCAATTCGCTCCATTCTTTTCGCCGTGGCGGGCGAAAGCATGGTTTTGGCCGAGAAATGCCGCACCCGACAATTCGACATCGGCCGCCGGCGATTTCGCTATCCGATGGAAGCTGGCGAAGCGCCGAATCGCGAAGTTGACTTCGGACTCCGTATCTGTCTGTCTCCGGAGAATGCAGGTATCGAAAGCGTCGTCCTGACTGAGAAGCGGTTTAATCGATTGCGGGGCGTCGATGATGAGCAGAGTCCGCATTTTTATTCGGCCAACGCCTGGTCGAAACCCGCCTCGGCGACCGGCGCAAGGACCCGGCCAACACCTTGCCGAAATCCGTCACTCATGCGGCCGTGCACCGCATGGTGACTACCCTCTGTCAAGACCGGCCAGCTGACGAGGCTGACGAGTCGATAGCGCAAGCCGAGGCGGGTTGGCACCACGACGATTCATGGAGTCGCTCACATGAGTTTCAGCAAGCGATACTCGCAATACTACGATCTTTTCTATCACGAGAAAAACTACAAGGAAGAGGCGGCGTTCGTCACTGGCCTGCTCAGCCGCTATGGAATCGTTGGCGGCAATCTGATGGATCTCGGTTGCGGGACCGGTCGTCACGCGGTGGAACTGGCGGCTACGGGCTTCTTCGTTTCAGGTGTCGACATGAACGCGGATATGCTTGCCCGGGCCGATGCCCGACGCATCGCGCTGCCCGGCGCCGTCGCGAAGCGACTGAAGTTCCAGCAAGGCGACGCACGTACCGTCCGCACCGAAGAGATCTATAACGCCGTCGTCTCTTTGTTTCGTGTCGCAAGCTATCAGACGACCAACGCGGACTTCATGGCGATGTGCCACACCGCCGCGACGCACCTGCCGCGCTCCGGCCTGTTCCTGTTCGACTGCTGGTACGGACCCGCTGTGCTTGCCGATCCGCCCAAGGTCCGCGTCAAGCGCGCGACCAGCGACGACACCGCCGTGATCCGCATCGCCGAGCCCTTGATGCGTCCGCATGACAACACCTTCGCGGTCAATTACACCATCATGATGACGGACTGGAAAACGCAGTGCGTCGAGACCGTGCTCGAAACGCACGTCATGCGCTACATGTTCAAGCCCGAAGTGGAACTGATGCTGGATCTGAGCGGCTTCGAAGTGCTGGACAGCGTGAGGTGGATGGGCGGCGAGCTGACCGCCGCCGATCGGTCCGCGACGTTCGTCGCCCGAAAAAGATGACGTGAAGCGTCGCGCGACGATCCGCCAGGCCTGTCAGTAAGCGTTCACGCCGCGCAGTCCCTTGAAGACCGTTGCAGCGATGATCCGCATATCCAGCCCGAACGACCAGTTCCCCAGATAGTACAAATCGTGCGCGACACGCGCCTCCATCTTTTCGATACGGTCGGTTTCGCCGCGCAGGCCGTTGACCTGCGCCCAGCCGGTGATTCCCGGCTTGATCCGGTAACGATGGATATAGCCGGACACCACCTTCTGATACAGATCGTCATGCTCGATCGCGTGGGGACGCGGCCCCACGACGGACATATCTCCGCGCAGAACATTGAAGAACTGCGGCAGTTCGTCGAGGCTCGTGCGCCGCAAAAAAGCACCGACCGGCGTCACGCGCGGATCGTTACGCGTGGCCTGACTGAGCACGCCGGCCTGCTCGCTATGCAGGCGCATCGACCGAAACTTGTAGATCGTGAAGACGCGCCCGTCCGCGCCCTTGCGTCGCTGTCTGAAGAACACGGGACCGCGTGAGCTGAGCTTCACCGCAATGGCGATGCCGACGAGCAGCGGCGCCACCGCGCAGAGCGCGGCAAGCGCGAACAGCCGGTCGAATATTTCCTTCTGCAGCACCGCCCTCTGCGAGAGCGGCGAGGCAAGGAGATTGATCGCAGGAACGCCCAGTAACTCGGACACGCCGCTCTCAAAGAGCGCGAGGCTGCGCACGTCGGGGATAAAGCGCACGTTGACGAGATCATCGCGGAACTCGTTCACGAAGCGCAGGATCACGCGCTCCTGCGATAGCGGTAACGCAAGCCATACTTCATGTGCGCTGTGTTCGCGGACGTGCGCGACGAACGTATCGAAATCGTCGAAGACAGGTGCGCGGGATGTGATCGACACCTCGGGAGAGGCATTGAACACCGCGATCGTGCGAAAGCCGGAATGGCTCGCCTCCTCGATCTTCTTCGTGACCGATTCGCAATGCTTGCCGCAGCCGACGACCGCCACGTGGTGATAGTTCATGCCCGCCTGACGCATATGGGCGAGCACCGCATGCGTGACGAAGCGGCCCGCGATCATCAACCCGCCCGACATTGCGGTCCAGTAAGCGAACCAGAGGCGCGACACTTGATCGAGCCGGTGCAGCGAGAACATCAGTACGAGCGCGCAGGCCTGCACGACGAGCCAGACGAGCGACACTCGGCTCGCCAGCACGAGCTTGCTGCGCCCGCGCCACGATTCGTACACGCCGAAGCTCGGGAACAAGGTAAGCGAAAACGCAGCGGAAAACGCGGCGAACGGCATGTAATAGTCGGGACCGCCGATGTGATCGAACCTGATCCGCGACGCGATCGCTGCGCCGAAAACCACCATGCCGACATCGAACAGCCGGGCTAGCAATCCCTGTATATCGCGCATGAGAAACCCCAAGCCTGAGATGCGATGCCTTGTTCTTGACGCACCGGGTGGCGCGCGCTCAGATGCGGCCGTAGCAATCGTCCAGCCGCACGATATCGTCCTCGCCGAGATAGGAGCCCGATTGCACCTCGATGATTTCGAGTTGCACCTTGCCCGGATTCTCCAGTCGATGCCGCACGCCGAGCGGAATGAACGTCGACTCGTTTTCTGAAAGCAGGAATTGGTCCTCGCCACGCGTGACGAGCGCCGTGCCGCTCACCACGACCCAATGCTCCGCGCGATGATGATGCATCTGCAACGACAGTCGCGCGCCGGGCGCCACCACGATGCGTTTCACCTGGAAGCGTTCGCCATGCTCGATCGAATCGTAAAAGCCCCAGGGACGCCGCACCTTCCGATGCGCCTCGGCTTCGGGCGCGTGCTGCTCCCGTATGCGCGCCACGAGCCGCTTGATGTCCTGCGCATGGGATCGGTCGGCGACGAGCACGGCGTCGTCGGTATCGACGACCACGACGTTCGTCGTGCCGACGCACGCCACCAGCCGTCCGCCTTCGGAGCGCGCATAGCTGGACGTCGCGCCCTCGAATACGACGCGTCCGCTCGCAACGTTGCCGAGCCCGTCTTTCTCCATCGCTTCCCACACGGCATCCCAGGATCCGAGGTCCGACCAGCCCGCCGCAAGCGGCACGACCACGCCCTTGCATGGCGAGTCGGCCCCGCCGATATGTTCCATCACCGCGTAGTCGATCGAATCCGACGGCACGCGGCCGAACTGATGCGGACACGGGCGAATGAAGTGACCGTCCGTTTTGCCATCCTTGAGCGCCGCGATGCAGCCCGCATGCATCTCGCCGTTGAGACGCGCGAGCGCATCGAGCCAGACGCTTGCACGCACGACGAAGATGCCGCTGTTCCACCAGTAGGTTTGCGCGGCGATGTACTGCGCGGCCAGCTCGGCGGCTGGCTTTTCGACGAATCGATCGATCAGATGAGCGCCATCGCCGAGCGGCTCGCCGATGCGAATGTAGCCGAAGCCCGTATCGGGGCGCGTGGGCGGAACGCCGAGCGTCACGATCATTCCACGTTCGGCATGATTCGCCGCCGCGGAGATCGCACTGTGCAACGCGGTGAGGTCCGCAATGGAATGATCGGACGGCATGGCGACCATGATCGCGTCTTCGCGCGCATCGGCGATGGCGAGCGCCGCGAGCGTCAGCGCCGGCGCCGTGTCGCGTCGCGCCGGCTCGACGATGATGCGCGCGCCGACGCCGCATAGCCGCACCTGTTCTTCAGTCGTGAAGCGATGCTCCTCGCCGCAAACGATGACCGGTTGCGCATCGACGTCGAACTTGCCCTTGAAGCCTTCCATCCGTGTGACCGTCGCCTGTAACAACGAATCGCGTCCGACGACGCCGATCAGTTGCTTCGGAAACTGTTCGCGTGACATCGGCCAGAGGCGCGTGCCCGATCCGCCTGCAAGAATGACCGGCACGATGCGGCGGCAGAGCGGCCGATCCGCTGCTTGCCCGGATGTCGCCGTCGTTGCGTCTGCAGAACTCGTTGCGATTTGCATGGCTGAACTCCGTGGTTTGCCACATTCGTCCGTCGAAAGGAACGCTGCACCCGAAGTCATGCCCGCCGGACGGAGGTGTGAAGTTGGACCATTACCGCTGGCATCGTTTGACGAAAACGCTGCACCGACTGCCCCGGGCACGAGAGAAACCGGATCATCATGTCAAGCACCGCGGCGACCCTCTGCTCCTGCTGCGCCAGGGCGAGCGCCAGTCTGCAAGGTAGATGGAATCCGCGCCGACTCATGCGCTCGGCGACCGGATGACGTTCTCCGTCGAAGCGCCCCCCGATCAGCGAACGCTCGGCCTCATTCGTGATGTTCCAGCGCCCGATATCCCGCAAGCGTGATCAGCGCATCCCGCTTCGCTATCTGGTAGTCGGACAGCACCATCTCCTTGACGAGCGCGGCGAATGTCACCGTGGGGGCCCATCCCAGCTTCGCGTGGGCATTCGATGGATCGCCCAGCAAGGTTTCGACTTCGGTCGGCCTGAAATAGCGAGGATCGACCCGAACGATGACCGTACCCGGGGCGACCCGGCATTCCTTGGCGGACACGCTTTCCACGATACCGACCTCATCGACGCCGCTACCCTCGAAGCGAATCTTCATGCCGAGCTCGGCCGCCGCGTGGTGAACGAACTCACGAACGCTGTATTGCACGCCCGATGCGATAACGAAGTCTTCGGGCTCCCGTTGCTGAAGCATGAGCCATTGCATCTGGACATAATCGCGTGCGTGTCCCCAGTCGCGCATCGCCGCCAGATTGCCGAGATACAGACGGTCCTGTGACCCGATCGCAATGCGCGCGATGGCGCGCGTGATCTTGCGTGTGACGAAGGTCTCTCCGCGAACCGGCGATTCGTGGTTGAACAAAATCCCGTTGCACGCGTATATCCCATAGGCCTCGCGATAGTTCACCGTGATCCAGTATGCATACATCTTCGCCACGGCATAAGGACTGCGGGGATAGAACGGCGTGGACTCGCGCTGCGGCACTTCCCGAACCAGGCCGAACAATTCGGACGTGGATGCCTGATAGAAGCGGGCCGTCTTCTCGAGGCCCAATACGCGCATTGCTTCGAGAATTCGCAGAGCGCCGAGGCCGTCTGCGTTGGCCGTGTACTCGGGTTCTTCGAAGGACACCGCTACGTGGCTTTGCGCGGCCAGATTGTAGATTTCGTCGGGCTGCACGCGCTGGATGATGCGCAGAATGCTGGTCGAGTCCGTCAGGTCGCCGTGATGCAAGTGAAAACGCCGCTTTGCGACATGATCATCCTCATAGAGATGATCGATCCGGTCGGTATTGAAAAGGGAGGAACGGCGCTTCACGCCATGCACCTCATAGCCTTTGTCGAGCAGGAATTGAGCGAGATAGGAACCATCCTGACCGGTGATCCCGGTGATCAGCGCGACCTTGTTCGACATCGTTCTTTCTCCTCGTGTGCGTGTGCGACTTTCGAAGTGCAATCAGAAGGTGTCTACGGGCCTCGCCACATCCCCCGCCGAGCCGGCGCCACGATCATGCACGGCGCTGCATCCGGACTTGTCGGCGGAACATCCGCCCTGCATGCCCGGCAGGCGCGCTTATATGAGGGACGACGCGTCATGAAAGCGGGCACTCGGACGCGTTTCCTGGGTTCCTGAAGCAGAACAAGCTGAAGGGTTCGGAATTCGCCGACGAGAAACCAGATGAGCCTCGCTGCGTCCGTCGCTGTTGTGCACTGTACCTATGCCTTGCTCGCGCATGGCGATGCGACGGAAATCGCCAAGATGTTGTCGGCAGCGAAAGCACTGTCGGTAAGAACGAAACTGCGCCCGAAGCACCGGCGTGCTTCGGCAAGGCTTTGTCGGCCTACATACGGGGATAGGGAACATCGTCCATGCCGTCGGCGTCATGACCGAGCCGGGTAACGCGGAAGCACTGCCGGAGGCGATCGTAGGTCCGCTTTACCCCGCGCTAGAGAATCGTGGCTATGTTGCCGTCTTCACGGTTCTCTTTTTTGTGCATCGATCTCCTGAGTTGAAGGCATCCGTGGCGGCAACGCGGCCAATTCATCCGCAAGCGCTCCGACAGATTTTTTGATCGTCGGGTGGCCGGCGTCGCTCAGGATTTCTCGCGGCTTCGCGCGCGAAACTCGGTCGGGGACATCGAGAATTCCTTGCGGAAAAGTTTTGACAGCCTCTCTCCGTTGCTAAGCCCCGTCCGCCGCGCAATCTTGTCGACCGGGAGATCGCTACTCTCGAGCAGTTTGCATGTGAGTTCGAGCCGCGCGCGAAGCAGGTACTTCGAAGGCGTGACACCGATCTCGCGTTTGAACAAGCGCAGGAAGTTACGCTCGCTCATCGACGACATCTGCGCCGCGTGCACCACGGATATCGGCTTTGCGCAGTTTTGGACAAGCCAGCGCGCCGCTGCGCGCGCTTTCTCCGCGAGCGTCGCGTCGTACATCTCTTCGAACCTGTCGGCGAGCGAAAGGTCCGCACCGGAGCCGAGGCGGTCCGCCACACGAACGGCCAATTCCGCGCCGAGGTCTTTTTTGAGCAGCGCGAGCGAAGTCATCAAGGCCTGATCGCGCTCATGATCGTCCACGATCGCCGTTTGCGACTTGTGATGTATCTCCGGCTTCATCGAGGGCCAGTCACGTCGCGCCACGCCCGCCGCCGACAAGAGCATCTGTCCGTTACCGATCGCGGTTATCGTGACGCTCTTCGCGCTCACGCGTCGCAAGAGATCGATGAGACCGTCATCGGCTGAAGCGCGCGCGATCCCGGTCCCACCGGCGACGAAAAGATTGTCGAGGCTTTCGAACTGCCGGCCCGCCAGTTGTTCTGTCCAGACCGACATTGAAGAGGAACACGAGACGGTTCCACCACGGGCCGATACGAGGTTCACGCGATAGGTCAGGGAACGGTTCGCATCTTCCGATTGCAATTCATTTGCCGCATGCAACGCCTCCGCGACCATCCCGGCCGCGAGCAGGGAAAATCCGTCGTACAGGACGATACCGACATGTTTTACCACTGCTGAATTCCGCATCGAATAGGCGTGCCTACCCATGCAATCCACAGCTTCGAGAACGTCAGATGAAGTTGACATCACGTAGCCTCCGAGTCGTTGCGTTAATGTTCTTCGTATTGAACGAGCGAATCGACTGACGGGCGTCGTCGGACTGAGAAGTCGCTTCTGAATTTGCACGTTCAGGTTACAGGCAAGAAAAAATTGCGTCGAGGGCTGGATAAAAAATAGGCATCCATATGAAAAAACTTCCCGATCCGTTTTTAGTCTACGAATGATCACGCACGTTCGTATAGACATCCTGCATGACGCGTACAACTTAGGAGACCTTTCGCAGCCTGCGAAAGATGCGTGGTCAAACAGCAAGTTTGGCTATATACCAGTCAGATAATCCGCCATTCAAATTTGAATAGCCCTCCTTCTGCTGGAAAACGTGGACGCGGCGCCCATTAGCGCCGAATAACATTCCCGCAATCGTTTGCGCGCGGCCGCATTGGCAACGCTACGACCGCTGCCAGGTTCGACTTATCGACTGGTGAAGTCTTTTGTCTGAATACACCGGAATGAAAATCAAAGACCGATGAGTGCGGATCGACCCATGGAACAAATGAATGGCGATCCGGCAATCGATGTCCAATGGAGGACAGGGATGCCGGATCGTGAAAAGAAGCGACGGGTTAAAGATCCCGGGCTTGGGGAAAGTCCCTACGGGGTTTCAGTGAAGCCCATGCTGAAACGGACGAAAGATGCGAAAAGACAGCTTTAATTCGCCTTACAGGCAATATCATTTGGTGTGCTACGCATACAATCTTCCTGGCTGCCGCGCATTGTATCCTCTTATCAAATCGCAACGGGTTAGCGGTCCATCCGCGAACAATAGTTAATCCGGCAACGGCGCGTGCGAAGTTTCGCGACTTGCAAGCATTGTAATGAGTGCCACGCCCGCGGCTCCAACGAGATACCACGCGGGCGCCAGCTTGTTGCCCGTCGCGCTGATGAGCCACGTCGCGACGAGCGGTGCGGTACCGCCGAAGAGCGCATTCGCGGCATTGAAGCAGAAGGCAAAGCCGCTATAACGGACGCGCGTCGGGAATATCTCCGACAAGAAGCACGGCAATGTGCCATCGTTCATCGTGAGCAGCGCGCCGAACGCGACCTGGATCGCGACGATCATTGCGAAGCTCGCGCCCGCCAGTCCCTTGAAAAGCGGCACCGTCAACACCGCGAACAAGATCGATGCACCAATCAGCATCGACTTGCGTCCTACGCGGTCGGATATCGCACCCATCACGAAGATCAGGCCGATGTATGCCGTGAGCGAAATGGTCGCCGCAATGAACGAGGCGCTCTCGCTCATCCCCATTTCAGTAGAGAGATACGTCGGCATGTAGCTCAGCACCAGATAGAACGCCACCGCATTCAGGCACGTTACGCCGAATGCAATCAGCATTCTCCCGCGATGCTTCGACAGCAATTCAGCTATCGGCGCCTGCGCGGCTTGATGATTCTTCTCCATTGCCTTGAAACGCGGCGTGTCCTCGAGCTTCACGCGGATATATCGACCGATAAGACCAAACGGCGCGGCCAGAAGAAAAGGCAGACGCCAGCCGAAGGACTGCAACTGCTCGCTCGTGAGCGCGGCATGCATCAGAACAACGAGGACCGAGCCCAACAGCAAGCCCGCCGCCGTGCTGGCGGGCACGATGCTCGTATAGATGCCGCGCCGTTTGTCCGGTGCGTATTCGGCGAGGAACGCAGCCGCGCCCGCATACTCACCCGATGCAGAAAAGCCCTGCACGACGCGCACGAGAAGCAGCAGAACCGGCGCTAGCATGCCGACCTGCGCATAAGTCGGAAGCAATGCAATGAGAAAGGTCGAACACGACATGATAAGAATCGACAGAGACAGCGATGTCCGCCTTCCTATCCTGTCGCCCACATGGCCCCACACGATGCCGCCGATCGGCCTCACGATGAACGAGATCGCGAACACGCCGTAAGTGGCGAGCAAACCCGTCGCGCCGTCGGTCTTCGGGAAGAACACGACGGCGATGATGGTCGCCAGATAGCCATAAGACGCATAATCGAACCACTCGACGAAATTGCCGATGAAGCTCGCACAAGCCGCACGCTTCAATATCTGCGGATCGACTTGCGTGCTCTCCTTGTGCGATACCTCGGGCATCGCGACCTGCGCGGCGACTGCTCTTTCCGTATTCATCGACTGTCTCCCGACATGATGATGCGATTGCTTCATGCGAGCCGGCGGCGACGCCGCCGCCGGATCGTGCCTTGGCCGTTCAGGCCGGGATGATGTTGTGCTCCGGTCCGTAAGGGAAGCCTGTGATGTTCGTAGCGCCCTTCTCCCCGACGACGAGGATGTCGTGTTCGCGATAACCCCCGGCACCGGGCAGGCCTTGCGGAAGCATGATCATCGGCTCCATCGAGACGACCATGTTCGGTTCGAGCACCGTGTCGATGTCCTCGCGAAGTTCGAGGCCCGCTTCGCGACCGTAATAGTGCGAGAGCACGCCGAACGAATGGCCATAACCGAATGTGCGGTATTGCAATACGCCGTATTCGGCATAGATCTTGTTGAGCTCGCTCGCGATATCGCAGCATCGAGCACCCGGCTTGATGAGCTTCAGCCCCGCCTCATGAACTTCGACGTTGATCTTCCACAACCGCATATGGGCGTCGGAGCAATGATCGAAGAACATGGTGCGTTCAAGCGCCGTGTAGTATCCCGCGATCATCGAAAAGCAATTGAGGCTGAGGATGTCGCCCTTTTCCACCTTGCGCGTGGTGACGGGATTGTGCGCGCCATCTGTATTGATGCCGGACTGGAACCAGGTCCAGGTATCCATGAGTTCTGAATCGGGAAAGCGGCGGGCGATCTCGCGCACCATTGCCTGCGTGGATGCGAGCGCCACTTCATGCTCGGGCACGCCTTCGTGAACGGCCTTTGCGAGCGCAGCGCCGCCGACGTCGCACACGTTCGCACCATGCTTGATCACATCGATTTCTTCCGCCGATTTGATCATGCGCATGCGCATCGTCTGCACGCCGATATCGACGAGTTCCACCGACGGCAGCGCAGCCTTCAGCTTCGATAACATCTCGACCGAGAGCTGATCGAATTCGACGCCCACACGTCCCTTGTTTTCGATTTCACCTTGTACGGCGCGGAAAAAGTTATCGCGCTGCCAGTCGGTATAGACGACGTTATAGTCCCCCACGGTGCGCCGCCACGGCTGTCCGCCGTCGATGTTCGCGGAAATTGACACGACTTTCTTCGGCGTGACGACGAGACCGTACTTCCGGCCGAACGAACAATATAGAAAGTCGGCGTAATAGTTGATGTTGTGATACGACGTGAACAGGACGACATCGACGTTCTCGCGCGCCATCAATTCGCGCAGCCTGCCGTGGCGATTCGCGTATTCGGCATCGGAGAACGTGTGCGTGGCTTTGTCGCCGTTCTCGATGCGGATAAGGTTCTCCATTTTCATGCACTCAGCTCCTCGGTGAAAGTCCGTTGGTGTGAGTGAATGGTAGGAGCCTGGCGGTTTTGGATATTTCCCGATTCGACGTCAAAATTCGGCTTTTCGACATCGAGGGTTAACCACGAACGACGCCTGTGAGCGCTGCTTCAAAGGGCCTTTTGATAGCGCCGGCGATCGGCTATCGGCGAGATGTTGAACTGCGCCTTATAGCGCGTCGAGAAATGGGACAGGGACGTGAAGCCGGTGCGCTCGCATACGTCTTCGAGCGTGCGCGCGGTTCTATACAGCAATTGACGCGCGCGCAGCAGGCGTATTTCGAGGTAAGCCTGCGCCGGTGTCCTGTCGAGGCGCTCCTGAAACCATCGCTCGAGTTGACGTTGGGATACCTTCACGAATGCCGCGATCTCCGCGATGCTGAGCGTCTCCTCGATATTGCTTTCCATGACCTGCAGTGCTTCATCGAGCTTGGCGTGTGCGTCGCCGGTGTATTGCCTGAGCGACGTCACCTGGCGCTCTTCGTGACCGCGCCGCTCCGCGACGAGCAATTCGAGCACACGCGCCGCGAGTGCGGGGCTGCCCGGCGGAAGCGACAGCAAATGCACCATCAGATCGAGCGGGGCAACGCCGCCGCTGCACGTGTACCGGTCACGATCCACTTCATAGAGCCGATTGGATACGGTGAGCTTCGGAAACTGCTCCAGCAGCGTGTCCTGATCCTCCCAGTGAATCGTGCAGCGATAGCCATTGAGCAGGCCGGCGCGCGCAAGAAAATAGCTGCCCGTATCGAGACCGCCGAGCGCGCTGCCGCGACGCGCCTGCAAGCGGAGCCAGTCCATGATCGCGCCAATACCCTTGCGCGGAATCGGATTCGGCCCGACGACGAACACGGCGTCGAACTCGGCCGCCTCCGGCATCGCGACATCGGGAATCACGCGGATGCCGTCGCTCGAACGCACGGCGTTACCGTTCGTGCCAATGAGCGTGTACTCGTAGACCACGCGCTCGACGAGCATATTGGCAATGCGGAGCGGATCGACCGCCGTGCCGAGAGCGATCAGCGAAAAGTTTTCCAGAAGCAAGAAGCCGATTCGCATCACACGCAGATCGTGCATGCCGAGATGGGCACGCCGCGTCTTGTCGGGCAGATTGGCGGCGGACGGCATGAGAGGTCGCTTGGCTCCCGTATCACACCATCACTTCGGGATAGTGCTCGATGTATTCCTCACCCTGGCACCCGGAATAGACAACACATCTGCGAATCAGATCGACGTCGTAGCGAACCACGCCGGCATTCCACGCGCTCTGAAGGAACTCGGGGAACGTGCTTTGGCCCGCCTGATCCGTCCGCAACGCTTTGATCAGTGCGCCGCGATCGAATGCCGGCACGTCGAGTGCGCCCTGCGCTAACGGCGCACCTTGCTGAATCACAGCACCGCGCGTCGTCATATAAAGACTCTGGCACGAGGGCAGAAACCAGACGTTCTTGCTGACGCCAGCCTGCCGAAGCACTTCCGCGAGATATGGAAATCCGCCGGACTTCGGTGTGCCGTTCATTGCGCGTCGTTGGGCGGCGGCAAGATTTTCGATCGCCTCACTCATTCCTTCTCCATTCATCGAGGATCATTCGATAGGGATCTCGCGAATCTGATTAAGCTCGGCGAGCTTTTGCAGGAGATCGCGAAGTGTGTTGCGCTCCGATTCGTCGAGCACGGAAAAGAAATGGTCGTCATTACCGTCGGCAATGGCGGTCAGTTTAGGTAGCAAGCGACGCGCGTCGCGTGTAAGCGACAGTATTTGCACACGGCTGTCATCAGCACTTGCGACGCGCGAGACGAGCCCTTTTGATTCGAGCTTGTCGAGAATCTTCGAAACGGCGCCCCTCGTCATCCCGATCGAAGCGGCCATTGCCGAGTTCGTCGAGTTGGCACGGTTCGCGATATGGTTCAGCGCAACCCATTCGGCCACGGAGATCTGCCGATCCGACAAGGCGCGTGCAAATGCGTCCGATACCTCGTTCGATACGAGCCTCATCCAGTATCCGAGGTGGCGCTCAAGAGGATCATGCGTGGCAGACAGGTTAGTCACAGATCGAATCACATTTTATGTTTCCGTGGAAACAATTTTAGTTTCCACGGAAACATATGTCAAGCTACCATCTGTGCGTTTTTCAGTACGCTGCAATGCGTACGCGATATTGCCAGCGCCGTAGACGCATACTATGGAATGTATGTCCGGGGATGAACTCCGCAAAACGCCGGCTTGAAACGAGAGAAGAATCAACACTTGAAAATGATCTGGCTCGCGAACGCGACTCTCGTACTGCACGCGCTGATCGTGATTTTTATCGTCGGCGGATTGATCGCGATCTGGAGCGGCGCCGCGTTCGGACGCAACTGGGCGCGCAACCGCGCGTTTCGCAGAGCGCACATCTTTGCCATCGCCATCGTCGCGGCACTCGCCGTCGCGGGCCTCCCCTGCCCGCTCACCGTTCTGGAAGATCAGTTGCGCGCCGGGGCGCCCGGCGCGCAAGGCTTCGTGCAGCGTTGGGTCGGCGCCTGCCTGTACTGGGACTTGCCGGGCTGGGCGTTCACGCTCGCCTATGTCGCATTCTTCCTCGCTGTGGTCGTGACTTGGCGCCGCATTCCGCCTGACGCGTGAACGGATTGAGATTCAGAACGACGTGCGGGGAAGATAGCCGCTCGGCCTGCCCTGGAGCTTGCGGCTCACCTTGAGGGCGAGCAATACCGGTTTGGTGATATGCGGGCGCAGGATCGCATGTTTGCGCACATACCTTGGAACGTACCATTCGGAACGCGTGCCCGCGTAGAACAGGGCAGCGTGTCCCGCGCGCAGCGTGCGCGGTTCTTGCCCTTCGGCGGTGATGATAACTTCGCCTTCGATCACGTAAATCGTCTCGTCTTCTTCGAAGTACCAGTTGAAACGGCCGGCGGTGCAGTCCCAGACCCAGGAGGAAGTCGTGGTATCGAGACTTTGCGACCACCTGCCGCTGCGGGCAACGGGATTGCCTTCGAGGATCCACGCCGGGTCGATCGGATCGGGCTCCAGCAACACGTCATCCAGACGCACGGACTCGAAAACGGGACTTGTCATGAAGGCTCCTTTTTACGTTGCAGCTCATCGGTCATAAACAGAGCGAGGCTCCGTCGGAAGGCGTCGGTGCCTTGCGCTCAGGGCGATCCGCATTGGTCTGATCGCATTAATAGACAAATTCGCCAGAACCCGGTTCGCGACATACATTACAGTTTGTAATGTATGTCCATCATACCTTGCCGCAGAACGGTGCAAACAGAAAAGACGTTCCTTGTATGACAAATCGCACTCGACTTCGTCACGAACGTTGCGGATCAATGCGCACCGAAGCGCTTGCGCATCGAACGAAAGAGCACGTCGAGCATTGCTTTGCACTTCGTTTCCCCAACCGTAGATCCGGTCTGCGAGTTGCGCGCGGGAAAGAATTGCGTCAGGTCGCTCGAAAAGCGCGTGCATCAACGCGAATTGCCGTGCGGACAACGGCGACGCGACACGCTCGCGCCAAAGCGTGCGGCGGTCGATATCGATCGCATCGGGATTCGCTCGGCTGGGCGTGCGTCACATCACCGATAGCAAGCGCGAACGCGGCAAGAAGAAGGGAATGCACGGAAGAATTCTGCGCATGCGCCGCCGCGCTGAGCCGCGCGAATGTCCGGAAACGGTTGTGCCTCCAATCCGATCGTAGAGACACTAAACCAGCTCACTGTTAGCGACTCTCGTTTCAGGCAGCGCGCTTCAACGATGCCCATGCCGCTTCACGAAATCCATCAAGGCAGCAAACGCGGGAGGAATGGCTGGATCCGCGGCCTTGAGCCGCAGCGCGTCGCCGCCATCGATGTTAATCCGGTAAGTGCGGCCGTCCGGCACCGGCTTCGCGGCGCGCGGGCCCGGCGCGCTTGCCTCGTCGCGCGCCGCAGCGACGAGGCGCGCGAACTCGGCGCCGTCTTGCGCCGACAGGTCGCCTTCGTCGAGTATCACAGGCCGTGCAAGTCCTGGAAAGGCGGCGAATCCGCCATCGGTCGTCAGCTCCGCATGCATCGAAGGCTCCCGTGACGTTTGATGCAAGGCGCAGCCCATGCAAATCAAGGCCGCACCAAGAAAGAGTCCAGTCGTCACAATACACCGACCTCGGTCCATCCTTTCCTGACCGCCGACGACTCCGCGCTGCTCGCGCCATAGAGCTTGCTCGCGGTGGAGAGCGTCAACTTCGCGAACGTCTTGAAGGTCGCCGTCGGCTTGAGATGCGAGTCGGTCAGGGTCTCGTACCAGATCCGTCCCGCCTTCTCCCACGCATATCCGCCGATTTCCAGCGCGGTCACGCAAAAGGCCTTGTTCGGAATGCCCGAATTGATATGCACGCCGCCATTGTCCTGCGTCGTGCGAACGTAATGGCTCATGTGGTCCGGCTGCGGGTCTTTGCCGAGTCTCGGATCGTCGTAGGCGGTGCCGGGATTTTTCATCGACCGCAACGCGACGCCGTTCACGCCGTTGGCGAGCAGTCCTTCGCCGATGAGCCAGTCCGCCTTGTCGGCCGTCTCTTTGTTCGCATACTGCTTGATGAGCGAACCGAACACATCCGACACCGATTCGTTCAACGCGCCCGCCTGCGCCATATAGTTCAGACTCGCGGTGTGCTCCGTCACACCATGCGTCAACTCATGACCGATCACGTCGAGCGCGATGGTGAAACGATTGAACAGTTCTCCATCGCCGTCGCCGAAGACCATCTGCTGTGAATTCCAGAATGCGTTGTCGTAATCGGTTCCGAAATGAACCGTTCCGGTGAGCGGCAATCCCGCATCGTCGATGGAGTTGCGGTGGAACACCTCGAGATAGAACTCGAAGGTCGCGCCGAGTCCGTCATACGCCTCGTCGACTGCATCGTCGTTCACGGGCTTCCCGCCTTCAGCCCGAACCACCGTGCCCGGCAGCGTCTCTGTGTGGTTGGCCGTGTAGATCGTCCTGTTCGCGGAAGGGGCCGCAGCCGTGGGCATCGGCGCGGCACGCCGTGGCGCGAGTGCTGCCTGCACGGAACGGAAATGCCGCATCGTGTGGTCCGTCGACAAGGTGTCGATGGCGATCTCACGCTGTTTCGCATCACCATGTTTTGCGATGTGCTCGAGCATATGCGGCGGGAGAATGCAGTAAATCGAACGCGGACGTTCCGGCTTCGGGTGATTGCACATGATGCTGTCCTTTTTCATAGCGATTGGGATGGCGACCGCAGCTACGACGAAGAATCTAGACGATGAAACTGAATAGTCAATGCGGCGCTTTTACCGAAACGTGGCGAGACGCGAGGTCCTCGTGAACTGCTTCATGCACGTGTAACGAGTGGACGTCGTTTTTCGAGTCTACAAAACACATAGGTATGCTTACTATATTGATGATAAAGAGAAAGAAAGTCACCGTTTGCGGCTTGCGGATAAACATCTGCTCCTGACCGGCGATTTTTGAAGCCCGCCTGCATGCGTCTCCCGGTCATCTGAAGGTTTACGCAAATCATCAGTTTGTTGGCCACCGCACCGAAAAGACGAATCGAAAAGATGTTAAATCTTCCAAAACGTGCAATGAGAAACTCAAGAAAATGCGCGACCTTATTAGAAAATTCGGCGGCCGAGGGACGCGTGACGCTGCCAGCGTCGCGTTTTACCGAAGCACGCGCGCCTGCATCGGTAATTTCGGAAGGGGAGGCGACGCATGACGCCGCTTGTCTTCGGGGGCCGTTTCGGGTGGCTTCATGCGGGTCAGGGAAGCCACGGCGTCGTGCTGTGCAATCCCTTCGGACATGAGGAGGCGTGGGGACACAAGGCCATGCGCTATCTCGCCGAGGAGCTTTCCCGGCGGGACATTCCGGTCCTGCGCTTCGACTATCTTGCAACGGGCGATTCGGTGGGCATCGATCACGAAAGCGATCGGCTCGACGACTTCGTCGCGGATATCGGCGCGGCGGTCGAACGCTTGAGGCATGAAACAGGCGTGACCAGGGTCACGTTGTGCGGCTTGCGTCTGGGCGGAACATTGGCGGCGCTCGCATCGCATCATCCGCTCGTGGATTCGCTCGCACTGCTCGCGCCCGTCGTGAAGGGACGCCACTATCTGCGCGAATTGACTGCCTTGCGCAGCACGTGGGTCGAGAATCTTCCCCTCGACGTGCGCGCCCGGCAGATGGATTCGCCCTATCACGTGCTCGGTCAGGTTTATAGCGAAGCGTTTCGCAACCGGTTGAGCGGCCTCGATCTCGGCAAGTCCATGAGCCGTCATCCCGCTCTACCCAAGCGCGTGTTCGTGGCCGATATGCGGCCCGGCGCGAGTCAGTCGCTCTGCACCGCATTGCGCGATCGTGGCGTCGACGTGCAAGCGGACAGCTTCGACGACTATTTCGAATTCATGCAGGAGACGGCCTCGTCGACGTTGCCGGAGAAAACGCTCAAGCGGACTGCGCAATGGATCGCCCAAGGCATGGCCGAAGACGAGCTCGGCGACCTCGCGCCGGCTCGCACGAGAAAGGCGTCCCGGCCGAGCATGAGCGACGATGCGATCATCGAAACGCCGGAGGCCGTTGAGCGCCCGGTGATCTTCGGCGCGGCCGGACTCTTCGGCATCTTGTGCGAGCCGCGCGACAGACTCGCGGGCGGGCCTGTCATCGTCATCACCAACACGGCGGGCAGCGTGCATCAGGGCGACAGCCGTCTGTCCGTGCGCTTCGCGCGGGAAATGGCGCAACGCGGTATCGCATCGTTGCGCTTCGACGCGCGCGGCATCGGCGATAGCCCCGCCCGCTCGCCCGACGGAACGCTGGACACGATGGCCTCGATTCATGCGGAAAGCACGATCGATGACGTCGCGACCGCGGGCGCATGGCTCAAGCGCAAGGGCTACGACAACGTCATCGCGTTCGGCATCTGCTCGGGCGCGTATAGCGCGTTGCGCGCATCGCTCGTCGAGCCGGCTATCGCGGCCGTGATCGCCGTGAACCTCCAGCGTTTCTACATACCCGAGCGGCTGACCCTGCAGGAACTCAGGAACCAGCGGCGCAACACGATGGCGCGTCTCGGGCCGGCCATCCTGAAGCCCGGGAAATGGTGGCTCGTGCTGAGCGGTCAACGCGGGTTCAAGCCGATCCTCAAGGCTTTCGCATCGAATGCGGCGGCGCGGCTGCAGTCGCAGTTGCTCGGCGTAACCCGCAGGAAACCGGTGCATGCAGGCGGCAACGAATCGCTCACGGACCCGCACAGTGTCGTTCACGCCCTCGAACGCAAGGGCGTGCGCACGTTGCTCGTGTACGGCGCGGGTGACGAAGGCCTCGATCAACTCAATGCCCACTTCGGCCGCCATGGGAAGAAGCTCTCGCGAACGGCGAGAGTGAAGGCCGCCGTTTGCGGGGATGTCGATCACGCGCTCTATGACACGCGCGCGCTGGCGAGCGTGATTGCGCTGTCCGAGACGTTCATTCAGGATCTGCAGCCACGAAGCGTGCCGGTGATGGAACCTGTCGCACCGCTCGGCGTTTCCCAGCAACTTTGAGTTGATCTTCATCACCTCGTCTTCGGTACGGTCGCGACCTGCTTTCTCTTGCGCGGGTCCGTATCGAAGACGACATGCCTCAATCGCGACGATGTTCGTCCGACGCCAACATCCCTCCCCGATCTGTTTTTCGCCGACCGACACGTTGCCTCGATTTTCGCTTCGAAGAAACGATGCAAAGCCGCGTCATCTTCTTGTTTTCTCCATTGATATCAGCCGGTTAGATTAACCGAACAGATCTTCTAGCCTTGCCTGGCACAGCCCTCGCATATGTAGCTGCGAGCGCAACGATTGATGCTCATCCAACCAAACCCAGTCCAGGAGCTACA
>NZ_JALQDT010000075.1:0-153471 GCF_023631085.1 Caballeronia sp. INML1 | reverse complement strand
TCAGCAAAGAACTCGGCCGCGCTGAAATGGGCGCCATCGTCGGCGGCGCAAGCATCTTCCAGAACAACGGCATCAACTACAACTCGATCAGCGGCTTTGCCTTCGCCAGCCCGCAAACCAACGTCGCCCCGGTGACGCAGGTCGATGCCTCGCAGCACACCGACGTCGACGTGAAGAACATCACCAAGTCGCTCTCTTCCGTCGGCAGCCTGCTCGGCGGCGTCGCGGTCTGATCGCTCGCCTCATCGAATCCACACCATCATTCCGGAGAACCATCATGTTGAAAATCGACAACCTCGCTGTCAGCAAAGAACTCGGCCGCGCTGAAATGGGCGCTATCGTCGGCGGCGCGAGCATCTTCCAGAACAACGGCATCAACGCCAACTCGATCAGCGGCTTCGCTTTCGCCAGCCCGCAGATCAATGTGGCGCCGGTGACCCAGGTCGATGCATCGCAGTACACCAACGTCGATCTGAAGAACGTCACGAAGTCGCTCGACGCCATCGGCAGCCTCCTGCACGGCGTAAAGGTCTGAAGCAGCACCGTCGACAGGAGAAGGAACAAACGTGCTTCCTTCTCCTCTCTTCACGCTTCGGTGTCGGTGCGAAGAGATCGAAAAGCAGATAGCCTGAAGGACACCTGTTCACAGCATTGCCATGAAGCGCGCCGTTCGCGCGCCGATTTCACACCACGGTTATCATCGGCTTCGTCACCCCTCCGAGCGTGAAGCCATGAGCACACTTCCTTATCGCAGCGCCCTCATCATCGGTGCCGGGAGCGGCATCAGCGGCTCTCTCACCCGGCGTCTGCGCGCCGAGGACATTCCCGTCGTCATCGCGGCGCGCAACGTCGACAAGCTTTCAATACTCGTCGATGAAACCGGCGCAATCGCCCTGCCCGTCGATGCCTCCGATGCCGGCCAGACGGCAGCGCTCTTCGCCGAAACCGACAAACGCATCGGCGCCCCGGAAATCGTGATCTACAACGCGAGCGGGCGCACTCGCGGGCCGATCGCCGAGCTCGACGCAGCGGAGGTCGAACAGGCTGTCGCCGTCTCGGCGCTCGGCGCGTTCCATGCGGTCCAGCAGGCGGCGCGGCGCATGATTCCCGCGGCCAGGGGCGCGATCCTGCTGACCGGCGCGACCGCCGGCGTGAAGGGATTCGCGCTGTCCGCGCCATTTGCCATGGGCAAGTTCGCGTTGCGCGGCCTAGCGCAGAGCGCCGCACGCGAACTGGCGCCGAAGGGCATTCATGTCGCGCATTTCGTCATCGATGGCAGCGTTCGCTCCGACGGCCGCGCCGATCCGCCCGATGCGCCGGACAGCACGCTCGATCCCGATGCCATCGCGCAGACCTATCTGGACGTCCTGCGTCAGCACCGCAGCGCATGGACCTGGGAAATCGAGCTGCGGCCGTGGGTGGAGAAGTTCTGAGCATCAACCTTCGGCAGCGCCCGCCCGTATCTCCTTCACGCCGCGCCCGAGCCGCCGGCGCAACAGCGTGCGCAAGGTCGCGCCGTCCGCATAGCCGACCTCGGCGGCGATCGCCTCGATATCGAGCTGGCTCGAACGCAGCAGATGCACGGCCCGCTCGACACGAAGGTCCTGAAAGTACGACAGCGGCGACTTGCCGAGCACCGCTTCGATACGCCGCTGCAACGTGCGCGTGCTCGTCGCCAGCGCGTGCGCGGCCGCCTCGAGCGAAAAGCCCTGCGCGAGCCGCGCGCGCGCCCAGCGCTCGAAGCGCTCGACCATCGGGTCCGCGCGCGCCAGATGATCCGGAATCATGTAAGGCGCCTGCGACGGACGCGCGTCCACGATCAGATAGCGCGCCACCGTCGCGGCCAGTGCGGGGCTCGCCTGATTTATCAGCCACAGCGCGAGATCGAGATGCCCCATCGCAGCACCCGCCGTCGTGAACTCGCCCGATGGCACGAGCATGCGCGCGCTGTCGAGGCGCACGGCCGGATAGCGTTGTCGAAACAATGGCGCGAGCCACCAGCTCGTCGTGGCCTCGTGACCGTCCAGCAAGCCGGATTCCGCCAGCACGAACGTGCCGATGCACGCCGCCGCGATCTTCACGCCGTCCGCGTGCTGCTGCGTGAGCAGCTGCATGGCATCGATCACGTCGCGGCGAGCGAGCGCCGGCAGCAGTTGAGCGGGCATCTTGGTGGCGGGCGCCGGCACGATCAACCAGTCGGGGCGCGTCATCGCGCTCGCTGGCTTGACCGGCACGCGCATGCCGAGCGCGGTGCGCACGTCGCGCCTCACGCCGATCAATTCGATTTCGAAGCGCGGGCCGGCGCCCGGCTCCAGCATGTCGGCCAGCTCGTTCGCGATGGTGAAGGCGTCGAGCACGGCGGACAGCGCCGTGTCGAATACGCCGTCAAGGGCGAGAACCATCGTTCGCATGGCGTGAATGATTCTAAAAGTGTCATTTCCGACAATAGCCGGAGTGCGTCGAACTGTCTAGAGTGACGCTTATCCGATCAACTTTCTCATCCGGAGCAGACATGAGCTTTCCGACGCAAACGGGACTCGACCGCCCGATCTGGACCGCGCTGACCACGAAACAGGCGCATCTCGGCCTCGGCGATGCGCTCGCGCGGCGTTTCCATACGGAGGTCGCGCCTTTCGCGGCGATCGCGTCGGACACGCCGGACGCATGGCGCGCGCTGCACGCGCTGTTGCAGCCCGGCGAGCTGGTCGCCATGCTGTCGGCGGATGCGGTCGCGGGCATCGATGCCCTGGAGGCGAAGCGCGTCGGCACGATTCATCAGATGGTCGCGACGCGGCCCTTCACGCAAGGCGTCGACGACAGCGGCGTGATCGCCCTAGGCCCCGCCGATGTCGACGACATGCTCGCGCTCGTGCAACGAACCAAGCCGGGCCCGTTCGGACGGCGCACGCGCGAGATGGGCCGCTACATCGGGATTCGCGAACACGGGGAGCTCGTCGCGATGGCGGGAGAACGCATGGCCATCGACGGTTATGTGGAGATCAGCGCGGTGTGCGTCGACGAACGCTGTCGCGGGCGCGGTCTCGCCGGCCGGCTGATGAACATCCTGCGCGGTGAAATCGGGCTGCGCGGCGATACGCCGTTCCTGCATGTGTTCAGTCACAACGAGAGCGCCATCGGCCTGTATGAACGGCTCGGCTTCCAATTGCGCCACGCGTTCGTGCTCACGCAGGTCAGTCACGCCGCGCCCGGCGCCGCGCGTTGATGTCTTTTGCAACGGCCCGGCGCACGCCGCTCGCGGCCGTCTGCCGCCGATGATCGCTCACGCGGCGCGGTCGAGCCATGCGCGCCAGCCGCCGTACTGCGTGATATCGACGGCGCCGTTGAGCGCATGCGCCTCGCAGACGAAGCCGGTTTCCCAGCGGCCGTCCGCGAGTTCGACCTTGCCGAGCGCGAGCGGCGCGGGAATGCCCGCGAGAAACGAGCCGACCTCCGCGCTCGGCAACGCCCACACTTCGACCGCGATCGCCGCCCCGTTCGCATCGTCGCGCATCATGCCGGGCCGTTGAACCGGCCCGCCCGCGAGTGCAAACAGGCGATAACGCGGCGCGCTCGATGTCGCTTCGACGAGGCGCGCGCCGCGTGCGGCCAGTTGCCCGTTCAGCGGCAAACCCGTGAGATGCGCGCCGCATACGACGAGCTTCATCCTGTCGTCACGCGCGGCGCGCGCGGGCGTATCGCCGTCCTGCCGCGCGCCGCCGACGAGCGGCACGGCGAGCTTGCGATGCAACGCATCGGCGACGCTCAGCAGATATTGATCGGTGAAAGCGCGGCCGAAAAGCGTCACGCCCCACGGCAGGCCATTGCGCATGAACCCCGCGGGCGTCGCGACGGCGGCGTAATCGAGCAGATTCATGAAGTTTGTGTAATGCCCGAGCAGCGAATTCGCGCCGATCGGATCGCGCTCGAGCTCGGCGAGCGTGACCGCACGCGGGATCGATGGCGTCAGCACGCAATCGAGATCCGCGAGTACGGCGTCGCAACGCTGCTTCAATGCCTGAAGCCTGTATTGCGCGCGAAACGCATCGACGGCGGTGACGCCCGGCGCCTTCGCGAGCACGTCGCGGATCACGGGCAGCACGGCATCGGGCTGCGACTCCATCAGCGCGCCGGCGACGCTATAGCGCTCCGCGACCCACGGCCCTTCGTAAAGCAGACGCGCGGCTTCGATAAAAGGCGCGACGTCGATGTCGATCGCCTCGCCGCCGAGCGCTTCGAGCGCCGCGCGCGCGTTCGCGAAGAGCGCGGGACTTTCGTCGCAACCGGCGAACTCGAGTTGACGCGGCACGCCGAAACGAAAGCGCGCCACCGTGCCGAACGCGGCGGCATCGTTCCATTGCGGATTCGCGCGGCTGTACGGATCGGCGGGATCGTGGCCTGCCGTGAGCGCGAGCAGCGTGCTCGCCTCGCTCGCCGTCGCGGTGAAATAGGTCACGCAATCGAGCGTGCGGCACGCGGGCACGACGCCCGCCGTCGAGAGCAGGCCCTTCGTCCCCTTCGTGCCGACGAGATTGTTCAACGCAGCGGGCACGCGGCCCGAGCCGGCGGTATCGGTGCCGAGCGAAAAGCTCGCGACGCCCAGCGCGACGGCCAGCGACGACCCCGCGCTCGATCCGCCGGAAGGATAGTCCGCAAGCACGCTGTTGCGGCACTTTCCGTACGGCGAGCGCGTGCCGTTCAGTCCGGTCGCGAACTGGTCGAGATTGGTCTTGCCGACAGGCACCGCGCCGAGCGCGATCAGCCGCGCGACGAGCGTCGCAGATCGCTGCGGCGTGTACGCGAACGCGGGGCAGGCGGCCGTTGTCGGCACGTTCGCGAGATCGATGTTGTCCTTGATTGCGAAGGGCACGCCGTAAAGCGGCAGCGAATCGATGTCGCGTGCATCGAGCGCCGCGAGATACGGCTCGATTTCGTCGTCGTCCAGCAGATGAATGAAGAGCCGATAGTCGGCGTTCAACGCGCGAGCGCGCGTGCGCAATGCGCCGATCAGCGCGCGCGGCGTCGCACGGCCTTCGCGATACGCGGCGCGCAAGGCGGGAAGACGCAGGTCGAATGAATCCATGTCCGATGATTCCTTGTTGGTCTGAAGTGTGTCACGCGCGCTGTTCGATCACGACGACGCGCTGCCCCGCGCGAACCGACGAACCCGGCGCAACGTGAACTTCTCCGACGATGCCCGCACACGGCGCGATAACCGATATTTCCATCTTCATCGATTCGATGACGACGAGCACGTCGCCCGCTTCGACGCTCGCGCCGGCCTCGACGCGCACCTGCCACAGATTGCCCGCAATTTCGCTATCGACGGCGATCTGGCCATCGGCGAGCGGCACGACGTCCGCATCGGCGGCGACGGGTGCATCGAGCGCCGTCTCGTCGCTGCCCGCTTCGTGCCAGCGTTGCCGCTCCGCCTGAAACGCCGTTTGCTGATGCGCGCGAAATTGCGCAATGCCGTCCGCTTCGCGATCGAGAAACGCCTGATAGCCGGCGAGAGACAGCTCTGTCTCCTCGATCTTCAGCGGATACCGCCCAAGCGGAAACGCCTCGCGTATGCGCAGCAGCTCGTCGGCGGAGACTTCGTAGAAGCGGATCTGATCGAAGAAGCGCAACAGATACGGACGTCCCGCGAAATCCGCGACGTCGCGATAGCGGTTCCACATCTGCAACGTACGCCCGACGAACTGATACCCGCCCGGCCCTTCCATGCCGTACACGCACAGATACGCGCCGCCGATGCCGACCGAGTTCTCCGCCGTCCACGTGCGCGCGGGGTTGTACTTCGTCGTCACGAGCCGATGACGCGGATCGAGCGGCGTTGCGACCGGCGCGCCGAGATAGACATCGCCCAGGCCCATCACGAGATAGCTTGCATCGAACACGACGCGCTTCACGTCGTCGATCGAATCGAACCCGTTGATGCGGCGGATGAACTCCAGGTTGCTCGGGCACCACGGCGCGTCCTTGCGCACGGTGGTCATGTACTTGTCGATGGCGAGCCGGCACGCGGGATCGTCCCACGAGAGCGGCAGATGCACGACGCGCGACGGCACGCGCAAGTCCTTTTGCAGCAGCACGCTTTGCCATGCCGACGCGACGTGCTCCAGCAGCGTGTCGAGCGGCAATCGTTCCGGCTGATAGTGAATCTGCAGCGAGCGGATGCCGGGCGTCAGATCGACCACGCCCACCAACTGCAATGCTTCGAGCGATTGCATCAACGCATGGCCGCGAAAGCGCAGCACGAGATCGAGTTCGGGCGGGCCGATTTCGAGCAGCAGATGCGTATCGCCGGACAGACGCGCGACGAGCCGTTCATCGCCTTCGCCGATGCTCAATACGATCGGCGATTGCAATGGCGTTTGCCGTGCAGGGTCTTTGCGCGCGGTCGCGATATCGACGGGAACGAAGCGCACCTTGTCGCCCGCCTTCAACTGGCCGATCTGCCACAGGTCCGCTTCGATCACGGTGACCGGACATACGAAACCGCCGAGGCTCGGACCGTCTGGACCGAGAATCACGGGCATGTCGCCGGTGAAATCGATCGCGCCGACGGCATACGGATTGTCGTGAATGTTCGAGGGATGCAGACCCGCTTCGCCGCCATCGGTACGCGCCCACTCGGGCTTCGGACCGATGAGACGCACACCGGTGCGGCTCGAATTGAAGTGCACTTCCCAGTCGGTTTCGAAGAAGCGCTCGATATAGGACGCAGTGAAGTATTCCGGCGCGCCGTGCGGACCATAGATCACGCGCAGCACGCGCACATCGTCGAGTCGATGCGTGAGCGTGTCCGGCAATGTCGCGCCGGTTTCACGGCTCGTCAGCGGATGAACATGCAAAACGTCGCCCGCACGCAATGCGCGCCCGCCATGGCCGCCGAACTGGCCGAGCGTGAACGTGCTGCGGCTGCCGAGATAGTGCGCGACATCCAGCCCGCCACGCACGCACAGATACGCACGCGCGCCCGCGCCGCGGATGGTGCCGAGCGCGAGCGTGGACCCGGCTGCGACGAGGAAGGTCGTGTTCATCGGCTGCGCGATGTCGTCGAGCATGACGGGCAGCGTTGCGCCCGTTATCGCCACGACCGCATCCGTGTTGAAGCGCAGCGTCGGACCGCTCATCGTGATTTCGAGCGCGGCGGCATCTTCGCCATTGCCGAGCAGACGATTGCCGAGCTCCAGCGCGCGACCGTCCATCGGGCCGGATGGCGGCACGCCCACCGCCCAATAACCTTGCCTTCCCGGATAGTCCTGCACGGTCGTTTGCGTGCCGCCGCTCAGCACTTCGAATGTCGATGCGCGATAGCGCAAGCCTTCGAGACAACGCGTCCACGGATGACCGCTTGCGAACGGCGCATCCGCGAGAATCTGCCGCAGATAACCGCGATTCGTTTCGACGCCATAGATGCGCGTCGCGTCGAGCGCGGCATCGAGCGCATGACGCGCCGCGTCGCGCGTGGGTTGCCACGCGATCAGCTTCGCGAGCATCGGATCGAACCACGGCGGCACGTCGCAACCCGCCTCGATCCATGTGTCGATGCGCAACGCGCGGCCATCGGATGACGGAAACGACACGTCGGTGAGCAGACCCGGACAGGGCTTGAAATCGCGGCCCGGATCTTCCGCATAAAGACGCGCCTGGATCGCATGACCGCGCGGTGCGAGATCGCGCGAAAGCGTATCGAGTGCGGGCAACGTGCCCGCTGCAAGCTCGATCATCCAGCGCACCAGATCCACGCCCCACACCTGTTCGGTCACGCCATGCTCTACTTGCAGACGCGTGTTGACTTCGAGGAAATAGAAGCGCGACGCATCGCTGTCATAGACGAATTCGACCGTGCCCGCCGAGCGATACGACACCGCACGCGCAAGCCGGATCGCAGCGTCGCAGAGCGCGGTTGCCATGCCCTCGGGGAGATTCGGCGCAGGCGTTTCTTCGAGCACCTTCTGGTTGCGCCGCTGCACCGAGCAGTCGCGCACGCCGAGCGCGATGGCTTCGCCCTTGCCGTCGCCGAACACCTGCACTTCGAGATGCCGCGCGCGCTCGATGTACTTCTCCAGGAACACGCCCGCATCGCTGAAGTTGTTCTGACCGAGGCGCCTGACGATATCGAACTGCGCGGCGAGCTCGTCGCTGGAACGGCATACACGCATGCCGATGCCGCCGCCGCCCGCGGTGCTCTTCAGCATCACCGGGTAACCGATGCGCTGCGCCGCTTCGAGTGCGGTGTCGATGTCATCGAGGAGGCCCGTGCCTTCGAGCATCGGCACGCCCTGTTCAGCGGCGATCGCGCGTGCGGTGTGCTTCAGCCCGAAGGCGCGCAATTGCGCCGGCGTCGGCCCGATGAACGCGATACCCGCCGCTTCGCACGCTTGTGCAAACGACGCGTTCTCCGACAGAAAGCCGTAGCCCGGATGAATCGCCTGCACACCTTCTTCGCGCGCGATATCGAGAATCTTCGCGATGTCGAGGTAGGTGATGCTCGCGGCGCCATCGCCGAGGCTGCGTGCCGTATCGGCGAGACTGACGTGGCGGCTCGCGCGATCCGCTTCGCTATAGACGGCGATACCAGCGACGTTCAGCTCGCGCAACGTGCGCAGAATGCGGCACGCGATCGCGCCGCGATTCGCGATGAGGACTTTGTCGAACATGCGTGGACGTTCAATGCGTGGGCGGGCCGTCCCGCCACGTGAGCATGCATGCCGGGGTCGTCCCCGGCAGGTAGGCGTTCAGTGTGTTCAGTGCTTCGCGTGGCGTTCGATCGACAACAGACGCTCGGCGCGCGCTTTCATCATCGTGTAGAGCCAGCGGCGCAAGGTGCTCAGTTCCATATCGTCAGCTCCGCCGGAGTCGGGTTGTACGCGTTGCACGGATTGTTCAGTTGCGGGCAGTTCGAGATCAGCACGATCACGTCCATCTCGGCGCGCAGCTCGACGTACTTGCCCGCGCCCGAAATGCCGTCCTCGAACGTGAAGCCGCCTTCCGCCGTCACCGGCACATTCATGAAGAAGTTGATGTTCGCGGCGATGTCGCGCTTCGAGAGTCTTCCGTCGTGCGCGCAGGCTCGCAGATAGTTGTCTCTGCAACTATGCATGTAGCGCTTCTCCAGCGCGTAGCGCACCGTGTTGCTTTCCTGCGCGCACGCGCCGCCGAGCGTGTCGTGCCGGCCGCAAGTGTCCGCGATGATCGTCAGCATCGGATTGCCGAGGTTCGAATAGAGCACGGTGCCCGTCGTCAGATAGAGGCTTTGCTGACGGCGTAACGTGCGTTGCGCGTCATAACGTTCGCGCGGATCGGCTGCGCTGTAGAAGAGCGTGTCGATGGCCTGATTGCCATCGACATCGCGAATGCGCAACGTCTGCCCCGCCTTCAGTTCCTTGAGCCACGGTTCGCCCGCGGGCAGCGTTTCGCGAAAGACCGCCTCGGCGGGATCGAGCTTGCTGGCCGTGAGATTGGATGTCGTCATGCGCGCCTCTCGCTCAGAGAAAGAATCGTTCGGTGTTGATGAAGCCGCGCGTGTTTTCATCGCACGACGTCCGGCATATTTCCGCGACTTGCGCGTCGGCGTTGCGCAGCGCGAGCTGCACCGGCTTCGGCGCGTATTCGGGATTCGGGTCGAGCGGATGCTGGATCGCTGTCAGCACGACGAGCGTGTTCATCGGCGCATAAAGTTCGATGTAGTCGCCCGCCTGCGAATTGCCCTGCACGAAGCTCAACGCGCCGGCATCGGTCACGTCGACGCGGCTGAAAAGATTCAGCGTCATCAACAGATCCGCGATGCCGAGGCCCCATTTGCCCAGTTCGACGAGCAGGTTGTCCGTGCCGTTGCGATAGAACGCGTTGCGCAGTTCCTGATAGCGGCCTTCGCCGTACTTCTCGAACACTTCCGCCGCATTCGATACACCGGCGAGGCTGTCGTGCCATCCGCACGTATCCGCGACGATCGCGGCAAGCACGCGCCCCATGTCGGAATAGAGGCAATGGCCCTTCGTCAGCTTCGCGGTGTGCTGGCATTTGAGCGTATCGGGAAGATTCAGACGCTCGCTTTTTTCGGCGGCATTGAACAGCAGCATGGCGACGTTCGCGCCGCCGCGCATGTCGGTGATGCGCAGCAACTGGCCGCGCTTCACGATCAGCGACGCGTGGCCGCCACCGGGAATCGTTTCTTCGAGCAGGATGTCGTTCATGTGTTATGTCCTTTCGATCATGCGGGAACGGCCAAGAGCGGCGGAACTTCCATCGCCGGCTGCGCTTCGCGCACGCCGTTGCGTTCGAGCGGAATGTCGTAAGTGATGCGCGCGCCGTACGCCTGCGGCGCTTGCGGGTCGATGCGAACCTTGTCGAACACCAGCACGCGGCTGCCGAGCGTGAAGCCTTCCTTCAGGTCGTGCGTGACCATGAAGACGGTCAGCTTCGCTTCGCGCCAGAGGCCCGTCAGCAGTTCGTGCATGTCGCGACGGATGCCCGGATCGAGCGCGCCGAAGGGTTCGTCGAGCAGAAGCACGCGCGGCTTCATCACGAGCGCCTGCGCGAGCGCGAGGCGTTGCTGCATGCCGCCCGAGAGTTGATGCGGATATTTGTCGAGCGAATCGGCAAGGCCGACGCGCGCGAGCATCGCGACGGCTTCATCGCGTGCGAGACGCCGGCGCGCGCCGAAAAGACGCCCTGTGAAAGGCGCATGGGGCAGCTCGAGCCCGAGCATCACGTTGCGCACCACGCTCAGATGCGGAAACACCGAATAGCGCTGATACACGACGCCGCGATGCAGGTCCGGCTCCGACGGCAAGGGCTCGCCATCGAGCAATATCTCGCCGCGCGTGGGACGTTCCTGACCGAGCAGAAGGCGCAGAAACGTCGACTTGCCGCAGCCCGACGCGCCGACCATCGAGCAGAACTCGCCTTGCGCGATGCGCAGATTGAGCCGCTCCAGCACGACCTGATCGTCGTATTGCTTCCACAGGTTGCGGATCTCGATCATGCGCGGCCTCCGTTGTACCAGGGGAACGCCCATTGCGTGAGACGGCGCAGCGCTTCGTCGATGAGCCATGCGAGCAGGGTGATCCACGCGACGTAGGGCAGGATCACGTCCATCGCGAGATAGCGGCGCACGAGGAAGATGCGATAGCCGAGCCCATCCGTCGATGCAATCGCTTCGGCTGCGATCAGGAACAGCCACGCGGAACACAACGCGAGCCGCAGTGCGATCAACAGACGCGGCAGGAGTTGCGGCACGATCACGCGCAGGATGAGCGTCCAGCTCGACGCGCCGAGCGTCTGAGCCTTGATCCACAATTCCTCGGGAATATCGCGCGTGCGCTGTTGCAGATCGCGGATCATCATCGGCGTGATGCCGATCACGATCAGCACGACCTTCGACAGTTCATCGAGGCCGAACACGATGAAAAGTATCGGCAGAACGGCGAGCGGCGGAATCATCGATATCACCGTGATGAACGGCGAAAGCGTCGCGCCCGCGAGCGGAATGCTGCCCGTCACGATGCCGAACACTAGAGCGATCGCCGCGCTCGCGACCAGCCCGATGCCGAGACGCTTCATGCTCGATACCGTGTCGCTCAGCATCAGATGCTCGCCCGTGCGCTTGTCCTCCGTGAACGCGTACTCGTTGAGCGCGGCCTTCATCTGTGTCGCGGACGGCAACAGCTTGTCGTCGGGGTTCGCCTGCAGACGAATCGACGACCCGGTGAAATACACCGCGACGAGCACGATGAACGGCAGCAGCAACAGCATCAGACTGCCGGTGCGGCCGGGATGTCGGTTGATGAGCCGCATGGGCCTCTCCTCTTCAGAACGGCGCGCCGCTCACAGCTTGCCTTGCGCGGCCATGCGCACGTAGGTCGGATCGAAACGCAGCTTCAGATTGCTTTTGCTACCGACGATCACGTTGTTTTCGAACGCCATGCCGACCGCGCCCGCGTTCGGTGCGCCCTTGCCGAGCAGGCCGTGATCGAACGAGAACTGTGCGACGCGCGTCATGATCTTCGGCATGTTCGGGCTCGTGGCGAAGTCGAGCGCCTGTTGCGGCGTGTAGAAGAGCGCGGTAGTCGAGAGTTGCGACTTGTAGCCGGCGAGGTCGGTGCCCGATGCCTTGGCCATCGACGCGAGCGCGGCTTCGCTCTCCGGCGACGAGCCATGCATCGTCTGCATGATCTCGAACCATGCGCCGGTAAGCGCTTTGCCGAGCGCGGGGTTGTCGTGCAGCGTCTTCGTGTTGACGACCATCATGTCCATGATCTCGCCCGGAATGCGGCTCGAATCGAACACTTCGGTGACGTTGGGCTTCGCCTTGAGGTCGGCGAGCATCGGGTTCCATGTGACCGCGTTGTGCACGTCGGCGGTTGCGAATGCGCCGGAGATATCGGCATCCGACGTGTTGACGGTCTTGATGTCGCGTTCGCTCATTCCAGCCGATTCGAGCGCGCGCGCCAGCAGATAGTGCGAAACCGAAAGCTCGACGAGGTTGACCGACTGGCCCTTGAGATCGGCGACCTTCTTGCCCGCGCCCTTGATGAGCACGCCGTCGTTGCCGTTGGAGTAATCGCTGACGATCAGCGCCGTGCTGTCCACACCGCCCGTCGCCGGAATGGTGAGCGCGTCCATGTTGGTCATCGCGCAACCGTCGAACTTCCCGGCGGTGTATTGATTGATCGATTCGATGTAGTCGTTGAGCTGCACGACATCGACATTGATGCCGTACTTCTTCGCCCATTTGGACATGATGCCCTGCGTCTTCGCGTAGCCCCACGGCATCCAGCCGGCGTAGATGGTCCAGCAGACCTTGAAGTCCTTGCGGGCCTGAGCGAACGAGGGCGTGGAGAAACAGAGGGAGAGAGCGACGGCGGCAGCGGCGAAAAAGCGGACGCGCATGAGATTGACCTCGCATTGAACGGTTATCGACGGCAGGAGCGGCGCGACGCATCGCGTTCTCTCCCGGGCTTTTTTCCCGCCGTGTAACCTCGTTCGAGGTCGACAACTCTCGGACCAGCATCGCGCATCGAACGTCGATGCGGACCGGAACCCTAGTCATCCATTGCCAGATTGTGACTGCCACTCCTGACATGCTCAATGCGATAAGCGTGCCAACGCTGTAATCTCGCGGCTTCGGCGGCTTGAATATGGATTCGTGCACAGATACGAAGCGCGCCGCGCGACGCGTCTACGCACGCTCGCACCAAACGGGTGCCCGCATTCCAGCGTAATGTCGGAATTCTTCTATCCGGGCGCGCCTGCTTTCGATGGAATACGGGACAGTCAGAGTTCCCGCAGCAACCCGTTCTCTTCTCACATGGGTAACCATCATGTTCAAGCGCGCAACCAGCACCGTTGAAAACGTCGATCCGGAACTCTGGGCGGCGATCACCGATGAAAACCGACGTCAGGAAGATCACATCGAGTTGATCGCGTCGGAGAATTACACGAGCCCGGCCGTGATGGCTGCGCAAGGCTCGCAGCTCACGAACAAATACGCGGAAGGCTATCCGGGCAAGCGCTACTACGGCGGTTGCGAATATGTCGATGTGGTGGAGCAGCTGGCCATCGACCGCGTGAAGCAGCTCTTCGGCGCCGAAGCGGCGAACGTGCAGCCGAACTCCGGATCGCAGGCCAATCAGGGCGTGTTCTTCGCGATGCTCAAGCCGGGCGACACGATCATGGGCCTGAGCCTCGCGCACGGCGGCCATCTCACGCACGGCTCGCCGGTCAACATGTCGGGCAAGTGGTTCAACGTGGTGAGCTACGGGCTGAACGAAGCCGAGGACATCGATTACGATGCGGCCGAGCAACTCGCCAACGAGCACAAGCCGAAGCTGATCGTCGCGGGTGCGTCGGCGTTTGCGTTGAAGATCGACTTCGAGCGGCTGTCGAAGATCGCGAAGAGCGTCGGCGCATATCTGATGGTCGACATGGCGCACTATGCCGGTCTGATCGCGGCGGGTGTGTATCCGAACCCGGTGCCGCATGCCGACTTCGTCACCACGACCACGCACAAGAGCCTACGTGGCCCGCGCGGCGGCGTGATCCTGATGAAGGCCGAGTTCGAGAAGCAAATCAACTCGGCGATTTTCCCGGGCATTCAGGGCGGACCGTTGATGCATGTGATCGCCGCGAAAGCTGTTGCGTTCAAGGAAGCGCTGTCGCCGGAGTTCAAGGAATATCAGCAGCGCGTCGTCGACAATGCGCGTGTGCTGGCCGAAACGCTCGTGAAGCGCGGCTTGCGCATCGTGTCGGGTCATACCGAAAGCCACGTGATGCTCGTCGATCTGCGGGCGAAGAAGATCACCGGCAAGGCTGCGGAAGCCGCGCTCGGCGCCGCGCACATCACGGTCAACAAGAACGCCATTCCGAACGATCCGGAAAAGCCGTTCGTCACGAGCGGTGTGCGCCTCGGCTCGCCCGCGATGACGACGCGTGGATTCGGTACGAAGGAAGCGGAGATTGTCGGCAATCTTATCGCCGATGTGCTCGAAAGCCCGGAAGATGCGGGGAATCTTGAACGCGTGCGCGAGCAGGTCGCTGAATTGACGAAGCGCTTTCCTGTGTACGGTTGAGGTTCGACTGGCACGACGGGCTTTTGCCGGATCCCGGGTTCTTTTTGGTTTATTAGCGCTGCCCCTGTGCGGGGCGGCAGTCGCTTTCTTTGAAAGGCTTTCGCCGGATCCCGTTTTGTTATTGGTTTATTAGCACTGCCCCTGTGCGGGGCGGCAGTCGCTTTCTTTGCTGCTGCAAAGAAAGTAACCAAAGAAAGCAGCTCGATACGCCCGCGGTCACACGCAGTTTGGCCATGCTTGCCAGCCGATCGTGGGCTGCCTAAGTGTCGCCCTCACAAGACTAATCGGGCTTGGCTCGCGCACGGTCTGTCACCTCGCGCCGCACAGCGAAGTGGTTCAGCACCAAAAGGCTCCGGCCCGCTTCGCGGCCGATGGGTTCATCGGGTTTGCGCGCGCTTCGTCGCTGACGCTTCCATCGCATTGCATGTGCGATAGGTTGGTTTCCTTTGTAGACCCGTCGGCAGCGCGTAGCGCTGTGCCGGTGCTATTTGGTGCTGAACCAGCTTCTTGTGAGTACTAGCTTGTCAGACCGTGCGCGAGCCAAGCCCGGTTGGGCCTATGAGGGCGACACTTAGACAGCCCACTATCACCTGGCAAGCATGGCCAAACTGCGTGTGACCGCGGGCGTGAGGAGCTGCTTTCTTTGGTTACTTTCTTTGCAGCAGCAAAGAAAGTGACTGCCGCCCCGCACGGGGGCAGTGCTAATAAACCAATAACAATACGGGATCCAGCGGAAACCCTTGACATAGCCATCCAGCGTACTGGAAACTAAATCCATTATGCTAGATAACGCCCGGACATCGTCCGAAGAAGACACCACGACGACCGACATAAACCAACGCATCGCCGACCGCATCCGCGAGTTGCGCGCCGCACGCGCCTACACGCTCGACGCGCTCGCAGCCCGCTGCGGCGTGAGCCGCTCGATGATTTCGATGATCGAACGCGGCGCCGCCAGCCCCACGGCCGTCGTGCTGGACAAACTTGCCGCCGGTCTCGGCGTATCGCTCGCCAGCCTTTTCGGCGGCGAGCAGGAAGGCGCGCCCGCAGAACCGCTTGCGCGGCGTCGCCAGCAATTGAAATGGCGCGATCCCGAATCCGGCTACACGCGCAGAAACCTTTCCCCGCCGGGCTGGCCGTCGCCGTTCCAATTGGTCGAAGTGGACTTTCCGCCCGGCGCGCGCGTCGCCTATGAGCGAAGCGGACGGGAATCGACGATGCATCAGCAAGTCTGGGTGATGAGCGGATGCATCGACATCGTCATCGGAGACGAACTGCATGCGCTCCAGCAAGGCGACTGCCTCGCGATGCGGCTCGACCGGCCGCTGATCTTCAGCAACCCGGCGTCCAAAGCAGCGCGCTACATCCTCGCCATCGGCGACGCACCCGCGACCTGATTCATCCTCAGCCTGAACGGATACCGAATGAACACCACCGAACCGCGCGACGACGTGCGCCTGATCGACTGCAACGAAGCGGATCATGCGCTCGCCATTCTCGACATCCTGAACGAAGCCATCGTCAATTCGACCGCGCTGTATGACTACAAGCCGCGCCCCGTCGAAGCCATGTCGACGTGGTTCGCGGCGAAACGCGCGGGCGGCTTCCCGGTGGTAGGCGCGGTCGATGCATCGGGCAAGCTGATGGGCTTCGCGAGCTGGGGCACCTTTCGCGCGTTTCCCGCTTTCAAATACACGGTGGAGCACAGCGTCTACGTGCATCGCGATTGCCGCGGACTCGGGCTCGGCGAGCGCCTGCTGCGTGAGCTGATCCGTCGCGCGAAAGACGCGCAGGTGCATGTGCTCGTCGGTTGCGTGGACGCGACGAATGACGGGAGCATCCGCCTGCATACCCGTTTGGGCTTCACGCACTCGGGAACGGTCAGGGAAGCCGGATTCAAGTTCGGCCGCTGGCTGGACGCGGCGTTCTATCAGCTCAATCTGGAGACGCCCGCGGAACCCGTGGACGGTTGAACGAGCAAGCCGGCTTCTGAAAGCCACGCATAAGTTGAAGTCATGGAAGGCGGAAAATAAAGCGCGTTGACGGTGATTTCGCGCGCTCCAATACTGCGCTCATTGCAAACGCACTTGTGAGCGCCATGAACTCCGTCGACAGAATTTTCGTTTCTCCACTCGATTTCGCCGATGCCGCCACCTGGGAACATGGCGGGCGGCTCTGGCCGAGCGGCGAGCAGCAGACGCTGACGTGTTGTCGCGTCATCAATGAAACGCATGATGTGAGAAGCTTCGAATTCCGCACGGAAGACGGACTGCCCGTGCGATTCGAGCCGGGTCAGTTCATGACGATAACGGCGAACGTGCAGGGACGATCGGTCGAGCGCTGCTACACGATTTCGTCCGCGCCGACGCGTCCGTTTCTGCTGTCGATCACGGTCAAGCGCGTTCCGGGCGGGACCGTGTCGAACTGGCTGCACGACACCATGAAACCCGGCGTCGGCTTGCGCGCGTATGGACCTTCAGGCGCGTTCACGCCGACGGCCGCGCCCGCGGCGAAATCGCTGTATCTGTCCGCGGGATCCGGCGTCACGCCGCTGATGTCGATGACGCGTGCAAGCATCGATCTCGGTCTGGATCGAGACATCGTCTTTATTCATAGCGCGCGCACGCCTGGCGATATCGTGTTTCGCGAGGAACTGACGCGGCTCGCGAAGCTATCGCCTCGCCTGCGCATATTCTTCGTGTGCGAGGGCATCGGCGATGAAGCTGACTGGCATGGTCCGACAGGCCGCCTCAATCTTCAGTTGCTTTCGCAATGGACGCCGGACTATCTGGAACGCGAAGTCTTCACGTGCGGCCCGGCCGGATACATGAGCGCGGTGCGCGCGCTGCTTCGCGAAGTCGGCCATGATCCGGCGCGCTACCACGAGGAGAGCTTCGATATCGGCGCGGGCGAGCCTGCTCGAGCACCCGCCGCTGAAGGCATTTTCACTGTCAAGCTCTCGCGCTCGTCGAAGTCGTTCACGATGAACGCGTCGCAGACCGTGTTATCGGCGGCGAAGAAGGCGGGCGTCGCTGTGGCGTCGTCGTGCAGTCAAGGCGTGTGCGGAACGTGCAAAACGCGCGTGCTGGAAGGCACCGTCGATATGAAGCACAACGGCGGCATCCGCGACAGAGAAGTCCAGAAGGGATTTCGCCTGTTGTGTTGCAGCCGCCCGACCTCGGACCTCGTGCTGGAATTGTGAGGAGACAGGCATTCGATGTGCAGCTTTGAAACCGACTGCTTGTGATGGAGAATCGAAGCGCCTGGTTGTCAGGGAGGCTCTTATGAACCGTCGTCGTCCGGAGAACGTGGCCGCTTTCATCGCCATCGCGGAGAAGCTCTTTCAGTCGGACAAACTGCCGCATGCCGGACGCGAAGTCGCCGCACGCGTGTTCGAACGGCTGCAAACGCCATCCGACGACGGCGCGCGGCACCACACGCGCTATCCCGCGTGCGAGTGGCTCGACGCCGCGCTCGCGCCCTTCATCGACGACGACACCGGCTTCGGCGCCGCCGCGCGCGCGATCAAAGCGCTCGAACCCGATCTCGGATGGTCGCGCCGCTCATCGGGCGTGAACGGCGGCGACAACTACATCGATGCGCACGTGCACGGCATGATCTGCGGACCCGGTGGCGCGGAAAGCCGCTATGACGTGCAACTGGGCTTCTCGCTGATGTTGCCGCACACGCGCTATCCCGATCACAGCCATCCGCCCGAGGAAGCCTATGTGCTCTTCACGCCCGGCGAATTCCGGCAGGGCGGCGGTGCATGGATCGATCCGGGTATCGGAGGAGGCATTCATAACGTTCGCAATAATCCGCACGCAATGCGATCCGGTTCCGTGCCCTTCGTCGCCATCTGGTCGTTGCTGACGAGAGAGGGGGACTAGCCAGGTTGACGGATCGCATTGCGTTTCAGGTCACTCAGCGATCGAGCGCAGGCAACTCGCCATTCCCTCTGACCCATGCAACGTCGGCAGCAGCGGCCATTTCCCTGTCGCCCCGGCTGTCGCCATAGGCAAAGAGCATGCGTGGCCGACTACCGTTCCACCATGCTTCGAGCCGCCGAACTTTCTCCGGCCCCCAACAATTCCGTCCGATGAACCGACCCGTGAATCCTTGGCGATCGATATCCAGTTCAGTCGATAGCACCACGCCGATACCGACCGATTGCGCCCAGATTCGAAGGTACAGCGAAGGCGACGCACTCACGAGCACGACCTCATGGCTCAATGCCTGATGCTGCCGGATTCGTTCCACCATTTCCGGCCGGACCATTCGAGCGAGGCGTGTGGCGCAGAAGTCTTGCGAGGCGCGCTCCAGTTCAGCGGGAGACATCCCTCGCAACGCATGACGAAGAAACGCAGCCTTCGCGACGCCGCGATCGCAAAGTCGCGCGGTCATGCCAAGCAATCGAGGCGCCGCCCGCAAGCCCGCTGCCGCAAAGCGCGCGGGGCCAACCGTGTGCAACACGAATGCCTTGAGGCTGTCGCTCGTGGTAATGGTTCCGTCGAAATCGAAGGCGGCGACGATGTTCGAGGATGGCTTCATGAGCGTTGGTTCCTTGCCGCCAGCGCTGCCGGAAGCGTGATGTTCGCCAGTTGATCGGCTCTGGACAAAAGGCCGACGAGGTCCGCTTCGAAAGCATTGACCTGGAGCGAAAGCAATTCGAGTTGCTGGAACGCCTGCCGTACCGCGCTGCGGCGTTCGCCCAGCGCGAGAGCGGCTGTGGCATTGCCCCCGTGATCGATATCGCAAACCGCACTCAATGCGGCAAGTCCGCTTGCAAGGCTTTCCCGCGCGTGGTCGACTTCTTCTCGCAAAACGCGCACGCGGGGCATGAACGATTGCAATGAAACCTTCAACGTGCTCAATGATTCGCGATAGTCCATTTCCGGTCGCTGCGGTTTCAGATAGTGTTCTGTCAACCGATCGAGGATACCCGGCTTGCGCGTGGCGCTATCGAGCATTTGCCGCATGAGGCCGGCAGCGTCGAGGTCGGCGAAATCGCGTGTCACGCGCATGAAGATATCGACGGATTCACCGCAAGTTCTCAAGGCTGCATCCGCAAACATGGAAATGGTCTCGAGCCGCAGCGGAAGCAATTGACGAATGCCGCGCTCGATACGCGGCCCATGCTTGGGATATAGCTCCGGAAACTGCTGTCGAGCCAGTTCGAAGCTCCGGTTCAGAAGCGGATGCCCGTGATCGCCGAACACACTCTTTCCCGGCTCCGCGTTCGATACGCGCCGCCTTGCTTCGCGCGAGTCGAATAACGGATCGACCGACACGGCGTTGCTGCCGAAATCGAGTGGCGTGACCGCGCGCTCTTCCGACGCGCGCGGCTGCAACTCGCGAACATCTCGTTGGGGTTTCGAAAACGCAAGCGGCTTCGGTTCAGGCTGATCAGACGGCATTCGACTTCTCACATTCCGACGATGGCGCATGCTAAACCGATGCGCCAACTCGAGTCCCGCTATTCAGGCGCGATCGACGTGTCCGCCATAAGCGATCACGAAATCGCCGAGGCCGCGGTTATAGCCCATTCCGACCGCCTTGAACATGAACTGTCCATCGCGGCGATAGAAGCTGCCCACTTGAACGGCCGTTTCCATCGAAAAATCTTCTTCGAGCGGATAGCGCGCGAGCACTCGTCCTGTTTCCTCTTCCGATATCTCAATGTAGCTGTTGCGCACCTGACCGAAATTCTGCTTGCGCTCCTCGGCCCGATCGATGGTGACGACAACCGAGATCTCATCGATGGCGGCATCGAGTTTCTTCGTATCGACAAAGATCACTTCGTCGTCGCCGTTGCCGCTGCCGGTCTGGTTATCTCCGCTATGAACGACGCCGAGACATTCCGATGCCGACATGCCTTTGCGCGGCCAGTCGTCGCCCGGTTGGTAGAAAGTTGTTTCGCGGTCGAGCGTGCGAATTTCGGTGTTATAGAAAATGAAGTGCTTCTGCGAGATCAGCTTTGGACTGTTCTGACTATCGTATTTGCAAAGAAATACCGAAACGTCCAGATCGAAATCATTGCCCGTATCGGTCGCGTTCGCATCCCAGCCCAGACCGATTCTGAACTTGCTTGCGCTGGGCGCTTCCTTGGACAAATTGATTCGGCCGCCCTTGGAAAGATTGATCATTGACATGACTGACTGCTCTCGTTGAATTGATTGGATTGCATTGTTAGCCGCATGCCCGGCACGCGGATTTGCGCGATCAGGACGCGCGATCGCCCGCGACAGCTTCACGCCGCTGAACGACTATCGAACTGATAACCGCCGCGCCGATGGTGAATGCACCGATCAAACCGGTGATGACTTCGGGAACGTCCACGTTCACGCTCAGCATGATGACCGCGAGCGCGCCGATAGCCCAGAATGCGCCATGCTCCAGGAAACGGTATTGAGCGAGCGTACCTTTCTTGAGAAGTATCAGCGTCATCTGGCGAATATACGAAGCACCGACGCCGAGTCCGATAGCAATGAGAAATACGTTGTTGGTCAGCGCGAATGCACCGATGACACCGTCGAAGCTGAACGACGAATCGAGCATCTCCAGATACAGGAAGCCCGCGACGCTTTCGCGCACCACGCGATTGCCTGCCTCGTCACCGCCGACGAAATCCCCGATGCCGTGCGATACGACAAAGGCGATCACGCCGCCCAGGCCCGCCACGAGAAACGAAGCGCGTTCGATGTCCGGCAACCGAGTGGAGACGATAGCAATCACCGCGAGCGTCAGCGCCACTTCGATCGCCGTCAGCCGGCCAAGACGCGCAAGCGGACGCTCGACGATGCTGATCCAGTGCTCATCCTTGTCGCGATCGAGCATGAACTTGAAGAAAACCATCAACAGGAACGCGCCGCCGAACGCCGACACTTCGTGATGTGCGGAAGTCAGGATTTGCGCATACTGCCGAGGTGCTTCGAGCGCCATCTTTCCAGCTTCGAAGAACCCGATGTGCCCTGCGATAGCAACGATCAGCAGCGGAAAGACGAGGCGCATTCCGAAGATCGCGACGGGAAGGCCCCATGTCATGAAGCGGTCGCGCCATTTCTCGGACCAGTGGCGCAAGACGGCCGCGTTGGCCACGGCATTATCCAGCGACAGCGATATTTCCAAAATACAGAGTACCGCGACGAGGACGACATCCTTCACGCCGCCCAGCGCGAATGCCGCCGCCATCGCGATGAAAGTCAACGCGAGCGGAAGTTTAAAAGGTTTCATTGTTTGATATGACCGAATTTCGATTCAGAGCGCTCGGTGACGAGCGCCCGCTTATGTTTTCTCGACCTGCTTGCCGCGAACCCAATCGCAAAATTCTTCTGTAATCAGTTGCTCGTAAATCTCCTGATCGGAGATATCGAGCGATTCGAGATGCAAAAACCCTACGTTGGGCAAATCCTTCGCGACATGGCGAAGAAAACCGAATTCACGCGGATCGCCGACGCCGATGAGAGACCAGTAAATCGGGAACTTCTGCGAATCGCGCAGGAGCTTCTCCGCATGTCCGCGATCCTGCTCGGGATTCTGTCCGTCGGTCACGAAAAGCACCCACGCGGGCATGTTGTTCGCCGGCTCCGCGGGTAACGGCGCGGGGTCCGGGGCAGGCGTGCCGAACAGCCGGCTGAGGAAGCCGCGCTTCTCCTTCGGCGCTGCGCGCTGTTCTTCGGGCGCGAAGAAGAAGTTGACGATATCCGCCATGACCGGTGCGTACTGCGTGGCGCCCCATTTGCGAATACCGTCATTGCGCATCACGTATTCCGTGATGTAGCTGCCGTAGTTTTCAGGTGTGGCAGTCGGAAGCCGATCGAAGCCTTCGGTAAAAGTCCAGGTATCGATTTCCCCGTTGTCATCGAATTTCATCGCAATGCCGAGCATGCGATCGTGAGTCTCCTGGATGACGCCGGATTTGTATAGCTGTTCGGCCGAGCCTGAAATGTCGAGGGCGGCGGCGACGCGCACGACAGGCGGACGCGGCAGCCGGCGCTTGCTCAGCACGATAGAAACGTTATCGGCCCGGCTCGCGAGAGCGGGTTTATGAAGGTTGATGGTGCTCATTGCGTGGTTACCGATGTTATTTATTTCAAATGCCGGTGATCGCTGAATTTGGCGACGAGATCGCGTTCGAGTTGTCTGAGTCGCGGCTCGTCCGCCTTGCGCTGGCGCTGTCCGTCTTCGACGATCTTCGCGATTTCGTCCAATGCATCGAAGAGCTTTTGCTGCGTGTAGGCGAACGTGTCCGTTGCAATGACGGGCCGCTGTCCGAGCGCCGCCACCGCGCCTGCATTGGCGTGCAACTGATCGGCTTGTGCGCGCAGCGCGGCGTCAGCGGCATCGAAGGTCGCATTGGCGAGATCGGCTGCTTTCTTCGTGCTTAGTTGCTTGATGTAAAGAGAAAACGCGTTGGTCCACGCGGGAATCAGGACGGTCTTGGCCGTGCCGAACTTCGAAATGAGCGTGCGCTTGTGATCTTGCTCAAGGCGAATCTGTGGTGCGAGTTGCTCGGACATCAGCATGGCGCGAGACAGATCGTCGATTTTCTGTTCGAGCGCGCTGGCGCAGCGACGCAGATCCATCGTGTGTTGCGCGCCGAATGCATCGTCGCTGGATTGCGGTAGCGCAAGCGCCGCGCGATAAGCTTCGAGCGATTCTTCACCGAGCTTCTTAGCGTGCTCGAACTGCCGAAACGTTTCATAGTTATCCGCATACATTTGTTCGAGTTCGGCGATGTCGCGCTTCTGCCGATTCGCATTGCTCTCCAACTCGATGATCAGCGTGCCGATGCGCTTTTCCACCGAATCGAATTGCGCCAGCAGCCGTTCCTTGGATGCCTTGAACATCGACGTGACTCGACTCAGAATGCCGCGCTTCTGGAGGGCGGCGGGATCGAGGTCCTTTGCCGTCACGATCAGCTCGTTGAGCCTTTCGCCAAACTGGTCGATATCGGATGCGCGCACCTCCGACAAGATGCGCTGGGAAAGCCCTGCCACGCGCTCTCCGGCCTTGACGCCGAGATCGTCGATCTCATCCTGAGTCAGCAATTTCGCTTCGGACGGTGAAGTCCTTCGAAGGTCGCGGCCGCCGTCGGCAGAGAGGGTCGGCCGTGCTTCCTGACTGTCGGCGAATAAAGGTTTCATCGTTCTCGCTTGTTTATTTTGGTAGCTCGATTTCTTATCCGGCTTGCTCTGACTTCATCTGCATTCCGAATTTTTAACTCGTCGAAGAGATCGGAACTGCTCGGATTGCGCTATTCCGTTTGCGTTGCGTTCTGCTCCATCATCGCCCTTTTCCACTCGAACAAGTCTTGCGTTCCCGCGTGTTGTGCGAAATAGAAAATCAATGCGGCAAACACTACGCCGATGACAGGCGGTGCACCGAGCCGCACCAACTTCGGGCCGCAAGCGAGCCATTGCAGCATGAGTCCAATCAGAAAGCCCGTGCACAAACCGCCGATGTGCGCTGCCTGATCGATTCCGGAGATTTGAAATCCGGAGAGCAGATTCAGAACGATCACCTGAAGAATCGCAACCGGCTTGATTTGAACGGGAGCCGTGCCCTCGTTACGCAGTGATGCGTGGAAATGCAAGGCGGCCGCCGCGCCGGCGAGTCCCATCAGTGCGCCCGACGCCCCTACGCTCACGACAGGATGAATCGCGGTCGTCGGAATGAACATGCCCATCGCGAACTGCATGGTCTGGGTTTCATGAAAGCCGTACCACGAGCTGCTCGCGAGACTTCCTCCCAGCGCGGACAGAAGATATACGACCCCGTAGCGCAATGATCCGATCGCGCGCTCGATTAAGGTTCCGAGCACGATCAGCATGTAGAGATTGAGGAGCAGATGCATCCAGCCGACATGCAGAAACGCGCTCGTCAACAGACGCCACGATTCTCCAGTCAATGTGAACGGAGCTAGGTTTCCGCCCCAATCCAGCAAGAGAGCCGATGAAGGCGCCGTGAAACCCGCGCGCGCCCATAGCGAAACAAATACGACAGCGTTTATTACAGCGAACAGGCAGGTGAGCCACATCCTGCTTATTGAATTCTTCATGTTGCCCAAAGAGTCGTATCGAACGTGCGAAGCGTAAGGGAACTTGCAAGGTTCCGGATTATCCACGCGATGTTCGAAAGAACGGCCCCTTGGCGCTAGTGTGCGAGCATTTATTACGATTCCGCTAATTATTCAGCCGTCCGGCCGCACGCGCCGAACGGCCTTCGCGCCCTCACCTCCCAGGCGTCAACACCACCCTGAACCGCGCCTTCCCGCTCATCATCCTTGCATACGCTTCCGCCGCACGCGACAACGGAAATTCCTCGATCATCGGCTTCACGCCCGACAACGCGCTGAACGCGAGCGTTTCCTGCGAATCGGCCGCCGTGCCGGACGGCCAGCCCTGCACCGAGTTGCGGCCCATGATGAACTGCGTGATCGGCACCTCGACCGGCTCCTCCGATATCCCGACCATGATCAGCTTGCCGTTCAGCCCCAGACCGCCGATGGCCGCGCTCATCGCCTTGCCGCTCGTGGCCGTCGCGAGAATCACGCGTGCGCCGCCGAGCGCCTTGAGCGCATCGGCCACGTTCTGCGATTCGCTGTCGATGTAATGATGTGCGCCGAGCTGCTTTGCGAGCGGCGCCTTGTCCTGGCCTCGCGCGATGGCGGCCGTGACGAAGCCCATCTTGCGCGCGAACTGCACGCCCAGATGGCCGAGCCCGCCGATACCGAGAATCGCGACCACGTCGCCCGCACGCGCGCCGCTGTTGCGCAGCGCATTGAAAGTGGTGATGCCCGCGCAAAGGAGCGGCGCGGCATCGACATCGGAGAGATCGTCGGGCATGCGCGCGAGCGCTTCCTGCGGCGCGACCATGTAGTCCGCATAGCCGCCGTCGTAGCTGATGCCCGGCACCAGCGCGCGCTGGCAGAGCACGAAGTCGCCGTGACGGCAGTGCTCGCAATGTCCGCAATGCCCGCCGTGCCAACCCACGCCGACACGCTGCCCGTTCTCCCATCCTTCCACGCCGGCACCGACCTTCTCGATCACGCCAGCGATCTCATGGCCCGGCACGCGCGGAAACTGAAGGCCGGGCCACAGGCCTTCCACGGTGAGCGAATCGCTGTGGCAGATCCCGCAGGCCTGCACCTTGATCAATACGTGTCCTTCAGGCGGCTCCGGCACGTCGCGCTCGACGACTTCCAGCGGACCGTTCGCTTTCGCTACCTGCACTGCCTGCATCGTTGGCATCGCTTGCTCCTTGTCATGGGAGAAACACGCGCGGCGCGGCTGGCGCGCCGCAGTCGGATGACACGGCCCGGCAAAAACGCAATCCCGACCGCATCGTCGAGGAACGTCGGAGATTGCGATTGTGACAGGTCTCGCGCCGACGCATCGGCCGCCCGGTCAGCCGACCGGAAGCACTCGGAAACAAAATCGAACATCGGACATCGTCGGCGCCGGTTACCATCGTCATTCAGGCCCGCCATTCGAAGCGGAAGTGGACCGGCCGCGGTGACGCCGCATTCAGGCGTCCCATCGCGAAACCGGAATCACGAGAATGACCTTCAAGGGTGTCATGTCAAAGAGCGAAGACGCAGTTGCGAACGATCAGGCAATCGATCCCACGAACCAGGCCGCCGGCGATTCCTACGACACTCAGGACGCGACCGGCGCGGAGCACGAAGCGCCCGGCGCCGTGCGCACCGGGCCGCTGTCCGAAGCCAAGCTCTTCGGCCGGCAGACGCCGCCCGCAGCCGCCGCGCCGCCGGACGCGCCGCCGCCCGTTCACGGCGCCGCCGGCAGCAGCTACCGGGCACTGGCCGGGCTGCTGTGCGGTTACGCGCTGCTCATCGTCGGCAACGGCCTCTTTCAGACGCTGATCCCGCTGCGCATTCTGCAATCGGGCTATCCGACCATCGTGATCGGCCTGATCCAGTCGTGCTACTACGCGGGATTCATCCTCGGGGCGGTGTTCAATCGCAGGCTCATCGACCGCATCGGGCAGCATCGGACGTTCGTCGCGTTCTCGGCGGCGGCTTCCATTCTCGCGCTCGCGTTCGGGGCCGCGCAGTCGCCGTGGACGCTCGGCGCAGTGCGTCTCCTGACCGGCTTCGCCTTCATGGGCCTCTATACGTCGATCGAAAGCTGGCTCAACGGCACGGTCGAAAACGAAAAGCGCGGCCAGGTGTTCGGCTCGTACGCGGCGATCAACTACCTCGCGGTCGGCACGGGGCAGTTCCTGTTGAACGTGGGCGCGGGTTCGGGCGGCCAGCAGTTCTCGATTGCCGCCGCGCTCTTCGCCGCCGCCGTGATGCCCGTGACCTTGCTGGAAGGCTGGCCCGTGAAAGTCGCGGACGAGCGACTGCATCGCGTGCCCGCGCGCACCTGGCGCGAAAGCGTGCGCGAGATGATGGCTGCGGCGCCGCTCGCGGTGCCGGGCTGCATCCTCGCGGGCTTCATCTACAGCAGCTTCTACGCGATGATGCCCGTCTATCTCGAACGCGCGGGCTTCTCGACGAGCGAACTCGCGACCTTCATGGGCGTCGCGCTGATCGGCGCACTCGTGCCGCAATGGCCGATGGGCCGCCTCTCCGACAAGGTCGATCGCCGCCGTCTCGTCTATTTCACGGCGTCGATATCCGCTGCCTTGAGCCTCGTGCTCTTCTGCTTCGATGTGCGCGTCATCACCTGGGTCGCGACGCTCGTCTACGTCGCCGTCACGTTCACGCAGTACGGGCTGATCGTGTCGCACGTGCAGGATCGCACGGAGGCGCATCATCGCGTCGCGATTTCGGCGCTGTTGCTCGTGCTGTTCTCGTTCGGGGGAATGACGGGCCCGGCGCTGGCGTCGGCGTTGATGACGATCGTCGGGCCGAGCGGGCTGTTTCTCTTCAACGCGTTGTCGTGTGCGCTGCTCGCGTTGAGCGCACGGCGTGCGCTCGGTATTCATCTGCGATCGGCGCAAGCGCAGGCGTGAGGTGCACGACGCCGTGAAGGCGCCGTGTGCATCGCTTACGCCGAACGCAGCGAACGGAAGCTCGCGCGAAGCTCGCCCGAAAACGCCTGCGGCTGTTCCCAGGCCGCGAAATGCCCGCCCTTCGGAAGACGGTTGTAGTGAATCAGCTTCGGATACGCCTTCTCCGTCCAGCTTTTCGGCGCGGCATAGATTTCGTCCGGAAACACGCTCACCGCTACAGGAATCGCCACGTGCTTCGGCGCGAAGAAGTTGAGCTTGTTCTCCCAATACAGCCGCGCCGATGAAACGCCCGTATTCGTGAACCAATAGAGCGAGATGTTATCGAGGATGTCGTCGCGCGAAAGTCCTTCGGCTTGACCGTCGAACACGCGCGCGATCAGCGCCTGGCTCGCCGCATCGTGATCGATCATCCACGCGGCGAGGCCGATCGGCGAATCTTCGATGCCATACAGCGTCTGCGGACGATTCGCCATTTCCTGCGCGTAGCCGAGGCCGTGCTTGTAGAAGAAATCGAGTTGATCGAACGCGTGGGCTTCGTCCACTGAGAGGCCCGCGGGCGCGGGATCCCCGAACTTCAGCGCATGCGCGATATCGTCGGGCACCGTGGCCGGCATGTTGGTGTGAATGCCGACGAGTTCCGGCGGCGCGGTGAGCGCCATCTGTTCGGTCACCGCGTTGCCCCAATCGCCACCTTGCGCGACATAGCGGGTGTAGCCGAGACGCTTCATCAACGCGATCCACGCGCGTGCGATGCGTTGCGGGTCCCAGCCGGTCGTCGCCGGCTTGCCGGAGAAACCGTAGCCGGGCAGCGACGGAATCACCACGTCGAATGCGTCGGATGCGCTGCCGCCGTGCGCCGTCGGATTGGTCAGCGGATCGACGATCTTCAGTTGCTCGATGACCGATCCGGGCCAGCCGTGCGTGACGATGACCGGCAACGCATTCGCATGCTTCGAGCGAACGTGGATGAAGTGAATATCGAGACCGTCGATCTCGGTGACGAAATTCGGCAGCGCGTTCAGCCGCGCTTCGACCTTGCGCCAGTCGTAATCCGTCGCCCAGTGGCGCGCCAGCTTTTGCATCGTCGCGAGTTGCACGCCTTGCGATGCATCGGTGACGGTTTCGCGTTCCGGCCATCGCGTGGACTTGACGCGCCGCTTCAGGTCGGCGAGCTGCGCGTCCGGCACATGCGCGCGCAGCGGGCGAATCGCGGTCTTGTCGCTGCCCTGCACTTGCACGATTTCAGCACTGCCCGTGGCCGGCTCGGCGAATGCGAGGCGGCTCAATGCGCCCGCGGCGAGCGTTGCCGCCGCCATGCCGATGAAGTGACGGCGCGACGGCGTTTCGAGAGAGATATCGTTCGACATATAAACCTCCTGGATACTTGAGCGAGGAGGAGCGATGCGTGCCGCAACGAATCTCTGTCACTGAAGCCTTGCGCGAGCTTCCGATCGTCACCGCCTCGATGCGCCGCGAAGGGTTTTCGCAGCAGGTGACGCGATTATGTGCATATGCACATGAGGCGTAAACGCAGGCGGACGTACAACACTTTTGTCGGGCAGGAAAAAGTCCCGCCCGAACGGCAACCGTTCGTTACCGCGCCGCACTGGAGGTCATCTGCGCATCGTTTTTGCCTGCGCCGTTAAACCGTATCCCGCGACGCGAGCCAGTAATAAACCGGCGACGTCAGGAGCAACCCGGCGACCCACGACAGATCCGCGCCATCGAGATATTTCGGCACAATGCCGTTCATGAATACGCCGATGTACACGGGCCGGAGATGCGCGCGGCAAAGCGATGCCCTGACGCTCAGGGCGTCGGGATCGCTTCAAGCGCGTGGTGAGTAATCAGGCTGTGGTCGCGAGATGGTCCGCGAGCCGTATCAGCATCGCGTCGCAACCGCGGAGTTGTTCGACCGTCACGAACTCATCGGGCTTGTGTCCCTGATCCATGCTTCCGGGACCGCATACGACCGTCGGAATGCCGGCGTGATCGAAGAGCCCGCCTTCCGTGCCGAAAGCCACCGTGCCGAATGCCGACGACCCGCTGAGCAGCGCGAGCAGACGCGCCGCTTCGCTATCGGGAGGCGTCGCCAGTCCGGGATAGGCGGAAAGCGGTTCGAGGCGGATGTCGGTGTCGGACTTCACGGCGCGCATCTTCGGCAGCAGTTCGGCTTGCGCGTAGGCTTGCAAGTCGTCGGCGACCGTATTCGCGTCGAAGCCCGGCAGCGCGCGCACTTCGAAGTCGAACTCGCATTCCGCCGGCACGATGTTGAGCGCGCGGCCGCCCTTGATCGTGCCCGTCTGCACGGTGGAATACGGAGGATCGAAACGCGCGTCGTGACGTTCGGGCTGCGCCAGCTTCTCGCCGATCTCTTCCAGACGATTGATCAGGCGCGCCGCATACTGAATCGCGTTGACGCCATACGGTGCATACGCGGAATGACACGGCGCTCCCTTCACCTGACAGCGCATCGCGAGCTTGCCCTTGTGTCCGAGCACAGGCTTGAGCGACGTCGGCTCACCGATCAGACACAGCACGGGCTTGTGCGCGCGTTGCTCCAGTTGCGCCAGCATCGGCCGCACGCCGAGGCATCCGACTTCCTCGTCGTAGGAGAAGGCGAGATGCACGGGCAAGCTGAGATCGCGCTTCGTGAACACCGGCACCGCGGCCAGCACCGACGCGAGAAAGCCCTTCATATCCGCTGCGCCGCGGCCATACAGCCGTCCATCTTTTTCCGTGAGGCGGAATGCATCGACGGTCCACGGCTGGCCATCGACCGGGACGACGTCGGTATGACCGGACAGCACGATGCCGCCGCGATCGCGCGGTCCGATCGTCGCAAACAGATTGGCCTTCGTGCGCTTTGCGTTGTAGAACAACTCGCTTTCGACGTCATGCGCCGCGAGGTAATCACGAATGAATTCGATCAACTCGAGATTCGAATCGCGGCTCACCGTCGCGAAGCCGATTAGCCGTTCGAGCAGATCGCGGCTCGTCGCTTCACTCATCGCCCGGCACTCCGTAGCTCGGCGCGGCGGTCGGATTCAATGCGCGGGTCACGTAGTCCTGCATCTGCGGCCTGTACGCCTGCCAGAGACCATCGAGCTTGCCGATGGGATCGTCATCCGCCCAGTCGACACGCAGATCGACGAGCGGCCAGCTCTGCTTGCCCGCAATCTTCAGCGCCGCCGAATGCACGGGTCCCGCTTCGCCGCCCGCTGCAATCGCGGCCTGCATCGCCGCGAGAAGGCGATCCGCGAGATGGCCGGATGCGTTCTCGAATGAGGGAATCAGCGCTTCGATCACATGAATGCCCGCGAGCATGTTGCCTGCCGCGACGCATTGCCTGCCCGCGACCGCGTGATACGTGCCGAGCGCCTGCTTGCCGCTGAAGAACGCGGTGCGGCCTTGCGCATCGACCACCGTCACCTGCCGATACTCGCTCCATTCATTCGCAGCCAGCGCGCGGTCCAGCGCCGCGGCGGGATCGAGCTTCGCGCTTTCCATGTGATCGAGAATCTGCGAGCCGAGCGCGGGCAGCGTGACGTTCTGCGTCGCGACAGCACCGACGCCCGCACGCACCCAGGGACAACGCGCGCCCACCGCGATGCTCGATGAACTGATCGCGATGCCGAGCTGCCCCGTCTTTTCACATCGTCCGACGATAGAAAAAGTCATGTGCCCTCCTTTACGTCGTTCAGGCCTGAGGCGGCGTCCAGCCATCGGGAATGACGGCGATCACGTCGATCTCCATCAACCATTCGGGCTGACCGAGCGCCACGACGGTGAGGCCCGTCGAGATGGGAAACACGCCTTTCAGCCACTTGCCGACTTCGCGATACACCGGCTCGCGATAGCGCACATCCGTGAGATAGGTCGTCGTCTTGACGATGTGCGAGAGATCGCTGCCCGCCTCTTCGAGCAACTGCTTCACGTTTTTCATCGCCTGCTCGGCCTGCGCGCGCGGGTCGCCGAGACCGATGAGATTGCCGTCGAAGTCCGTGCCGATCTGACCGCGCACATAGACGGTATTGCCCGCGCGCACGGCCTGGCAAAGATCGTTGTCGAGCGACTGATTCGGGTACGTATCCTTCGTGTTGAACATGCGGATACGGGTATGCGTAGGTTGGCTCATCGAATGCACCTTGATACGGGATTGTTTGAAATCAGTTGACGCCCATCTCGCTGACCTTGTGGACGCGCGACGCATCGGGTGCGCCCTCCACGCTTTCGACGCGCTGCTCGTCTGCGTGATGTTGCGGCGCGTCGTAATACGCGAGGTATTTGCGCTGCGTGACGATGTGATCGGCGATATGTTTCGCGTCGTGCCACACGCCCCAGATGAACGCCGAGCCGCGGCGCGACAGCCACGGCAAGCCGAGAAAATAGATGCCCGGTTCCTTGGCGACACCGCGCTGATGTTTCGGCTTGCCCTTGTCGTCGAAGGCATCGACTTGCAGCCAGGTGAAATCGACGGCATAGCCCGTCGCCCAGATGATGGAGTTCACACCTTCCTTCGCCAGATCGAGTTCGAGAAGCGGATGCGTCATGCATTCCGGATCGGCGGGAATGATTCGGGCTTCCGGCTCTTCGGGAAGATCGAGGCCGTTGCGCCGTGCATAGGCATCGGCGGCGTCGAGCAGCGACAGATAGTTTTCGTCGCCACGACGGATGTTGTCCGCGAGATCGGCTTCGAACGTGACGCGGGTATCGTCGAACGATTTCGTCAGGCCGACGAGCGTGATGCCCTGATGCGCGAGACGCCTGAAATCCACCGTATGTCCGCCGCGCGCGCCGCTCACCGCGATCGTCACGTGCTCGCGGCCGGGCTTCATCACTTCCGCGTCCCATTCGCCGAGCACGCCGAGCCACCAGCAGAAGTCGCGTCCGCGATATCCGCGCGGCGGGCGGTCGTGCGCGCCGACCGACAGATACACGCGGCGGCCCGCGCGCTGAAGTTCATCGGCAATCTGCACGCCCGACGATCCCGCGCCCACGACCAGCACGCCGCCTTCCGGCAATTGCTGCGGATTGCGATAGTCGGCGGAATGAATCTGCATGAGCGCGGCGCTCTTCGGCGCGATGGGCGGTATCACGGGACGCTGGAACGGGCCCGTTGCAACGACGACGCGATTCGCCTCGATGATTCCTTCAGATGTATCGACGGTAAAGCCGGGCCGCCCCGCATTGCGCACGACCTTCTTCACTTCGACGCCGGTACGAATAGGCGCATCGAATTTTTTCGCGTACTGGACGAAGTAGTCCGCGACCTGTTCCTTCGATGCAAAGCCGTCGGGGTCGAAATCGGCGAACTCCATATTAGGGAAACGATCGTGCCATGCAGGGCCATTGGCGACGAGGGAATCCCACCGGCCCGTGCGCCAGCGCTCGGCGATACGGTCGCGTTCCAGCACGAGATGCGGCACGCCGAGCTTGCTCAGATGTTCGCTCATCGCGACACCAGCTTGTCCCGCGCCGACCACCAGCGTGTCGATTGACTTCATTTCCACTGTCATGGCTATGTCCTTCTGAAAGGCCGTTGTATCCGTGATGTCTCGTGAAAATCTACGCGCCCCGCCAGAATCTGAAAAATATATTTAAAAAATGCCTAGCATCGGATTTGGCTATGCAATGATTTTTGAGCGTTTCACAATGCCGCCCATCGAAGCATGATCTCTGGAGCATCGTCGATGGACATCCATCCCTTGCGCTACTCGCTGCGGCAGCTACGTTATTTCGTCGTCACGGCGGAAGCGTTGTCCTTCACCGCCGCCGCGAAAAGACTGCATATCTCGCAGCCGTCGATTTCGACCGCGCTCGCCGATCTCGAAGAGTCGTTCGGCGTGCAACTATTCATCCGCCGTCACGCGAGCGGCCTGTCGCTCACGCAAGCAGGCCGCGATTTGCTCGGGCAAGCGCGCAATTTGCTGAAGATCGCGGAAGAACTGCAAATGGCCGCGAAGGAAATGGATGGCGGCATGACAGGCTCAATCGCGCTCGGTTGCCTCGTGTCGCTCGCGCCGCCGCTCATGCCGGGTCTCATCAGCCGCTTCACGGCCGGGCACACGGGCATTTCGTTTCGCACGGTAGAAGCCCATCAGGACGGCTTGTTGCGCGGCCTGCACGACGGCTCGCTCGATATTGCGCTGACCTATAGCCTGGACCTCACCGAAGACATCGCCTTCACGCCGCTGATTTCCTTGCCGCCGTATGTGATCCTCCCTAAGACGCATCGACTTGCGCGCGCACGCAAGGTATCGCTCGCCGACTTGCTGCCGGAGCCTTACGTGATGCTCGATCTGCCGCACAGCCGCGAGTATTTCGCGGCGCTCTTCGATGCGGTCGGCAGCCGCCCCGTGCCCGCGTTTCGTTCATCGCAGCCGGAAGTCGTGCGCGGCATGGTGGCGAACGGCCTCGGCTATAGCATCCTCAATTTCCCGCTCAAGTCGAATCGCACGGTGGACGGCGAAGACTTCGTGATTAAACGCTTCAAGGACAACGTCAACGCGACGACGCTCGGCATCGCGCAATCGCGCACGATGCGCCCGCGCCAGGTCGTGCATCGCTTTTCGTCCTTCTGCGAGACTTATATACGGCGGCTGCATATCGATACATGATGCGCGCTATCGGATAGAGAAGTTATCCGCGCTGCATAGGTAAAAGCTTTGCTTTGTATCCGAAAACAATATTTTGGCTGGCAATTTGGCTTGATAGATTGATGTCCATGCCGGGCGCAACGCCTTGAAACCTCGCGTTGACGCGCTTCCACGGGGAGGAACATGGAGAGCCTCATGACAAGGACCATCGCGGTGCAAACGGTCATCGACGAATTGCGGTCGAATTGCGCACGATCATTCAGCGATGCGCGCGCCATGCCGCCCGGCGTCTATACATCGCCCGAGTTTCTGTCCCTCGAAGAGCACGACATCTTTGCGCGCGAATGGCAGTGTGTCGGCCGTGCAAGCGCGCTGAAAGAGCCTGGCGACTATCTGACGGCGCAACTCGGCGCACAACCGATCGTCGTGTTGCGCGACGAGCAGATGCAGCTCAAGGCGATGTCGAATGTGTGTCTGCATCGCATGTCGGTGCTGCTGGAAGGGCGCGGCAACAAGCGCCGTATCGTGTGTCCGTATCACGCATGGAGCTATGGGCTCGACGGCGAATTGAAAGGCGCGCCGCTCATGGACCGGCAAGAAGGCTTCTGCAAGGAAAGCTATAAATTACCCGCTGTGCGCTGCGAACAATGGCAGGGCTGGATCTATGTGACGCTCAATGAAAGTGCGCCGCCCGTTCAGCAGCAACTGGCCGAATTGAGCGAACTCATCGGCGCGTACGGGATGACGGACTACATCGAAACTTTCTATGAAGAGCACGTGTGGGATACCAACTGGAAGATCCTCGCGGAGAATTTCATGGAAAGCTATCACCTGCCGATGCTGCATCGCGCAACCGTGGGGCCGCATTCGAGGCTCGAAGAGATGGAGTGCCCGCCCGGCTATCCCGCGTTCAACTATCACTGGATCACGAAGGAAGCGAGCTTGCCGATCGGCAATGCGCATCCTGACAACACGCGGTTATCCGGTCACTGGCGCAAGACGACCGCGCTGCTCGCGATCTACCCGGCGCATCTCGTTACGCTCACGCCCGGCTACTTCTGGTATCTCGTGCTGCAGCCGCGCGGCGTCGGGCAAGTGCATATCCGCTTCGGCGGCGGGCTCGCGCCCGAGTTCATTGCCGATCCGGAAGCGAATGCGCATATGACGACGTTGAAGAAGCTGCTCGATGAGGTGAACGCGGAAGACAGGCGCGGCGTGGAAGCCGTGTTTCGCGGCGTGCATGCGCCGCTCGCGAAGCCCGGCAACCTGAGCCATCTCGAACGGCCCAACTACGACTTCGCACGCTACATCGCGGCGAAGCTCGCACAGCACTGAAAGACAGGACGCGATCACGATGTCAGACCCTTCCTTCATTTCCTTCTCGGGCGTGAGCAAATCGTACGACGGCGCGAACTACGTCGTGGAGGACCTGAACCTCGACGTGCGCAAGGGAGAGTTTCTTTCGCTGCTCGGTCCGTCCGGCTCGGGCAAGACGACCACGCTCATGATGCTCGCCGGCTTCGAGACGCCGACGCAAGGCGAGATCCGCCTCGATGGCAGGCGTCTGGACGACAAGCCGCCGCATCAGCGCGACATCGGCATGGTGTTTCAGAACTACGCGCTCTTTCCGCATCTGACGATTGCGGAGAACGTCGCGTTTCCGCTTTCCGTGCGTCGCGTGAGCCGCGCCGAGCAGAAGACGCGCGTCCGGCGCGCGCTGGAGATGATCGAGCTGCCGCATCTCGCGAACCGGCGTCCCTCCCAGCTTTCCGGCGGGCAGCAGCAGCGCGTCGCGCTTGCACGCGCACTCGTGTTCGAGCCGAGCGTCGTGCTGATGGACGAGCCGCTCGGCGCACTCGACAAGCGCCTGCGCGAAACGATGCAATACGAAATCATGCGCCTGCATCGCGAGCTTTCGCTGACGATCGTCTACGTGACGCACGATCAGGCCGAAGCGCTGACGATGTCCGACCGTGTCGCCGTCTTCTCCGATGGCCGCATTCAGCAGGCCGCCACGCCGAGCGAACTCTACGAGAACGCGCAGAACGCGTTCGTCGCAAACTTCGTCGGCGAGAACAACGGGCTCACGGGGCGCGTGACCGGTGTGAACGACGAATGGGCGACGCTTGCGCTGTCGGATGGCAGCGTCATTCGCGGACGCTGCGAACACGGCCTGCGCGCCGGCGACGAAGCGATGCTCGCGCTGCGTCCCGAACGCGCGCATATTCCGGGGACGGAAGGCGCGCAGCCCGACGAGCACAGCAACGTGGTGCGCGCCTGCGTCGAGGAACTCGTGTATTGCGGCGATCATCATCGCGTGCATCTGAAGCTCGGCTCGCGCGATTCCATCGTCGTCAAAGTACCCAACACGCAGCGCCATGCGTTGCCGTCCGCCGGCAGCACGATCGACATTGCATGGCGTCACGACGACTGCAAGATTCTCGCGATGATGGCGCAAAAGAGCGCACCCGCGATAGCCCCGACCACACCGCCCTCACCTTCCCTCATCTCGACCGCACCCGCAGGAGCCAACTGACATGCGCACTCACATCAAAGCACAATGCGCCGCACTCGCAGTATTTGCGTTTGCAACTATCCCGACACACGCAGCGGAGACGCTCTCTGTCGTGACTTTCGGCGGCGCATTCGAAGCCGCGGCAAAGAAGGCCTGGTTCGAACCGTTCACACAGGCAACGGGCGTGAACTTCTCGACCGAATCGTACGACGGCGGCTTAGCCAAGCTCTCCGCGATGGAGCAGGCGAAGAACACGACATGGGATTTGATCGATCTTGAAACCAACGACGCGATCACCGCTTGCGATGAAGGCCTGCTGCAGAAGTTCGACAAGAAGTCACTCGGCAAGACGAGCGATTTCATCCCCGGCTCGATTAGTGATTGCGCGGTCGCGAGCATGGTCTGGTCCACCGTCTATGCCTACGACACGAGCAAGCTGAAGACCGCGCCGACCACTGTCAACGATTTCTTCGACTTGCAGAAATTTCCCGGCAAGCGCGGCTTGCGCAAGTCGCCGAAGGTGTCGATGGAGTGGGCGTTGATCGCGGACGGCGTCGAGCCGAAGGACGTGTACAAGGTGCTCGGCACGCCCGCCGGCGTCGATCGCGCCTTCAAGAAGCTCGACACGATCAAGAAGAATATCGTGTGGTGGGAGTCGGGCGCGCAGGCGCCGCAGCTGCTCGCCGATGGCGCGGTCGTGATGGTGCAGGCCTATAACGGCCGCATCGACGATGCCGCGAAGAAGGACAACAAGCCGTTCAAGGCGGTCTGGGATGCGCAGGTCTACGACTTCGAATGGTGGGCCATTCCGACTGGCGCGAAACACGCCGACACGGCCGCCAAGTTCATCGTGTCGCAAGCGCAGCCGAAGGCATCCGCGGATCTGTCGAAGTACATCGCGTATGCGCCGCCGCGCAAGGATGCGGTTGCGCTCGTCGATAAACAGCGTCTTGCCGACATGCCGACCGCGCCGGACAACTTCAAGCGCGCCGTGCAGATCAACGCGAATTTCTGGGCAGATAACGCGGACCAGATCAACAAGCGCTTTCAGGTGTGGCTGACGCAGTAACGCGTTCGACGACTCGAGGACCTCATGCCTGCATCGATTCACGCGCCCGCCACCGGTTCTCCGACGAGAGCCGATGGCCGTGCTTCGTATCAAAGAGCGCGCCGCCGCGCATCGGTGCAGGCGTTGATGCTTGCATTGCCGTTGATCGTGTTTCTGCTGTCGACGTTCATCGCACCGATCGCGCTGCTGCTTGCGCGCAGTGTCGAGAACAAGGAAGTGCCGGGCAGCATGCCCACGCTCACGCGCGCGCTCAATGCGTGGGACGGACGCGGCGTGCCCGATGAACATACATTCGCGCTGCTCGCCGCCGGGCTCAGGGATGCGCAGCAGAGCGGGCAGCTCGGCACCGTCGCCCGCAGGCTGAATTTCGCGCAGCCCGAATTTCGCAGCCTGTTGATGCGCACCGCGCGCAGCGTCCGCGACGAGACACCGCCTGCATGGAAGCCGGCGCTGATCGAGATGGACGAACGCTGGAATTCGCCTGAAATCTGGCGTCTTTTGAAGCGCGCAGCGACCTCGCCGACGCCGGACTATCTGCTCGCCGCCGTCGATGCGCAAGTGACGCCGCAAGGCAACGTCGCATTCGTGCCGGATAACTCGTCGGTGTATCGACAGGCGTTCCTTCGCACGATATCGATCAGCGCGTCCGTCACGCTGTTGTGCCTCGTGCTCGGTTATCCCGTCGCATGGCTGCTCGCCAATCTGCCCGCGCAGAGCAGCAATCGGCTGATGCTTTTCGTGATCGTGCCGTTCTGGACGTCGCTGCTCGTGCGCACGACGGCGTGGTATGTGCTGCTGCAACCGGGCGGCGTCATCAACGGTCTGTTGATGGGGCTCGGCCTTGCGACGCATCCGGTGCCGCTCATCTTCAATCGCACGGGTGTGTTGATCGGCATGACGCACGTCCTTTTGCCATACATGATTCTCGCGATCTATTCGGTGATGAAAGGCGTATCGCCCGTATACGTGCGCGCGGCGCAATCGCTCGGCGCGCATCCGTTCACCGCCTTCGTGCGCGTCTATATTCCGCAGACGCTGCCGGGCGTCGGCGCGGGCTGCTTTCTCGTCTTCGTGCTTGCGCTCGGTTACTACATCACGCCCGCGCTGCTCGGCGGCGCAGGCGATGAAATGATCAGTCAGCTCATCGCGCTGCAAACGAACACGCAGCTCAACTGGGGGCTTGCGGGCGCGCTATCGGCGTATCTCGTGATCTTCACGGCGATCTTCTATTTCCTGTTCAACCGCATCGTCGGCATCGACCGGTTGCGATTCGGTTGAGGAGTCCTCCTTCCATGAAAGAGCAACGCAACAAGGTATTGACCGAACGCATCGCATCGCGCTGGGTGCGCGTGCATACCGCAATCGTGCTGTTCTTTCTCGTCGCGCCGATTCTCGCGATCATTCCGCTCTCGTTCAATTCAGGATCGTATTTCTCGTATCCGTTGCAGGGTTTTTCGCTGCGCTGGTACGAACAGGCGCTGACGAGCCCCGACTGGCAGCGCTCGTTATTGAACAGCATCGGCATCGGCGCGGCATCGACGTTGATCGCCACGTGTCTCGGCACGCTCGCGGCGCTCGGTCTCTCGCGTTCGCAGTTTCCGCTGCGCTCGGTGATCATGCCGATCATCATCTCGCCGATGATCGTGCCGATCGTCGTCGTCGCGGCGGGTTTCTATCTGATCTTCGCGCCGCTCGGGCTCGTGAACTCGTATCCCGGCGTGATTCTCGCGCACGCGGCGCTCGGCACGCCGTTCGTCGTGATCACGGTGACGGCTTCGTTGTTGTCGTTCGATCAGAGTCTGCTGCGCGCGGCATCCGGCCTCGGCGCGACGCCCTGGACGGCGTTCCGGCGGGTGACCTTGCCACTCATCACGCCTGCGGTCGCCACGGGCAGCGTGTTCGCTTTCGCGACCTCATTCGATGAAGTGATCGTGATCCTGTTCATCGGCGGGCCGGATCAGCGCACCGTGCCGCGTCAGATGTGGAGCGGTATCCGCGATTCGATCGATCCTTCGATTCTCGCGGTTGCGACGATGCTGATTGTGTTTGCTGTGCTGCTTTTTGCGAGCATCAACTGGTTGCGGGGGCGGGCGGCTGCGGCCAGCCGTGCCCTCGTTTGAATGCTTTCTTTTTTCGCCGGATCCCGGTTCTTGTTGGTCTATTGGCACTGCCCCTGTGCGGCGCAACGCTGATAAACCAACATCAATACGGAATCCGGCGAAAATCGCTCAAACCGTCGCTTCCACCTGCCGACGCGGCAGCATCCGATCGAACTCGCGCTTAACGATGCCGTAGCATTCACACGCGCGCTCTTCCAGCTCTGCGCGATCCAGGATCTTGATGCAGCCGCGGCTATGATGAATCACGCCCGCGTCATGCAGCTTGCCTGCGGCTTCGGTCACGCCTTCACGGCGCACGCCGAGCATGTCCGCGATCATCTGCTGGGTGACACGCAGTTGATCCGACGGCGTGCGATCCGTCTGGATCAGCAGCCAGCGGCACAGTTGCTTCGACAGCGAGTGATGGCGGTTGCATGCGGCCGTCTGCGCGACTTGCGTGAGAAGAGCTTGCATGTACAGCAACATCACGCGGCGCAGAAAGTCCGAGCGACCGAAGTGCTCGCGCAGCGCGCCCGCACTCATGCGATACGCGAATCCCGCGCATTGCACCTGGACGCGCGTGGGCATGGTGTCGCCGCCCGTGAGCACCGGAACGCCGGACATCCCTTCACGACCGACCGCCGCGACTTCGACGGAGCCGCCGTCTTCCATCGTATGCAGCAGCGAAATAATCGCCGTGGTCGGGAAATAGACGTGGTGAATGCGCTGACCGGAATCGCACAGCAACTGCTCGGTGCGCAACTGGACAAGTTCGAGATGCGGCGCAATGGCTTGCCATTCCTGTGCCGGAAGCGCGCCCAACAGATGATTGCCGTGCAGATCGGATTGGAGAGTCAACATTTTTTTTAGTCTCGTGCGTGTGCGCCTGGCGCTTTTGATTTCTTCTGGCTCGCAACAGGATTCGCGTATGCATCTGTCGGCGTACATCGAACCCTGTTGCGACCAGCCCCGTAGCACGAATTCACCGCTCTTATCTGTTGTTGAAGGATCGCGGTGACCTTCGTGCGTGGTCATACATTAGCGAGAGGTGTGCCAGCGCACGCCAATCCTTATACCAGTTGGGGTTTGCGCGAGTCCGCACGCAGCGCGCGGCGGCGCGTGCTCGACTACGAACAAAATTGATTCAAACATGAAAGGCGACCTTCATACGGATCGAACGCGACATCGCGCCCACGCCAAACGTTTTCGTCTGGCGAATGCCTTGTCGGGTGGGGCGCCGGGCGAGGGGTCCGTCATCAAAACGTTGCTGATTGCGGGCCCCGAAGCCTTGTCACAGCGGAAATGGTGCGCGCTCGCAAAATGTTGCAAACGTGGTTAACGGCTTCGGATGCGCCTTTTGAAGATCAGGCGTTGCGCTGGCGTCAGGCCTTATTGCACGGGGCTCCGCGCGCTACGTGCGCGTCGTCGAGCCGAGGCTCGCGTTATGGAGGGCGGTTTAGCGTCGGCGCGAAAAACGTTGCATTGCTTATACCTAAGGGGAATGCCGACTCCACAGAGGCTTAAAAATATCAGAGCGGGTTCCGCGCCGGGTCAGCGTATCTCGTTCGACAATCGCCTGACCAAGGCGGGTTCGTATTCCTTCTCGCGCTGCGGCACCGCACGCGCGACCAAAGATTGTCGAGGATGTGGGTCTCGACGAAGGCACCGGCGTTCGCCGCATAGCCGCTCATGATGATGTGTCGGCTCACAGCGCGACAGCCAATTGCAGAACGAGCCTGTCGGGCACGCCGTTGAAACAGGCATGGCGCAAAGAATCGATCTTCGCGATCGATCGAAATAGTTTTTCCTTTTCGTCCGCTAACTCACTCGGCCTGCAGATATTCGATCAACGGCATTCGTTAAGGCAATCGCTCGGCTGCAAGTTCGGAGCGAGCCGCGATGGCCGCCTTGAACGCGGCGCGTCGCTCCAGGGCACATATCGGCGGGCAGAAGTAGGGAAGAAACACGTTTGAAGAAGCGCGGGCCGCATGGGCGGCAACCCATACGACCCGCTGACCACAACCAACTCATCTGAGGAGTTGACTATGGCTGACGCCAATCTTAAAGCATCAACCGCTCTTGCCGAGCGACACATCAAGAGAAACGGCCGTTCGCGCTCGGCCTGTTGGATCCACGGATAAAGGGGCGCAGGAGTCTTGCGCGGCCGGTAAGCGTGAGAGTGCAAGTCGAACACGGAAGACTCGTCATCACGCCCGCTTGAACCACTCCCACAAACAACAAACCCAGCTCGAAGCAGGGTTTGTTGTTCTGACGCCCCAACCCTGCGTCCCGTACGACACGCCCACGCTCGAACTGCTCGACTCGTTCGTGCTGCGCGTCGAATCCGTGTCCGTCGTGTTGACCAGGTTGACCTGATTCTTCGCCGCGAGCACCACATCGGTTGCGTTGACATTCGAGCCCGCGATCGTCACGTTGCCGCTGCCAGGCGTGTCGCTGCCCGTCGCCGCGAACATTGCCGTACCGCCTGCCTGCACGTTCGAGCCGCGCTGCGTCGTCGTGTCTTCGGTGAACGTGTCCTTGCTGTGGCTGCTGCCAAAGCTCAGTTCGACCTTGACGTCCGGCTTGCCGCTTGCCATCGATTCACCGGCCGCCGCGAGGCTCCCCGCCGCCGCAATCGAATGAAGCGTCGAGGCGCGGGAATCCTCGCTCTTGCCCGACGCGTCCGCCTGATCCGCCGCCGACTGGATCATGTCGACCAGACCGCCCTTGACGCCGAGCGAGACACCGCTTTGCTTCGTCTCATGCGTCTCGTCGTGATGCGACGTGTCGGTCGCCGCATCGATCGTCACGTTCGCGCCCGTACCGATCATGTCCTTCGCCGCGATCAGATCGCTTCCCGTGACGTGCAGGTCATTGCCGGCCGACAGATGCACACTGCCATCCGTGCTACCGATCAGGCTCGCGTTGTTCCTCACCGACGCGTCGTTGCTCGTGTCCTTCTGGTCGTGCGTGCCGTACGAAATGGCCGTACCCGATGCGCCCATGCCGGTCTTCGTTTCCTGATGGAACGATGACGACTGGCTCTTATCCTGCGTCGTGTCGATCGTCAGATCATGGCCGGCGCTCAGCGCCACATCGTTCGTCGCCGCGACCGTCGAACCGCTGATGGTCATGTCACGACCGGCCACGCCCATGACCGTATCGCCCGAGATCGTCGAGCCGTTCGCATACACCGCGTGCGCGTTCGCCGTGTCGGTCGTTTCAGTGTTCGCAAGGAAGCCCGAACTGTTCTGATGCGACCAGCTCTGCGAATCATGCGTTTCGCTCACGCTGCCGATGTTGATGTCGCCCGTCGAAACAAGCGCGATGCCGCCCTTGTCCGCCGTCACGTTCGAGCCGAGCACGGACAGATTGCCGCCGCCGTTCTGACCGGCCGCCAGCGTTACGCCGTTGCCCGCGCTCACGGTCGATCCATTGACCGATTCGTCATAACTCGAACCGATGTGCTGAGCGTTCTTGCCGCCCATCGTGAGTTAGAGCTGCGCCGTCAGACGAACGCGGCGACCATCAGCATCAACTCGGTGGACCGTCAGGGACAGACGGTGATCGGGTCGGGCGTGACGGGCGGCAGCGCGGACGGCACGCAAACCGGCATGATCACGGGGCAAGGCGGCAGCGCGGAAAACATCAGCGGCAGTAAGGCGCAAGCCGTGAGCGGCCAGTCGAGCGCGCCGCAGACGGTCGGTGGCGCGACGGGCGGCATTCCGAACCTGAAACTGCCGGTCAATGGCCTCTACACGTACAACACCGCGCCGGGCGCGAGCTATCTGATCGCGACCGATCCGCGCCTGACGAGCTACACGAAGTTCATCAGCAGCGACTACATGTTGAGCGCGCTGGACCTCGATCCGGCGAAAACCATCAAGCGTCTGGGCGATGGCGTCTACGAACAGACGCTGATTCGCAACCAGATCACGCAGTTGACGGGCCACACGTTCCTCTCGGGCTTTAACGATGCGATGGACGAGTACACCGCGCTGATGAACAACGGCGTGGCGTATGCGAAGCAGTTCGATCTCGCCATCGGCATCGCGCTGACGCCGGCGCAAATGGCGCAACTCACGACCGACATGGTGTGGCTCGTCGAGCAAGACGTAACTTTGCCCGACGGCTCGCATCAGAAGGTGCTCGTGCCTACGGTGTATCTGGCGCAGGCAAACGCGGTCGATCTGACGCATAGCGGTGCGCTCGTCACGGGCAACACCGTGAACCTGAACGCCAGCGGCGACGTGACCAACAGCGGCCACGTGACGAGCAATCTGGCGACGACGATCATCGGCAACAACATCGTCAACGGTGGCGTGATCGGCAGCGGCGGTACGACGGCGGTGGTCGCGGTGCAGGACGTGCGTAACACGAGCGGGCGCATCGGCGGCGGCGATGTGCTCGTGCAGGCCGGGCGCGATGTCATCAACGAGACGCGCACGTATGGCGTATCGAGCGATTTCGTATCGAACGGCGTGGCTGGACGCGTGACCGGAACCGGCGTGGATGCACTCGGCACGATTTCGGCGACGAACACTGCGACGGTCATCGCGGGGCGTGACGTGAACCTGAATGCCGCGGTGATACAGGCGGGCGGCAACGCGGGCATCGCGGCGGGACGCGATCTGAACGTCGGCACGACGGAACTCACGAGCACGCGCGAAGTGCATTCCTTCGACGGCCAGAACGGCAGTCACGATGAAGTCAGTCAGCAACTCGGCAGCGCGATCGTTGCGGGCGGCAATGTCACGACCCTTTCCGGGCACGACACGACGTTCACGGGCGCGGCCGTCAAGGCGGGCGGCGACGCGACGATGATCGCGGGCGGCGATCTGACGGTGACGGCATCGAAGGACACGGCCACGCATCACGAACAATCGATGGGCGGCAAGAACGCTCAGCACATCAGTTCGAGTTATGACGAATCGGTCAATGGATCGAACGTGAGCGCGGGCAACGGCGTAACGCTGGCGGCCGGTCAGAACGGCGGCGGCAATCTGTCCGTGCTCGGCTCGAACGTGACGGCGGACAAGGGCGGCATCGCGCTTGTTTCGACGGGCGACATCAACATCGGCAGCGTGAGCGAAACGCATGATTCGCAGAGCTGGTCGGGCCATGCGCCGGTGAAGCTCACGAACGTGGCTGACGGTACGGAGAATCCGGATGCGGTGAACTTCGGTCAGTTGAGCTCGCTGTCGAGCTCGGCTTCGACCGGCCTCGACTCGCTGTCTACGGGCATCAGCTCGCTGTCGACCTCGACCTCCACGGCGGTGAGTTCGCTGTCCACGGGCGTGAGTTCGCTGTCGAGCTCGACCTCGACGGCAATTAGCTCGCTGTCCACGGGTGTCAGTTCGCTGTCCACGTCGACCTCGACGGCAGTGAGCTCGCTGTCCACGGGCGTGAGCTCGCTGTCCACGGGTATCAGTTCGCTGTCCACGGGCATGAGTTCGCTGTCGACTTCGACATCGACCGCGATCAGCTCGTTGTCCACGGGTAACCGCGCGTTCCATCCGAACTAATCCAACCAGTCCCATCAGTGGTCATTTTCGCACCATCTCCAACCCAGGCTTTCCCAAGTTGATCAGCCTCTGCCGCCGTACCAGTCTACGTGCAAGTGTCGAAGCGCTTCGGCGCGATCGGCATTCGCGGCGGCATCCCAGCGAAATACGCGGGTTTCAGCTACGACCTGTTCGCTGGCACGCCCATCTACAAGCCGTCGGCATTTCCGAGTTCGCGTGTGACGGCCGGGTTTCAGGTGGCCGCCGCCGCGCCGCTATTCTTCACGTCGGTGGCGTTGACCGTGACGTCGTTACCGATGACGGTCGCCGTGTTGTCGAGCGTCGCGCTGTGGGTCGTGACCGTATCGCCTTCGATGCGCCCGGCGTTCGTGATCGTTCCCGCCGCGTTGACGGTGGTATTGGACGAGTTGATGTCCGCGCCCGCCGCATTCACCACGGCCTGAGCACTTGCGGTGAGCGCGCCCGCTGCTTCGAGCGTGCCTGTGTTGGTGAGCGTGCCCGTGGCGCTCAGCGTCATGTCGCCATCGGCGTGCAGGTTGTTCGCGGCGTCGTTGGTGTAGTCGCCGGCGACAGCGAGCCCGAGATTGCGGCCTGCGATCATCGCGCCATCGCCCGATACGATGCCGCTCACGCTCACATCGCGATTCGCGCGGATCGAGCCGTTCGCGTTCGAAAGCGAAGCGACGTTCGCCGACACGTCGCGCCCGCCGAGGATCGAGCCGCCGTCGTTGATGACCGTCGTCGTCGCTTGTCCGACGTTCAACGCCGTGCCGCCGAAGAGTGTGCCGCCGGTGTTGTCGATGCGTTGCGCGATATTGAGATTCGCTGCACCGCCCGCGACGAGGTTCGCGCCCGCTTCGTTTTCCAGCGTCTGCGCGTTGACCGTCACGTCGCCGTTACCGCCGAGCGTGCCGCCAGTGTTCTTCACGTCCGACGCGTTGACCGTCATCGCGCCGTCGCCCGCATTGGTCAGCTTGCCGCCGGTGTTATCGACGTTGGCGGCGTTCACGCTCGCCGTGCCGTGCGCGCCGTTGGCGCTGATCGTGCCTTGCGCGTTGACGAGTGCGCCGCCTGCATCGACGGACAGATCGCCCGCCGTCTGCACGGAACCGCCCGTGTTGTCGATGTCGCCTTGCGTGCCGACGCTCAACGCGTTGCCGCCATAGATCGAGCCGCCGCGATTCGCGATTCCCGACGCCGCATTGACTTGCGCGGACTGCATCGCCAGTAACGTGCCGTTCGTGTTGTCGAGGCTCGCGCTGGTCGCGGTGAGCGCGCCGTTGGTCTGCGCACTGCCGTGAACGTTCGAGAGCGCACCGTTCGCGTTCAGGGCGAGCGTGCCGCTGCCCGCGTGCTGAATGTTGCCGCCGTCGTTGACGATGCCTTGCGCATCGACGTTCAGGTTCGTCGCGTTGCTCGCAATCGTTCCGCCGCCGTTGTCCAGCGTGCCGCCTGCGTGAATCGACTGATCGGACGTACCGTATTGCGTGAGCTTGCCGCTTCGATTGATCAGATCGCCCGCGCTCGACACGGATAACGAATCACCTTCGATGTCGCCGTTGGTGTTATCGATTGCCGTAGCCGAGACGGTCGTCGCCGCTCCCGAAAGCGTACCGCCCGCGTTGTTGAGCGTGCCGCTCGTCGTCACGTTCAACGCACCGCCCGCGACCACGCTGCCCGCATGGTTGTCGATGCTCTGCGCGTTGAGCGTCGCATCGGTGGCCGCGTTCAGTTGCCCTTGATTCGACAACGACGCGGCGCTCAGATCGAGCGCGCCATTCGCGCCGATCATGCCGCCCGCGCCGTTCACAAGCGCGCCGGTCGTCGTCACGTTCGTGCCGTCGGCGTTCTACGAAACGATGCGTCCCGCGGTATTGTCGAGCGATGCACTGCCGATATCGGCGCGCCGTGCCGCCTGAATCGTGCCCTGTCGGTTGTTCAGCGCGAGCTCGGCCTGAAGCGCCAGCGCGCCATTGGTGACGATTTGCCCGTTCGCGTTCGAGAGCGCGCCTTTCGAATTCACGGCGAGCGCGCCCGCGCCCGAGTGCAGCAGCGCGCCGCCATCGTTCGCGATGCTTTGCGCGCCGACGCTCAGGTTGTTCGCATTCGATGCAATCGTGCCGCCCGTGTTGTCGAGCGCGCCACCTGCCGTGATGCTTTGATCGCTCGCGCCGTACTGCTTGATCTTGCCGCCACGATTGATCAGCGCGCCCGGCGTCGAAACGGCGAGCGTGTCGCCGTCGATCGTGCCGTTCGTGTTGTCGATCGACGCGCCGGAAACCGTCGCCGTGCCGCCCGACAGCGTGCCGCCCGCGTTGTTCAGCGCGCCGGGTGTCGTCGCCTTGAGCGCGCCACCGGCCGTCATGCTGCCCGCGTGGTTATCGATGCTTCGCGCGTTCACGGTCGCATCGCCCGAGGCCGTGAGCTTGCCCTGATTCGTCAGCGTTCCCGCCGACGCCTCAAGCGCGCCGTTCGCACCGATCGTGCCGCCCGCGCCGTTCACGAGCGCGCCCGTGGTCGTGACCTGCAAGCCGTCGCCATTGAGCGACAGCACGTTGCCTGCCGTGTTGTCGAGCGAACTCGCATGAACCGTCTCGCGGCCGGCGGCCTGCATCGTGCCGCCGCGATTGTTCAGCGCGCCGCTCGCGCTTGCATCGAGCGTCGATTGCGACACGAGCTGACCATTCGCGTTGGAGAGATCGCCAGCCGTGACTTGCATCGCCGCGCCGCTCGACAGCTTGCCGCCGTCGTTGGTGAGCGTGCCCGCGGCGTTGGCGACGAGTGCGCCGCCCGCGGTCGAACTCGCGCCCGCCAGGTTCATGTCGCCGTTCGTCGCGGCCAGCGCGAGCGTGCCATTGGCTGACGTGTTGCTGCCCGCGAGATTGAGCGATGCGCCCTGAATCGTCGTGTTGCCGCCGCCCTCGTTGCGCCCGGTCGCCGAAACCGCGCCGCTCGATGCCACGTTCAAGTCGCCTGAATTGGCGATCGTCCCGTCGCTATTGACGCCAGCGCCGAGCGTGCCGGTCGAAGCGACGCTGCCCGCATTGATCGTCGTGTTGTTCTGCGCAGCCAGCACGCCGCTGTTGGTCAGCGCGCCCGAAGTCGATGCGACGACATTCTGCTGCGCGTAAGTCGTGCCGCTGTTGTCGATGCCCTGCGTGGCGCTCGCACTGATCGAACCGCTCGCGTTCGTCGCACCGGCAAGCACGAGCTGCCCGTTGGATTGAAGCGTCAAGTCGCCAGCCTGCGCCGCCACGACACCGCGATTGCTTACACCGACACCAAACTCATTCGAGACCAGATAGATCCGGTTGGCATACATTCCGCCCAATGCGCTCACATCGATCGCGATGGACGGCGCAGGACCGTTGCCCGCAATAGGCGTCGCAGCAAGCGTGTTGTGATCGATCTGATTCGAACCGGCGATCGCATTCAGATTATTGGCATAGATCGCCGCGTTCACCTGTATCGCACGCGCGAGCAAATCGACCTGATCGACGTTCGTGGCGTTCAGCCCCGCGCCCTGCACGGTGATATTGCCGCCATTGACGTTAAAGCCCGTCAGACTGCCATTCGCCCCGATGTTCGGCGTGCCCGTCGTGAGAATCGCGCGAGAGGTGTTGATGAAGCCGCCGCCATCGACCACGATGCCGTTCGGATTCGCGATCACCACTTCGGCCTTCTGCCCGGCGACTTCGAGATAGCCTCGCAATTGCGAAGGCGAATTGCTCAACACCTGATTGACGATGATGCCCGCCGACTGCCCCGGCGCGAGATTCGGATTGCCGTTGATGTAACCCGCCTGCTGCGTCTGAACGATGGTCGGCGAATTGTTCAAGACCGCGCCCTTGCCCGGCACGTCGAATTGCGAGTAATTATTTAGCGATACGCCGGCACCGGACGGTTTGGCGATGTTGACTTGCTGGAGGCCGTTTTGCGTTTGAATCACCTGCGCACCGGACCCGGGCGCCGCGACGATCTGCGCATACGACACGGACGCGGCGGTGCCCAGCATCAGCATCGCGGCAAACGCCACGGCGCGCATGGAAACGACCAAACCGATATTTCGAAGCGGAGCGACCGACGCACCTTGCGTCCCGCTGCTGCCCCTTGCGCCTTGCCCCGTGGCGAAATCCGCGACCGCCACCATCATCTGCCGCACGCGGCTAAAGACCAGCTTATAAAACCTGTTATTCATTACTTGGATTTTTTTCTTCTTTTCTGGGTGCAGGATGCCGACAGCGGCCCCGCAAAAGGCCCCGAATTCTTCTCGTACCTGACGTCTCGTAATATGGGAGCAGTCTGAATTCAATGCCGCCGCAACAGCGCAATAGCGACGATCTTTCGCAGACTTGATCTGCGTCGCGCGGTGGAAACCGCGTCGCCCTTTTTTGTATGATTGCAGGCCATCCATTTCCGACAGTCCAGGGACCATCGCCATGACCGCCGCAACGCAATTCGATCAGGTTTCCGTCATCAAGCGCGCCAACGTCTACTTCGACGGCAAGTGCGTGTCGCATACCGTTCTCTTCGCCGACGGCACGAAAAAGACGCTCGGCGTGATCCTGCCCGGCACGCTCAACTTCGGCACCGACGCGCCCGAGCTCATGGAAGTGCAAGCCGGCCAATGCCGCATCCGCCTGGATGGCAGCGACGAGTGGAAAACGTACGGCGCAGGCGATTCGTTCCCGGTGCCGGGCAAGAGCCGCTTCCATATCGACGTGATCGAAACGCTCGACTACGTTTGCAGCTACCTCTAAGCGAATCGGTTGTCCAATTTTCAGCGGTGTCCACGTTTCGTGTACACTTCGAATAATTGGACAACGAGCCGCATCATGCCGCCGCCCGCCGACAGCCACGCCGAGCAACTCGTCGAAGCCGCCGCAGCCGCCTTCAGCGACGCCACCGGCCTCGCCGCGCGCCGCGTCAAGCCGCCCGCGCGCGGCGAATACGACGCCGCCATCGAATTCCGCATCGGCGGCGCGCGTGTCAGGCGTCCCGTCATCGTGCGGGAAAACATCGACCGGTTCAGCGCGCTGTCCGCGTTCAGCGCATCGGTCATGCGCGACAGCGGCGCGAATCCCACGCTCGTCACCCTGTATCTCTCGCCGGACATGATCCGTGCGTGCCGCGAAACCGGCGTCGATGCACTCGATCTCGCTGGCAACGCGACCCTCATTGAAGGCAATAGCGTCGTGATCGTTTCGGGCCGTCCGCGCACGGCGCGAGGCAAGGCGCATCGTTCCAGAACCTGGACCAAATCGACACTGCGCGTCACGCTGGCGCTGCTCACCACGCCTTCGCTGCTGGAGCGCGGTTATCGCGACATCGCGCAAAACGCGGGCGTCAGTCACGGCACGGTGCAGAACGCCGTGCGCGCGCTCATCGATCATCGCGACGTGTTCGAACGGCCCGATGGCCGCGGCCTGCAATTCGCCGACAAGCAACGGCTCATCGATGAATGGGTCACGCTCTATCCGCGGCAATTGCGTGAATCGCTCGTCATCGGCCGTTATCGCGCGGAGTCGAACGACTGGTGGCGCGACGCGCCCGATCTGCCGGGTCGATGCCAATTCGGCGGCGAGCCCGCAGCGGCCATACTCACGGAATACCTGAAGCCGGCGACGGTCACCGCCTATTGCGCCGAAACCGTGCCGCGCGAGTGGATCATGCAGGCGCGATTGCGGCCCGATCCCGCCGGAAATGTCGAGTTCCTGCGCGCGCCCATCGCGCTCGCGCCCATCGACGGATTGCCGGCGAACGTCGTCGCGCCGCTGATCGTCTACGCCGATCTCGTCGCGAGCGGCGACCCGCGCAATCTCGAAACCGCCAGGATGCTGCGTGAACGCTACCTCGCCGCTTGAACTGCTGCCGCATCGCCCGCTCACCGGCGTCATGTCGGCGATGCTGCGTGAGGTCGTCGCCGCATCGGTCGCGACCCGCATCGCTTGGTTCGTCGGCGGCGCAAGCGCGCGCGACATCCTGCTCACGCACGTCCACGACATGGAGGCGACACGCGCGACCGCCGACATCGACATCGGCATTTCGATTCGAAGCTGGACCGGCCACGACACGTTGCGGCAAGCGCTGCTCGCCTCGGGCAATTTCACGGCGCCGAAGGGTTCGGCGCATCGGCTGAACTACCGCGCGCCGCAGACCAGCGAGCGCACGTGGCTCGACATCGTGCCGTTCGGCGGCGTGCAGGACGAGCACGGCGAAATCGCGTGGCCGCCGGACGGGTCGGTGCGGATGAACGTCGCCGGTTTCAGGCAGGCGCTCGATGCGGCGATTGCCGTGCGCATCGACCGTGATCTCGTCGTGCCGGTTGCATCGCTGCCCGCGCAGGCGATGCTGAAGATCGTCGCATGGCAGGACCGGCACGCGGCGGATCGCAAGGACGCGATCGACCTGCTCTTTCTGATGGCGCGCTACGCGCAAGCCGGCAACCTCGACCGGCTCTATTCCGATGCCTTCGATCTCGTCGAGCGCCACGGCCACGATCCGGATATCGCGGGCGCGGCGCTGCTCGGGCGCGACACGGCGGCCATCGCAAACGACGGCGAGCTGCGCGCGCAGATTCGCGCGATCCTGCACGCCGACGATCCCGCGCCGCCGATCCTCACGCACATGCTCGGCTCACGCATGCCGGTCTTCGAAGCCGATACGTCGGAACGGACCGCCGCGCTGTTCTACGCGTTCCGCGACGCGTTCTAGAGCTAGCCGTTGCGGAACAGATAACTGTACGCGTTGAGCGCGGGCACGCCGCCGAGATGCGCGTACAGCACCTTCGAGCCTTCGGGGAATTCGCCGTTGCGCACCATCTGGATCATGCCGTCCATCGACTTGCCTTCGTAGACGGGATCGGTCAGCACGCCTTCGAGCCGCGCGCACAGACGGATCGCCTCCAGCGTGCCTTCGTTCGGCAAGCCGTATTCGGGGCCGCCGAAGCGCGTGTCGAGGATCACATCCTCGCGCGTGATGTCCTGGCCGAGCCCGACGAGTTCCGCCGTGTGCTTCGCGATGCGCAGGATCTGGTCGTGCGTCTGCTGCGGTTTCGCCGATGCATCGATGCCGATCACGCGCCGCGCCCGGCCGTCCGCCGCGAAGCCGACGACCATGCCGGCCTGCGTGCTGCCCGTCACCGAGCACACGACGATGTAATCGAAACTGAAGCCGAGTTCCGCTTCCTGCGCGCGCACTTCTTCCGCGAAACCGACGAAGCCGAGCCCGCCCAGCGGATGCTCCGAGCAACCCGCCGGGACCGGAAACGGCTTGCCGCCCGCCGCGCGCACGCTGTCCATCGCGTCCTGCCAGCTTTTGCGGATGCCGATATCGAAGCCATCGGCGACGAGCCGCACGTCCGCGCCCATCATCCGCGACATCTGGATATTGCCGACGCGGTCATAGACGGCATCGGAGTAATTGACCCAGTTCTCCTGCACGAGCACGCATTTCATGCCGAGGTGCGCCGCGACCGCCGCGACCTGGCGCGTCTGGTTCGACTGCACGCCGCCGATGGACACGAGCGTGTCGCAGCCTTCGGCGAGCGCCTCAGGAATCAGATATTCGAGCTTGCGCGTCTTGTTGCCGCCGAACGCGAGGCCGCTGTTGCAGTCCTCGCGCTTGGCATACAACTCGACCTTGCCGCCGAGATGCGCGGAGAGGCGCTTGAGCGGCTGGATCGGCGTCGGTCCGAAAGTCAGCGGATAACGGGGAAAACGTTGCAGGTTCATGATCGGCATCCTCGTGGGGGTGGAACACCATCGTAGAGATTGTCGGAATGGGTCGGGTTGCGAAAAAAATGCTTTCGACCTAACGTTCTCGAAGGACTTGATGCCTATGCAAACTTTTATTTCGCCTGACTCAGACATAGAGCAATGAAAAAAACCACGACCGCTTCGAACCCGCTTCCGGCGGGCGTCCAGACCGATCGCGTCGATCGCGCGATTCTGCGTCAGTTGCAGCGCGATGCGTCGATCTCGAACGTCGCGCTCGCGGAGAAGGTCAATCTCAGCCCGCCCGCGTGCCTGCGGCGAGTCGAGCGCCTGCGCGAAGCGGGACTGATCCGCGCGACCGTCGCGCTGCTCGATCCGAAAGCGCTCGACGCCGGCATGCTCGTGCTGATCGGCGTGATCCTCGACCGCTCGACGCCGGATTCCTTCGCCGATTTCGAAAAGGCCGCGCAGAAAGTGCCCGGCTGCATGGAGTGCCATGTCGTGACGGGCGAGTTCGATTTCTTCATGCTGATCCGCACGCGCGACAGCGAGAGCTTCAACCGGCTCCACGCGGAGAAGCTGCTTTATCTTCCCGGCGTGCGCCAGATCCGCACGTTCGTCGTGCTGCGCGAGATCCTCTCGACGACGGCGTTTCCGATCGGCGAGTCGGCCGGCGCGCGCACGCCGCCACCTCGATGACAAATTTGCGAAAGACCTGCTGAAAAATTACGCTACGATTCAGGGTTTTCCATGTCCGGGCATCCCGTTTCGTTGTGACCGCGTCTGATTTCAAAGCCTTGGCCAAGGCGACTCTGGCTCGCCTCGCGTCGCGGCTGCGTCCGCATCTGCGGCCCCGCACGCTGCTCCTGCTGCCCGCGCTCTTCCTGCTCTACGTGCTGGTGCTGATTCCGTTCACACCCGGCATCCGAGATATCCGCCGTGCAAAGGTGGACCAGCCCGCGCAGATCTATTCCGCCGATGGCAAGCTGCTCGCCGAGTTCAAGCCGACGCATCGCGAATGGGTGAGCCTCAAGCAAATCTCGCCGCAAGTGATCGACGCGCTCATATCGACGGAAGACCGGCGTTTCTATCAGCATCACGGGATCGATTTCAGGCGCACCGCCGGCGCGGCGCTGCATACGTTCTCGGGCGACCGTCAGGGCGGCTCGACACTCACCCAGCAACTCGCGCGCAATCTGTATCCCGAGGAAATCGGCCGCTCGCAGACGCTCACGCGCAAGCTGAAGGAAGCGATCACCGCGTTCAAGATCGAAGCGCTCTATTCGAAGGACGAGATCCTCGAAACCTATCTGAACACGGTGCCGTTCCTCTACAACGCCTACGGTATCGAAATGGCCGCGCGCACCTATTTCGATAAATCCGCGGGCCAGCTCGACGTGCTCGAGAGCGCGACGCTCATCGGCATGTTGAAGGGCAACAGTTATTACAACCCGGTGATCAATCCCGAGCGCGCGCTCGACCGGCGCAACATCGTGCTCGGGCAGATGGTCAAGTTCGGCCACCTGCAAGCCGCGAAGCTCGATGCGCTCAGGAAGCGCCCGTTGCGCATCGACTTCGAGCGGCAGACGGAAGAGCCGGGCCGCGCGCCGCACTTCGCGCAGCAGTTGCGCAAGTGGCTGATCGGCTGGGCCGACGACAACGACTACAACATCTACTCCGATGGTCTCGTCGTGCGCACGACCATCGACTCGCGTCTGCAGGCAATGGCGACGAACGCGCTCGCGCTACAGGGCAATCAGTTGCAGTCGATCGCGAATGCGGCGTGGGGCGCCGGGCGAGGACAAGGCGGCTGCGCGAACACGAACGCGGATCTCGGGCACGCGTTCATCCGCGAGACGGATCAGTATCGCGCGCTGCGCACGAGCGGCGCGAACGACGCCGATGCCATCAAAAAGCTCGGCGCCGACCGCGCATTCATGCAGGCGTTGTGCGAGAACAAGACGCGCGTGCAGGCCGCGTTTCTGGCGCTCGATCCGCGCAACGGCCAGATCAAGGCGTGGGTCGGCAGCCGCGATTTCACGCAGGATCCGTTCGACCACGTCGCGCAGGCGCGCCGCCAGCCCGGCTCGACGTTCAAGCCCTTCGTCTACGGCGCGGCCTTCGAGCGGGGCGCGAAACCGGCGGACACGTTCATCGATCAGGCCGTCGAAATTCCGGTGCGCGGCGCCGAAACCTGGCGTCCGACCGACGACTCGCCGCCCTCGGGCCGCCCCGTGAGCCTGCGCGACGGGATCGCCTATTCGAAGAACCGCATCACCGCGCAACTGATGGAACAGGTCGGGCCCGGACGCGTCGCACGGCTCGCACGGGACATGGGCGTGCGCGACAGTCATCTCGACGTGGTGCCGTCGCTCGCACTGGGCACGAGCCCGGTCACACTCAAGGAAATGGTGTCGGCGTACGGCACCATCGCCAATGACGGTAGTTATATAGAGCCGCTGCTCGTTACGCGCATCGAGAACAAGGACGGCGACGTCCTCGCGCAGTTCGAAAGCGCGCCCGAGCGCGCGCTGTCCGTCGATGCGACCCGCAAGCTCGTCGACGTGATGCGCGACGTGATCAACCGCGGCACGGGCACGGCGATCCGCACGCGCTTCGGCATCCGCGCGGACGTCGCGGGCAAGACCGGTACCACGCAGGACAACGCGGACGGCTGGTTCATCCTCATGCATCCGCAACTCGTGGCGGGTGCGTGGGTCGGCTTCAACGACAGCCGCGTCACGCTGCGCAGCGATTACTGGGGACAGGGCGCGCACAGCGCGCTGCCGATCGTCGGCGACTTCGTGCAGCGCTCGCTGCGTTCGCATCTGATCGACGCACGCGCGCGCTTCGACACGCAGGAAACGCCGGGCATGTGGCAGACGGTGTCCACGCGCGTGAGGACCTGGTTCGACGAGACGTTCTCGAAAGCGCCGAAGCCGGGCAAGCCGAAAACCGCGCAGACGGCGGCCCAGCCTCCGGTGCGCACGAAGCGCGCGGCTTCGGAGCCGGTGGCCGAAGTGACGGAAGAGCCGCCGCAAGCGCCGGTGTTCACGACCATGCCGCCGATTCTGCCGTCGCCGGGCGAAAGCACGAGCGATGCGGCGGCGGCGTCATCGCCCGAAGCCGCCTCCGGCGCGCAGCAATAGCGCATTACGGCCTTTTGTGACGATATGCGCGCCCGCGCACAGCGCACGGGCGCGAATGATGCTCCGATGCTCGATGCGTCAAGGCGAAGCAATCAGCTGAAGATTTCGCCGCGCGAAACGGCGCGCTGTGGCCACACGCGCCAGCCAACAGGAACGCGAACCTGACGTTCCGAACTCCCCACTCCAAGGACGTCGCCGTGTCGCGCGAAACGTCCACTTCATGTCTGGCTGGTTTCGGAGAACAAGTTGATCAAGCAATTCAGTCGCAACAGGCGAGCCCTCGTGGCCACCGCGCTCGCCCTGCCGCTTTCGTCGTCCTGTTTCGCCCAGAGCATCAGCGCCACCTTGCCGTGGACCGGCACATGGAGCGCCGCGCCGATGGTCACCGGAGACGGCGGCTTCAATAATCAGACGATCCGGCAGATCGTGCGCACGAGCATCGGCGGGACGGCCGCCGGCGTGCAATTTTCGAATCTTTACGGCAGCGATCCGCTCGTGATCGGCGACGTGCACGTCGCGCTACGCGCGAGCGGCCAGCGCACCGTGCCCGGCACCGACAAGGCCGTCACCTTCGAAGGGCAGCCGTTCGTCACGATCCCGCCGGGCGGCGCCGTCATGAGCGATCCGATCGCGTTTCAGGTGCCGGCGCTTACGGATATCGTCGTCAGCGCCTATCTGCCGCAGCGGACGCCGAGCGAAACGACCGGGCACGCCGAGGGCCTGCAGGACGTGTACATCGCACCCGGCGACGTCAGCGCCGACCCGGACTTCACGGGCGGCGTGCTCAACGCACTCGGCGCGCAGTCCTATTACTTCCTCACCGACGTCGTCGTGCAGAACGCCAGTGCGACGGGCGCCGTGGTTGCCTTCGGCGCGTCGATCACCGACGGCATCGCGTCGCAGCCGAACACCAACGGACGCTGGCCGAACTTGCTGGCCGCGCGTCTGCAGCAAGCCGGCATGACGGTCGGCGTGCTGAACCAGGGCATCTCCGGCAACGACTTCTTCACGAACGATTCCGGCGAGGCGGGTCTTTCACGCTTCCAGCGCGACGTGCTGAACCAATACAACGTGAAGTGGGTCATCATTTCCGACGACGCGGTCAACAACCTGATCGGTGGCGCGCCGCCGACAGCCGCCAGTCTGACCGGCGCGTTCAGCCAGCTGACGCAAAGCGCGCACGCAGCGGGCGTCCGCGTGATCTGCTCGACGCTCACGCCGTTCGAGGGTGTTTCGTCGTGGACGCCGGACATCGAGGCGACGCGCGCAGCGGTGAACGCGTTCGTCGCCACCGCCGACAGCGGATGCGACGCCGTGCTCGATCAGGCGGCCGCGCTCGGCGATCCTTCGAATCCCCCCGTCATGCTCCACGCATACGACAGCGGCGATCATCTGCATCCGAATCAGGCGGGACTGCAGGCGATTTCCAATTCGGTGAATCTCGGCTGGTTCAAGTAGCGGCGTCATGTCACGCCGCAAAAACGCAAAAAACGCCATGCGGAGATGAGCTTTTCCGCATGGCGTTTTTCCTTCGTCGCCGATTACGACTTGACGATCGTCGGGTTCGTGACGTTGATGCGCGGACCCGAGTTGTCCCACTGCTCGACGATCAGCGGGTACTTCCACTTCGGATTCGAGCTGCTGATCTGGCCGTTCACGATGTAGCCGTCGAGCGACAGACCCTGAACCGCGAACGAACCGCCCGGGCTCGTCGTGTCGACGTGGTTGTTGATCGCGATGGTGACCGTCTTGCTGATCGGACCCGGCAGCGAGCCGAACCACACGTTGATGCCGCCGCCCTTGCAGTTCGCCGTCGTCGGGCTGTTGATCGTGATGCTCTTGAACACGGCCGAGTTGTCGTTCGGTTCGAAATCGAGACCGCACGCCGGCGCCGTGCCGGTGATGTTCTGCCACACCGGGCTGTTGAACGTGATCGTGTCGCCCGAGATGATCGACACGCCCTGACGACGGCAGCCGTCCGCCTTGTGGTTGTCGACGGTCAGGTTGTACGTCGGCGTGTTCTTCTTGGTCTGGCTATCGTTGATGTAGATGCCGTCGCCCCACGTGTTGATCGTCGTCGGCGAGATGAGATGCACGTTCTGGCCGCCGATGATCGAGAAGCCCATGCCGTGCTCGCCGCCCGAAGCCGAGTTCAGCTCTTTGCTGCCGTCGAGATACGCGTTTTCGACGATGACGTTGCTCACGTCTTCGATGAGCATCATCTGGTAAATGTCGGCGTTGTGCGGCAGCAGCTTGATCGAAGCGCCCGACGCAAAGCGGATGTGGCTGTTCGTGCGCAGCTTGAGGCCGGTCGTGTCGATGCGGACCTGGCCGGAGATCAGCAGGATCTGGCCGACGGAGCCGTCGATGGCAGCCTGGAGCGCGGCGCGGTCGTTGGTCGAGCCATCGGCCTTCACGCCGAACGACGACGCGTTGATGGTGCCGGCGGTGTTATCGGCTGCGGCGGACGTCGAGCTGGCAGGCGTTGCCGCGCTGGCGGGGGCCGCCGCGCTGGCAGTCGTCGTGGACGAAGCCGAGCTCGCGGGCGTCGCCGTGGAGGCGCCACCGTTGTTTCTCCTTCTCCAGCGATCCGCGACGGAATCAGGCGTCGCGCCATCGCCGCCGCCGCCGCATGCGGCGAGCACGAACGCACCGCTGCCCGCGATGAGCGAGGTCAGCAGCTTGCGACGGGTTGCAATACGGGCGCCGACGACGGTGTTGTCTGCTTGGGTGTCTGCCTGAGTGTTGTTAGGAAGCATTAGTCTTTCCAATTGGTCGTGCGTTATCGACGGACGATCCCGTTCCTGCGACATCGGCCGCACGCAACGTTTCTTAATGGGCAATGAGATGACCAACGCAAAAAAGCAGGCGCAAACGATTGCGCCGCTCAGCGCTCGACAGCCGCACACGGCGACTCCGAAAGGCATCTCGGCGAAAAACAGGGCGACTTCGGGATAAGGAACCAGATATGCCGGAAGACCTATTCACCCCATGCCCGATCGTCCGTGAACGGACCGCCGGAGCACTGAAGTCTGACGGAAGTAATTACCGTCTTTTATTAATACTACCGATTGTTACGAGGCGTTTCTACCCGCGACTTGTTACAGAATGTACGCTTGTAACTTTTTATTTTCTTTTTTGAGCGCTTTATCGTTACGCATTTTCTCTTTCATTCACCGATGAGTGAATTAATCCAGGTCGTTTTGATTGTTAATACCGTAGATGAATGACACCACTTCAAACCACCTTATATAAGATGATTGACATTCATATGAACATTTGCGACTTAGAACGTGAACCTTCACTCGCCGGGTCGGTAAAACGCGCTCGCGGAAAGCCCCGCAAGGCTTCGCGAAGCGCCTTTCGTATGCCGAAACGACATCGATTCGCCAGATTAATCACCGTTAATGACCGATTATTCGGCCGATAATTGTAATTCCACACGCCAGAATGACCGCTTTCTATCGGATTACATGCAAAAATTACAACATGAAAGGTGGCTTCTTGCTGTTTTCAACTGATCAATACGATTTTGTAAATGCGACGCCGGAAATTTTTTTAAATACGAAACTAAAAGACCCTACCGTGAATACCCTTATCGGGTTAATACGCACGACGGTCTAAACGGCCAGATCGACCGCCGCCACTGGTCGGCGGCTGAATATCTAATAATCTGATTAAACAAATCAGGTATTCAGCAGACAAATTAATCGAAATCGGCAGACCTTGCCGCACGAACCGTCCATGTGTTCCATTTCGCACCGAATGCACCAGCACTAATCACTAGTCTCAACGTTGGCGCCGCTCGCCGTGCTTCTCTCCGAAGCGGCGGGGGAAGTCCTGAAAGCGTCCATGCCAACGAAAAAGACACGCTGCAATGAAAACCTTCGATCTGATCAAGAGCGACCTCTATCGCTACAGCGGCGAGTACAGCCTCATGCTCCTCCTCGAGCAACTGGTGTTGAACGAAGGGTTCAACTACATGTTCTGGCTGCGCCTCGCGAGCGCGGCGTCGTCGCGGCCGGTGCGGCTCGTGCTCAACCACATCGTCCGCCTGAAGCAGCGCAGGTTCGGATTCGTGATCAGCCCCCGCACGAAGATCGGGCCGGGCTTCTATATCAGTCACGTCGGTTCGCTCGTGGTGAATCCGACCGCGGTCATCGGCGCCAACTGCAATATTTCCCAAGGCGTGACGATCGGATCGAACCACGGCAAGGCGGCGACGATCGGCAATAACGTGTATATCGGGCCGAACGTCTGCATCGTCGAAGACGTGACCATCGGCGACAACGTGACGATCGGCGCGGGCAGCGTCGTGACGAAAGACATTCCATCGAACGTGACCGTGGCCGGCTGCCCGGCGCGAATCCTGACGAACGATGCATCGCCCGATCGCGCGGCGCGCTACATCGTGCGTCCCTGGAGCGTGCAATCGTCGTAAGAAAAGACGCGCTTCGCGTCTTCCGGACGGCAAGCGCGCCGTCATCGGCGTTGCCGGGTGCCTTGGCGAACAGTCGCGGCGCCCGTTTTCGTGCATGCTCGTCACTCTCACGCGAAAGCCGGCGGCTTTCGCGTATCTCATCGCATGGCGATTTCAACCTGACGTCGAGCCACGCGACGAAAGGCTCCAACGCAGGAGGAGTACACGTGCTGAGCACAGCTGTGCAATCGGTAAGACGACGTCTCGGCGGCGTGCATCAGGATCACAAGCGGATCGCGAGAAGCGCGGTCGTTCTGCTGATATTCGTGATCGCCGGGAAATGTATCGGCGCGTCGAAGGAAATGGCGATCGCGTATCGCTACGGGATCAGCGGAACCGTCGACGCGTATCAGTTCGCGCTCACGCTCGTCACCTGGCTGCCCTCGATGCTCACGAACGTGCTGGCGGTGCTGCTCGTTCCCGCGCTCGTGTCGCTCAAGGAAGACAAGTCCCAGCGCGACGGCTTTCTCGGCGAGCTGGAAGGCATCGGGCTCGTCCTCGGCCTCGCGTCCTCGCTCCTGCTCTGGCTCTTCTGGCCTTATCTCGCGGATGTGATCGCGGGCAGTCTCGCGGAATCCACGCGCGACATGTGCCGCGACATGATCATCAGCATGACGCCGGTCGGCGTGCTGACCTTCACGATCTGCATCTCGTCGTCGCGCCTGCAGGCTTCGGGCAAGCACATCAATACGTTGCTGGAATGCGTGCCGGCCATCGGCCTGCTCGTCTTCGTGCTTGCCGCGCGCAACAACACGTCGATCATGCCGCTCGTTCTCGGCACGTCGCTCGGCTTCGTGGTTCAGGCTGCGTGGCTGCGGGTGCTGGCCAGACGCGCCGATTCGATGGCCGTACTGCCGCGCGTCTCGGCGCGCGCGACACAGTGGCCGTCGACGATCCGCTCGATGGGCATGCTCATGATCGGTTCGGTCGTCGCGAGCCTCTGGCTTCCCATCGACCAGTATTTCATGGCGCAGCAAGGCGACGGCGCCATCGCGACGCTCGGCTACGCGAACCGCCTGCTCTCGCTCGTGCTCAGCATGGGCGCGCTCGCCATCACCCGCGCAACCTTGCCGATTCTCGCGGAGATTCTTCATCGCGGCGATCATGCGCGCGCGCGCAGCACCGCGCTGAAGTGGTCGGGCATCATGACGATGCTCGGTCTCGTCGGCGGACTCTTCGCGTATGCGCTCGCACCGTACGTGGTCAAGCTGCTGTTCCAGAAAGGCGCCTTCACGGCCGAGGACACGATCGCAGTGACCACGCTCTTTCGCTACGGGCTGCTGCAAGTGCCGTTCTACTTCGGCATGTGCGTGCTCGTGCAGTTGTTCGCGAGTGAAACGCGTTATCGGGCGATCTCCGTCATTTCGCTGATCGGCTTCGGGACCAAGATCATCGGCAACGTCATTCTCGTGCGTCTCTATGGCGCTCAGGGCGTGCTGCTCGCAACCGGCATCGGCGCGATGGCGGTGCTTGCGAGCTACATCTTCTGGACGCGCTTCGCGCCGCCCTTCACCGGTAATGGTCCGCAAACCGAAGCCGGCACGTCCGAATGAAATACGGCCTCCCGAAGGAGGCCGTTCTGTCGTCGATTTCGCGCGCGCTCACGTCTGTTCGAACACATGCCGGAACATCGGCACGAGGAAGCGGTTGCCGTATTCGCTCATGTGGTGGAAGTCGGAATAGAGCGGCCGGCCGTCGTGCGAGCCCATGCATTTGCCGTCCGGGCACAGATACGGGCGCGGGTCGAGCAGATGGATGCCGCACTCGTCGTGGGCCTGGCGCATCGCCTGCAGCAAACCGCCGTTGCGCTGGACGTAATCCGAGAGCGTGATCGACAGATCGGGCGCGTGCGGGTCTTTCATCTTCTCGCGCGCGAGCACCAGCGGCACGTTGAAGTCGAACTCCGGAATCGGCTCGACCAGATAGACGGGCCGGATCTTCGAAATGCGGCAGACCGTCGACAGCAAATGCTCGCGATACGACTCGGTCGAAAACGGCGTGGGCGTCTGCGCAGGCCGCTCCGGATCGACGAACGAATAATCATCCGGGGACGGTCCCGACCAGTACTGCGACCAGTGATTGGCGATGATGACGGGCGTCTTCGCGGTCTGATCGCGGCTCAGGATATCGATGTACTTGCGGTCCTGCTCGAAGCAGTCGCCGTCGCCGCGACGGATGCCGTAGATCGTCGGACAGCCTTCGATCGTGATGAGCAGCACATCGTCCGGCTTGCCGTTCGGCACGGCATCGACGACTGCTTCGGCGATCGCCTCCGCGTGGCTGTCGCCGAGGACGACCGCGCGGCTATCCTTCTGCTTGCTCGCGACGTCGCACGGATCGATCATCATGTGACACTTCGTGCGGTGCGGATTCGTGTCGTAGGTCTCGCTGTCGGCGATGAACACGGAGCGGTCGAAGCGATTCGGCACGCCCTGGTTCGCATAGATGCTGCCGCCGCCGATTGCGAGCAGCAGCGTGAACACGAGAATCGGGCGCAGCGTGATGAACTTCGGAAACGCGCGCGCCTCGCCATGCGACGGCTTTCTCGTCTTCGACTCGACGAGCGCGTACGACAGATACCCCATCGCGAAACCGCCGGCGATGGCGCCCACGCGCCACGGCAGCGAGCCTTCTTTGTCGAAGTACGTGAGCGCGACGACGAACGGCCAGTGCCAGAGATACACCGAGTACGAAATCTTGCCGATGAACTGCGCGAGCGGATTGCACGTGAAGATCGAATGCTTGCGCGCCGCGAGGATCACGAGCGCCGTGCCCAGAACCGGCACGAGCGCGAGATAGCCGGGCCACGCATTGTTTTCGTTGAAGGTGAGCGTGCCGTACACGATCATCGCCAGGCCGGCGATTTCGAGCGTCCGGCGCAGGGGTCTGCGCGGCGTTACCGGGAACAGGTACACGAGACCGCCCGCGAGCATTTCCCATGCGCGCGTCGGCAGCAGGAAGAACGCAGCCGTCGGCCATTTGGTGGGATCGGAGAGATAGACGCACACCGCAAGCGACGCGAGCGCGGTACCGATCATCGCGATCACCGTCCCGCGATGCCCGAACAGCTTGCGCACGAGGAGGATGCCGAGCGGATACAGAAGATAGAACTGCCACTCGACGGAAAGCGACCACGTGTGCAGCAGCCACTTCAGGTGCGAGCGGACATCGAAATAACCCGCCTCGCGCCAGTAGACGATATTGGAGAAGAACCCGAGGCTCGAAGCCGCCGCCTTGCCGAACGCGCGGAATTCGGAGGGCAGGAAAACGAGCCAGCCGAGCACGAAAAGCGCGAAGCAGAGAAACGCGAGCGCCGGAACGATGCGCCGCGCCCGATCGCCATAGAACTCGAGCACCGAGAACCTGCCCTTCGCGATGCGCCTGAAGATGATGCTCGTCATCAGGTAGCCGGAGATCACGAAGAACACGTCGACGCCGAGAAAGCCGCCCTTGAAGCCGGGCACATCGAAGTGGAACAGGACGACCGCGAGGACCGCGAACGCGCGCAAGCCGTTTATGTCGTTACGAAAATTCATCGCACTTCCCCCTTTGTTCTTATCCCCGGCGCGCGCCGGCGCGATGCAATGGCCATCGCCCGTGCATCGCACCCGCGGTGCGGGTCGTTTTCTAGTGTCTTGTTGTTGCTTCTTCGAACTTGGTCAAACGAACAGGCCGAATTCCATCTCCGCAAGCCGGCTCTCTTCGGATTGCGTCGCGCGCGCGACTTCCGCCATGGTCGCGGGCTGCATGCCGTAGGTGTCTCTCAGATGCGCCTGATGCTTGAGCACCGCTTCGAGCACCGCGAGGTTTTCGGCGAGATTCGCGCCGAAGTTATGCGGATGCCACCACAAATGAAACGAGCGTCCCGTGCGCGCCGCCGAAGTCATCGACTGCTTGATCCGATGGATGCGCAGCCATTCCAGCGCAGCCTTGTTGCGCGCATAGGGACGCAGGAAGCGGCTGGAGCGCACATCGACGAGCCCACCACCCGAAGGGCGCGGATCGAAGGCGTGATCGCCCGAGAGATTGACATAGGCATCGGCGAGACGCGCGGCGCGGCGCAGCGCGGCTTCATCGGCGCGCGATGTTTCGCGATACATCCAGTTGCGTTCGGTGCCCCGGTACGCGATCAGTCCCGCTTCCGCGCACACCGAAAGGTACGCGTTGTTCACCTGATTGCGCGGAAACACGATGCTCGCGGGCGGATCGGCGAGACGCCGGATCGACGCGACGGACGCTTGCATGTCGGCGGCGAATTGCGCCTTGTCCTGTCCCGCTTCGAGGCAGTAGTAGTGACAGAAGGTATGGCTTGCGAGCTCGCTGCCTTCGGTATCGACGATCTGTCGCGCGAGCGACAGGCCGTAATGGTAGGGATCGCTTTTCTCGTCCGTGCCGATCGAATCGATATAGCCGTTCGCGTACGGACTGAGTTTCGTATCGTTATAGGTCGGGCGGATGTCGGGCAGATTCGCGAGCAGGTCCTTCTTGTTATCGAAGAGCAGCATGCCGACCGTCGCCCATGTCGCCTTCACGCGGTACTTCGTGAACATCGCGAGCATGGCCGGAATCGCCTCGCGCACGCCGAGGATGTTCTTTCCGTACGTAGCGATCGAGCGATGGTCGCGCACGCCCCACATCAATTCGAAATCGAGCGAAATCAGGAAGTAGGACATCGTCGTCAGGGCATCAGGAAGTAGTGATAGACGCCTTCGAAATAACTCTTCGTTGCGTCGGCGGCGACGGCCACGAACACGCCGAAGGTGATGACGAGAACGGCCGCGTTCTTGAACTTGATTTCCGGCGCGAGGAACGGCAGCAGCAGCGGCACGCAATACCAGACGCGGCCCTTGGCGAACGGGAACACGAAGAACGCGACGACGAGATACACGAACAGGCCGAAATGCATGATCGACAGGCGCGTGTAGGCGATTTCCCGCTTTGTTTCCGGCGAGCGCCACGACGAGTACAGCACCATGACGGAGGCCATCGTGTAGAAGAACAGCAGCGCCAGCAGCTTGATCGTGAAGTTTTCCTGATAGCCGGTGTATTCGTCGATACGGCGTCCGCCGTAGTTCGCGAACAGGAACTTCGCCGCCGACGCCAGCACGATCGCCACCGCGCTGACCACGATGAGCGAGCGCTTTTTCTCGCCGCCGAAACCCGCCGCGAGCAGCAGCGCAGTGGGCACCGCGAAGGTCGTGTGCACGAAGCTCGCGAGGCCCATGCCGAGCGTGGGGCGGTTGAAGCGGCAGGTGAACAGCATGGCAATTGCGAGCCCGAAGCCCTGCCGGATCTGGAACAGGCCGACGGTCGCGAGCGCATACGGAATGACGAGCCACAGAAGCAGGCCCACGAGCGGCCGCCGCGTCTGCAGCAGCGAGTACATCACGATCAGGTTGAGCAGCACGACCGTCGTGCGAATGCCGCCTTCGGGCGTCACGCCGAACGCGTTGAGCAATATGACCCACGAGCGCCAGCCGAGCTCCTCGGTGATCAGGCTGATGAGAAAGCCCATGTCCGACTGGCGGTTCTGATAGAACTGCACGAGCCAGTGCCAGTCCGTCGACCGGAAGTACTGGATGTACGCTTCCTGGTCGAAGATCAGCCCGACGCTGCGCTCGCGGAACGCGACGATCGAAATCGCGGCGGTCGCCAGCACCAGGAACGCCCATCCGGAGGGCGTCAAGAAGTACGCGAATCCGCGCACCCGCTTCGCGGGTGCGCGCTGCTGCGCCGTGTTGTCCATTGTCGTTGCTTGCATCGTTCTGGCCTTTATACGCTTTAGTTATTGTCCGTGGGCGCGGCTGTCATGGCACGAGCCTCAGGTTGGTGACGACGATCTTCGGTCCCGCCTTGTCGTAATCGATGCTCTCGACGGTGGCAAGCCTCGGGCTGACCCACGTCGGCGAGTGGCTCGCGATCTGCCCGGACACCTTTCGTCCTTTCAGCTTGAGCGACGACACGGCGAACGCCGCATCGCTCGCGCCTTCGTCGCGATGATTCGTGATGCCGATATCGACATGCTTGGGCATCGGCCCCACGATCTCTTCCAGCCACACGATGATCCCGTAGCGGCACTTGCGCGTCGTCGGATTGACGATGCGGATGTTCTCGAGAATGTCCGCGTTGCTGTTCGGCTCCGCATCCATGCCCGCCTCCGGCTGCGTGCCGCCGATGTTCTCCCACAGCGGATTCTCGAACACGATATTGCGCCCGCTGATGATCGAGAGGCCCTGCCGGCGGCAGCGGTCCGCATGATGATTCACCACGCGGATGCCGCTGCTGTACTTGAACGGCACGTTGTAGCTGTTGGCGATATAGATGCCGTCGCCCCAGCACCCGACCGTCTTCGGCGAGACGAGCGTGACCTCCGTGCTGCCGGCGATGGAAAAACCCATGCCGTGGCCGTTTTCGCGCAGCTCGGGCTTCGCGGCGTTCAACTCCTTGCTGCCGTCCAGCACCGCGTTTTCGACGAGCACGTTGTTCACGTCCCAGATGCGAAACATCGAATAGAACGACGTGTCGTGCGGCAGCAGCTTGATCGACGCGCCCGGCGCGAATCGCACGTGACTGTCGCGGCGCAGATCGAGACCCTTTTCGTCGATGCGGCACTTGCCCGTGATCAGGAGCGTCTGGTCGACGGACCGGTCGATGGCCGTTTGCAGCGCGGCGCGGTCATTGGTCTTGCCATCGCCCTTGACGCCGAACGACTTGTCGGTGACGACATCGCGCCGTCCGGCCGCGCGCGCGCCGAGGCCGAGCGCACCCGATCCACCGGCGACGGCGCCCATCAGCAGCGAGTGGATCACGCGTCGCCTGTCGACCATTACGCTTTTTCTCCCGTGATGGTGCGCGGATACGCCGTGCTCTTGCCTTCGTCGCCACGCGTGCGCGCGCCGAGCTGCGCGAAGATGGCGTCCCACTGGCGCAGGATGGCCGGCGACGAATAGCGTTGCCGCACCGAGGCCGCCGCCTTGCGTCCGAGCTCGGCGCGCAGCGCGTCGTCCGACATCACGCGCCGCAGCGCATCGATGAGCGCGGACTTGTCGCCGGGCGGCACGAGCACGCCGTCCTCACCGTCGCGCGTCAGTTCGCGCGGGCCGCTCTTGCAGTCGAACGCGACGGTCGCCAGTCCGAGCGCCATGCCTTCGAGCATCGCCATCGGCAAGCCTTCATAGCGCGACGACAGCACGAACGCGTCCGAGCGCGCCATTTCTTCCCAGGGACTCGTAGTCTTGCCCGGCATCAGCACGCGCTCGCCCATCTGCAAGCGGGCGACCTGCGCTTCGAGCGCCGCGCGCTCCGGGCCTTCGCCCCAGATCCACAAGTCCCAGTCTGGAAACTCGGGCGCGAGCGTCGCGAACACGTCGATCAGCAAGTCGAACTGCTTCTGCGTGTTCAGACGCCCCACCGCGACGAGCCGCTTGCGCGCACTCTTCTCGACGGTCTCGGGCTGCAACAGCAATAGTTCGTCCGGCAGCGGATTGGGCACCACCTCGATGCGCTTCACGCGCGGCACCATCTTCCTGAACGATGCCTCCATGTTGTCCGTGAGCAGCGTGAGCAGATCCGCGCTCGGATAGACGAAGCGGCACATCTGGCTCATGAGCTGCGAGCGGCCATCGGCGGAAGGGTCGATGTGCTCGCACGCGATCACCGGAACGCCGAGCCCGCGGGTGGCGAGAATCGTCGTGATGTTCACGTTCGAGAGAAACGACACGACGACATCCGGCGCGCTCTCGCGGATGAGCGCGCGCAATGCGCGGAACCGCGCGGGATATTGCAGCATGCGCGCGCCGGCCTTCACGCGATCGGCGAGAAAGATGCAGCGCACGTTCTCCGCGAGCGGATAGAAGCACGCGCCGCGGCCGCTGTACGTGATGACGAGCGTCACGGTGTCGCCGCGTTGCGCCCACGCATTGACGAGCGAAGCCGCGACGCGCTCGGCGCCGCCGCTTCCCATCGAACTGACGACGAGCATGATTTTCATGGGCGGCTCCTCATCGCTCGGCAACGGGAACGCGCAGGTCCGCCGCGCGCCGCGGAACCTTCACGCCGGACTCTTCGAACACTTCCTGCCACAGCGCGATGGTCTTCGGCAGCGCGAAGGTCTCGTTGACCGATGTCGCGCACAACGCCATGCGATGACGCTCGGCGTCGTCCCTCATCAGCGTTTCGAGCGACTTCGCGAGCGCGGCCGCATCGCCCACCGGATTCACGAGCAGGCCGTTCGTGCCGTGCGTGACGATCACGCGCGGGCCGGAATCGCAGTCGTAGCTGACGGCCGCGCAGCCGCTCGCCATCGCTTCGACGAGCGTCATCGAGAAGCCTTCGAAGTGCGAGCTCAGCACGTAGAGATCCGCGCGCTCGTACCAGTCCGCCACGTTGCCGGCGCGGCCCGGCAGGAACACGCGGCCGCGCAGCCTTGCCTCCTCTAGGCGCCGCTCGAGACTCGCGCGCGCCAGGCCTTCCCCGACGATCACGAGATCCCATTGCGGCAGCGCGCCGGCGATTTTCCTGAACGCGTCGATGAGACTGTCGAAGCCCTTTTCAGGCGACAGCCGTCCGACCGCGAGCAACACGCGGCGCTCGTCACCGACGACGCTGCGCGGCTCGATGACCGGATTCGTCCGCGCGATCGGCAGCGTGAACGGCGGCGGAATCACCTTGACGTCGGTGCAACGGCAATGCGTTTCGATCCATTCGCGGGTTTCGTCGGTGAGCGCGACGACCTTGTCCGCGAAGCGGTACGTCAGCAGCCGCAGACGCTCCCAGAACGGCGTGAGCGGTGCGCGCGGCGGATGCGTGTGCTCGCTCGCGATGATCTTGTAGGGCAGGCCGATGCCCGCGAGAACGGCGAGCACGTTGGCGGTCGCCATGACGCCGAGCGCAACCGTCGGCTTCGTCTCACGCAGCACCTTGCGGAAGGCGAGGACGCGCTTCAGGTTCGCCATCACCGTTCGCAGCATGCCGCCGCCTTCGACGCCGCCCGCGAGTCCGAGCTCGATGCGCTTCACGCGCGGATGGAACGGATAGACGTCGCCCTCACCGGCCGTCAGCGTGACGACGGTCACTTCCCAGCCGAGCGCCGCCCACTCGTTCGCGAGATTGGCGGTGACGCGCTCCGCGCCGCCGCCGTGCATCGAGTAGATGAAAACGACGATCTTCATGCGGGCCTCGCCGCCATGTCGGCTTCCGCCGGCACGAGCCGCCGCTCGGAAAGGAAGCGGATGTACCACGGCATCGCGATCGCGAGCCCGTCCGCAAGCGCAATGGCGTTCGCGTAGCCCAGCAACTGCGCGGCCTTGTCGACGTTGGCCTGCGAATGGCGCACGTCGCCGGCGCGGAACGGCGCGTACACCGGGCTGCCGTCGTTCGGCACGCCGTTCTCGGCGAGCACGCGCTTCAGCGCGTCGTACAGCTGATTGAGCGTCGTGCGATCGCCGACCGCGACGTTGTAGACCTGGTTGCGCGCCGCCGCGTCGGACAGCGCCGCGAGGATGTTCATCTGCACGACGTTATCGATAAAGCAGAAGTCGCGGCTCGTTTCGCCGTCGCCGTTGATGGTCACCTGCTCGTCGTCGATGAGCGCGGCCGTCCACTTCGGAATCACGGCCGCATACGCGCCGTCCGGGTCCTGACGCTTGCCGAAGACATTGAAGTAACGCAGGCCGATGGCGTTCAGGCCATACGTGCGCGCAAACACCGATGCGTACAGCTCGTTCGCGTATTTCGTCACCGCGTACGGCGACAGCGGCTGGCCGATACGATCCTCGACTTTGGGCAAGCCCGGATGATCGCCATACGTCGAGCTCGACGCCGCGTAGGTAAAGCTCTCCACCTTCGCGTCGCGCGCGGCGACGAGCATGTTCAGAAAGCCGCTGATGTTGACTTCGTGCGTCGTGATCGGATCGTTCACGGAACGCGGCACCGAGCCGAGCGCGGCTTCGTGCAGCACGTGGGCGGCGCCCTTCACCGCGGCGCGGCAATCGTCGAGATTGCGGATGTCGCCCTCGATGAAGCTGAAACGGTTCCATTGCGCGGGGCTCACGAGCGAGCGCACTTCGTCCAGATTGCGCTGATGGCCCGTCGCGAAGTTGTCGAGCCCGACGACTTCCTGGTCGAGCTTGAGAAGCGCTTCGAGCAGGTTCGAGCCGATGAACCCGGCCACGCCGGTGATCAGCCACTTGCGCGGAGCGCGCGTCAGTTGCTGGCGGATCGATTCGTAACGATCAGACATGAAAGTCTCCAAGATTACCGACGGGCGCGGCATGTTCGCGGCGCTCGCCTTCGATCGCGATCGAGGGCACCAGCTCGCGATACACGGCCAGCGTCTTCTCGATGACGATGCGTTCGTCGAAATTCTTCAGTGCCTTTTCCCGCGCGGCGAGGCCGAGCTTTCTCGCGAGCGCGCGGTCGTCGTCGAGCTGGCGAATCGCGTCGGCGAGCGCGCGGGCGTCGCGCACCGGCACCTGCAAGCCATCCACACCCGACTCGCTGACCACTTCGCGGCAGCCCGGCGCATCGGTCGTGATGAGCGGCAGCGCGCAGCCGGCGGCTTCGATCAGCGCTTTCGGCAAGCCTTCGCGATAGCTCGGCAGCACCATTACATCCACTTCGGTGAAGAGTTTCGGCATGTCGCTCACATGGCCGAGCCATTCGACGAGCCCTTCCTTCACCCAGCCCTGCACCATCGCCGTGCTCACCGACGCCGGATTCCCGTCATCGGGCGAGCCCGCGAGAAGGAAGCGCACGGTGCGATTCTCGCGCCGCAACATGCGCGCCGCCTCGACGTATTCCTCGATACCCTTGTCCCACACGAGCCGCGCCGCCAGCAGGATGCGCAGCGGCTTGCCCGCGTCTTCGGCCGATTCCTCGCGCACCTTGAAGCGCGTCAGATCGACCCCCGATCCCTTGATGAGGCGGATCCCCTGCGTCTCGACGATGCGCGCGGCCTCGAACAGCTTGATGTCGTCCGGATTCTGCAGGACGAGAATGCTGTCGCGGCCGTTCAGCGCCGTGCGCATCACCTGGCGCACGACCGGCTTCAGGATACGCGCCTTGAGGTCGCGGCTCGTGAAGACGTAGCCCATGCCCGCGACCGCGTTCACGCGCGCGGGGACGCCGGCGAGCTTGCTCGCGAACGAGCCGTACACCGCGCTCTTGATCGTGAAGCCGTGCACGAGCTGCGGCTTTTCGCGCTGGAAGAAGCGCGCGAGCCACAGCACGAGCGCCAGTTCGCGAAGCGGATTCAGGCTGCGACGGTTCATCGGCACCGCGTGCCAGCGAAAACCGAGATCGCGCAGCTTCGGGCCGTACTCGCCGTCGGGTGACAACAGAATGACTTCGAAACCCGCATCGCGCAGTCTGCGAGCGAACGAAAGGCGAAAGTTATATAGATACCAATCGGTGTTGGCGTACAGAACTACCTTGGGCATCTTCATTGCGAACTCCGAACGTCCGGTTGACATCGCCGCGGGCAACCCCCGAATGTCGAGGGCCGAACCGCGGCGATGTTGTGCGACGGCCTGCATCGGCAGTCACGCCGATGCCACCGAGCCTCAGAGACGCATGTCGCTCGACTCGAGCGGCAGGATGTACTTGAGGTCGCACAGCACGTGCTTCGCCTTGCCGTATGCGTGGATGCCTTCCGCGCCTTCTTCGGCGAACTGCTGGTGCGCGACGGCGAGCACGATCGCGTCGTACGCGCCCTTGGCCGGCTGCTCGATCGGATCGATGCCGTACTCGTGCCGCGACTCTTCCTTCGACACCCACGGGTCGTACACATCGACCTGGACGCCGTATTCCTTGAGGTCGGCGATGATGTCGACCACGCGCGTATTGCGCAGGTCCGGGCAGTTTTCCTTGAAGGTGAGGCCCATGATGAGCACGCGCGCACCGGAGATGGCGATATCGCGCTTGGTCATCGTCTTCACGAGTTGCGAGACGACGTAATTGCCCATGCTGTCGTTCAGACGCCGCCCCGCGAGAATGATCTCCGGGTGGTAGCCGATCGCCTGCGCCTTGTGCGTCAGGTAGTACGGGTCTACGCCGATGCAGTGGCCGCCGACGAGGCCCGGGCGGAACGGGATGAAGTTCCACTTCGTGCCGGCCGCGAGCAGCACGGATTCGGTATCGATATTCATCTTGTTGAAGATGATCGAGAGTTCATTGATGAGCGCGATGTTGACGTCGCGCTGCGTGTTCTCGATCACCTTGGCCGCCTCGGCGACGCGGATGCTGCTCGCCTTGTGCGTGCCCGCGGTAATGATGCCGCGATACAGCTCGTCGACGAAGTCGGCCACTTCGGGCGTCGAGCCGGACGTGACCTTCTTGATGTCCGGCAGACGGTGCGACTTGTCGCCCGGGTTGATCCGCTCCGGGCTGTAGCCGACGAAGAAGTCCTCGTTGAATTTCAGGCCCGACATCTTCTCGAGCACGGGCACGCATTCTTCCTCGGTCGCGCCGGGATAAACCGTCGATTCATAAATGACGACATCGCCCTTCTTCAGCACGCTGCCGATGGTCGTCGATGCACCGATCAGCGGCGAGAGGTCCGGACGCTTGTAGTGATCGATCGGCGTCGGCACGGTGGCGATGAAGACGGTGCAGCTGCGCAAGTCTTCGACTTCGGCGCTGTATTGCATGAACGTCGCGGAGGCCAGCTCGGCATCGTCGACTTCGAGCGTCACGTCGCGGCCTTCGCGCAGCGCGTTGATGCGCGCGCGGTTGATATCGAAGCCCACGACGGGATGACGCTTTCCAAATTCAACGGCGAGCGGCAGGCCGACATAGCCCAGGCCCACGATGCCGAGTTTCAACTCATGCGGCGAGAACATATTCACTTCTCCTCGTTATACGACTCAGGACGTTTGTTTAGTACTACTTTTTGATTCGGGGTCCGGCAGGAGCGCATGCCGGATGAGTCAGCCTCTAGTCAGCCTTCTCGGCCTTGTAGGCAGCGTAGGCGTAGCCGCCGTACTGACGCGCCTGGGCGTAGTTGCCGTAATGCACCTTGAAGCCGTTGAGCAGTACGCCGGTGACGCTTGCGCCCGACTGTTCAAGCCGCTTCACGGACTCCGAGATTTCCCCGGAGCGCGTATCCCCATAACGCGCGACCAGGAAGATCGAACCCGCGACGGGCGCCATGATCGCCGTGTCGGACACCGCCAGGATCGCCGGCGCGTCGAGCAGCACGATGTCGTATTGCTCCGATGCGCGGCTCACCGATTCCGTGAACGCGTTCGACAGGAGCAGCTCGGCCGGGTCCGGCGGATAGAAGCCGCACTGCACGAAGTCGAGGTTGTTCAGCACCGAGCGATGCACGGTCTCTTCGAGCGTGCTGGAGCCGTTGACGATATCGACGAGCCCCTTGCCGCGCGGCAGGCCGAAGTACTGGTTCAGGTGGCCGCGGCGCAGGTCGCAATCGACGAGCAGCACGCGCTTGCCGCCGGCCGCGAGCAGCGTCGCGAGATTCGCCGACACGAACGACTTGCCGATACCCGGCAGCGGGCCCGCCAGCATCACGACGTTGTTCGGCGCATCCATCAACGCGTAGTGGAGGGAGGAGCGCATCATGCGCAGGCCTTCCACGGCCGGGTCCGTCGGGTAACGCGAGGCGAGCGCGAGCTGTTCGGGCCGCTTGTCGGCGATGCGCTTCGCGAGTTCCTTCTGGCGTTCGCTGTCCGGAATCGTCGCGAATACCGAAAGACCCGTCTTCGATTCCAGTTCCTTCGGGTCGAGCACGCCCTTGAACAGGAAGTCGCGAGCGAAGGCGAGCACGATGCCGATGAAGAGTCCGAGGCCTGCTGCGATCACGAGCACCAGCGCCTTGACCGGCTTGACGGGACGCTCGGGCACTTCGGCGCGGTCGAGCAGTTCCACGGTCGGCACGCGGCCGGCCCTGATCAGGCGCATCGTTTCGATGTTGTTGCGCAACGCCGAATACACATCGGTGCTCACGCGCACGTCGCGTTGCAGGCGAAGCGCGCCCTGCTCGGCTGCCGGCATCGCCTTGACGCGCGCTGCGAGGTCGTTGATGTACTTCTCGGTCGCCGCAATCTGCTGGTCGATCACCACCACGCTCGGATGCGACGGCGAGAAGTGAACTGCCAGGTCCGAACGGCGGCGCTTCAGGTCGAGCAACTGGGCGTCCGCCTGCGAAGCCTGCTGCATGACGATGCGGCCTTCTTCGTCCGGATTGAACAGCGTGCGGCTGTTGCGATAGGCGTTGTAGTTGTCCTCGGCCGTTTCCATCTGACGTTTCGCGTCGGGCAACTGCTGCTCGAGATACTCGAGCGACTTCGCGGCGTTGATCCCGCGGCGATCGGCGTTTTGCCGGACGTACATCTGCGAGAGTTCGTTGATGATCGCCGCCACGAGCACCGGATCCTTGCCTTCCAGCGACGTGCTGATCACGCCCGACTTGTTGCCCTGCTCGGCGATCGTCAGCGAGTTCTGCAGCCGGTCGATGGCGGACGTGCGCGAATTACGCGTGAGATCGAATTCGACGCCCTTCTCGCCGTGAATGAAGCCGACGAGCAGCGAGATCGGGCCCGCTTCCGTGTCGAAGCGCTGCACGGTGCCGACCTGGCCGCCGACGCCCGTTTCGACGCCCGGACCGCGAACCTGATACTGGCCGTTGCCGAGATAGCGCAGCGTGTATTCCTTGCCTTCGAACTTCTTCGGCACGTCGAACGCGGACACGTCGATCGATTCGGCGCCCCAGGCGTAGCCGCCACGGCCGAAGAGACCCGGCGTCGACGTTTCGTCGTTCATGCGCGCGACCATCCCGCCGATCAGCGGGAAGCGATGCGGCGCGGCCTGGATATACAGCTTGAGGGCATCGACGACGGGTCCGAGCACGAACTTGGAGCCGATGACCTGGATCTCGCCTTCGGCCGTCGCCCGCTGGTCGAACATCGCGGCAGCGGTTCTTACCATGTCGCGTGAATCGGTCGGCGGCGCGGCGGTCGAGTCGTCGACGCGGACCAGCATGCCGGCCTGGTAAATCGGCGCGGAGAAATACGCGTACACCACCCCGATGCTGAAGACGACCGCCACGGTCGTCGCGATCATCTTCCAGTGACGGCCCAGCGTTTCGAGAATCGACGTGAGCTCGATCTCTTTGTCGGTCTCGGCCGTTACGGCTGACGCCTGATTTTTAACTTTCATGGAACGTCTCGTTACAGGCTCTTATGGGACCGGCGCGACATGCGCACCGGATGCGGATCGAAACACTTGCAGCGCGCCCAAAGGGGCGCAAACACTATTTCCTTATTCTTGAATTCAGGTCGACATTCGGAGCCGTTAAAATCCCGCCCCGGCATTGCAGTCGTATTGAAACACACGACTCAAAAAAAGAGAAATTCCAACAGACGATTTTTGTTGTTTAACGAACCTTTCAACGCGATCGAGTGTTCTATAACCCACTTTTAAGAATTTATTGAGTATGCGGGCCATTTGAGCAAATCGGAAGCTATCACAACGCGTATTGCTGTATGCGCGCCACCGCACATATAATCGCTTTTAATCGAACTGCTAATTTTATGAAGAAAGCCGGTTTAGCCGGGGTTCGATTTGCGGACATTTTTTCGCCTGCCGCCGTGGTTCTTTTAGCCTATGCTAGGCGTAGAGACGACCTGACGGCCTTTTGCCGCGGCAAAACGTACCGGCCCCACGAAGAAAATGCGCCCGAAAGTGGGCTTGCGCACCGACGACGCACGATTTCTCTAAAGCGATTTTTTAAGTCCGTTATATGAAAATCGTGTTTTAACGGGATTTTAAAAGCCGGTTTGTATGAATAATCGGGGGAAGTCCCGATATAATCCCGATAGGCTCGGTTTCACACATTAAAGCGCCATAAATGCGTGGACAATGGCGGGGGTTGTACCTACCATACGTTTTCGGGTTTTGATATTCGAAAAGAGATGCGCCCTCTTCGTGAGTGAAAAAAATGTTAAACCTTGCGCTTGGCTTCATCAGTTCTTTCTGCATGACGCTACTTATAGTTCGATTCGCGGGACGCTACGGGGCGCTTTCCCTGGATCACGATTTGAACGGGGTTCAAAAGAATCATTCTCATCCGGTGCCGAGAATCGGCGGCATCGCGCTGATGGTTGCGGCCTGCGTGACCTTTCCCATCGCCGCGATTTTCGGGGGTAATCCGCGTGAGGAGTCCCTGCTGCTGCTGCTCTGTGCGGCGCCGGCATTTGCGAGTGGCGTGATCGAGGATCTGACCAAGCGCGTGAGTGTTCGTGCACGCCTTCTCAGTGCGATGCTCGCGGCGCTCCTGGGCGCGTTCCTGCTCAACGGCGTGGTCAGCCGCGTGGACCTTCCGCTCGTCGATCCGATTCTCTCCGTCGCGCCCATCGCGATCGGCCTGACGGTGCTCGCGGTCGCGGGCCTCACCAATGCGGTCAACATCATCGACGGTTTCAACGGGCTCGCCGCAGTCGTGGCGATTCTGATCTTCGGTTCGATCGGCTATGTCGCGCATGAAGTCGGCGACCTGCTCGTGATGAGCACCGCGCTCACGATGATCGGTGCGATCGGCGGCTTTGCGATCTGGAACTATCCCGCGGCGTCGATTTTTCTCGGTGACGGCGGTGCGTACTTCATCGGCTTCACGATCGCGGAGCTGCTCGTGCTGCTGGTCGCCCGCCACCCGAGCGTCTGCGCGTGGTATGCCATGGTCGTGGCGATCTATCCGCTCTTCGAAACGCTGTTCTCGATCTACCGCCGCAGGATCGTGCGCGGCCGGCCGGTCGGCGCGCCCGATGGCATCCACCTGCATACGCTGATTTTCAAGCGTATCGTGCGCAAAGGCTCCGACCCGCGTCAGCGTCAGCGCAGAAACGCGCGGACGTCGCCGTATCTGTGGGTGCTGAGCATGATCGGCATCGTGCCGGCCTCGCTCTTCTGGCACAACCCGGTGGTGCTCGCGGTGACCGCGGTCGTGTTCGCCGTCGCGTATGTCTGGCTGTACACCGCGATCGTCCGGTTCAAGACGCCGCGCTGGCTGGTGGGCAGCAGACAGCCCGTCGTTCCCCGCGCCGTTCCCGAGCAGCATCACAAGTAGGCGTGCAATTCCGGGCGCGAGGCGCGCCGGAGAATGGCAGAAAGACGAAAGGCCCTGGTCGATCAGACCGGGGCCTTTTGCTTTGGCGGTGCCCTCGTGAGCCGAGCGTCGACCACGCTCTTCGTGGATTCTCTCAACGGGAAACGGGGGAATCGGGCGCGTCGATCGCAGGCGTTCGCGCACGAACAAAAGGCCGTTCGTCATCCGGCCGGGGCCTGACAGATTCGGCGATGGCGTAACCACGCCCTGCCCATGTTCGCCCTTGATGAAACGGGGAGAATCAGGCGCGTCGATCGCGGGCGTGTGCGCGCAAGGAGACGCCCGTGCCGATGCCGTAATCGGCAGCGCATCGGCTACGCCTGCCCATATTTGCCCATCATGAAACCGGGAGAAGATCGCAGGCGTGTGCGCCCAGGCAAAAGGCCCTGGTCCGGTAGACCAGGGCCTTTCGTCATGGATGTCGTCACGGGCGGCGCGCCTGCGCCGCGCAACGATATCAGCTCTCCATGCCAGCGAGATCGGCCGCAGGCGACGTGAACAGCGGGATCGACGAAGCATGCTGATGCTCGAGCCACTGCTGGAACATCAGCACGTTCCACAACTGCCGGTGCCAGTTCTGCTCGCCCGACAGATGCTGCTGCCATTTCGCCCGCACGATCGTCGGATCGAAGAAGCCCTCGCGACGCAGCCGCGATGCGTCGAGCAGCGCTTCGGCCCAGTCGCGCAGCTCGCCGCGCAGCCAGTGCGTGATCGGCACGCCGAAGCCCTGCTTGGGCCGCTCGATCATCGCGCGCGGCACATGACGATAAAGCACCTGGCGCAGCGCCCATTTGGTTTGTCCGTCGCGCACCTTCATCGACTGCGGCAGGCGCCACGCGAACTCCACGACACGATGATCGAGGAACGGCACGCGCGTTTCGAGCGAGACGCCCATCGCGGCGCGATCGACCTTCGTGAGAATGTCGTCGGGCAGATAGGTGATCATGTCGAGCGCCATCATGCGCTGCACGTCGTCGAGGCCGGTGAAGGCCGGCGCGTTGCCGGTCATCAGCGTCGGCGGCTGGTGACCGCCGATCACGAGCGCGGCCGGGTCGTTCCATTGCGACATCAGGTGCAGATAAACCTCGTCGCGCGACTGGCACGACAGCAGTTGCGCGCCCTTGTGCAGCTTGTCGCCGACTTTCACGCCGCGCAGCGACGACGGCAGAATCGGTTCCATCAGCCCCGCCATGCTGTTCCAGCGCTTCGGCGATATCCCGACGATGCCCGATGCCGCCAGCTTGCGCAGCGCCGCTGGCAGCACCGTCATCTTGTCCCACATGTCGGGTGCGGTCCGGTAGCGCTGATAGCCGCAGAAGAGCTCGTCGCCGGCGTCGCCGGACAGCGAGACCGTCACGTGTTGCCTGGCGAGCTGCGACACGAGGAACGTCGGTATCTGCGACGAATCGGCGAACGGTTCGTCGTAGAGTTCGGGCAGACGCGGAATGACGTCGAGCGCCTCACGCGCCGTCACGTACAACTCCGTATGGTCGGTGCCGAGATGCGCCGAGACGGCCTTCGCGAGCTTCGCTTCGTCGAAGTCGCTTTCGTTGAAGCCGATCGTGAACGTCTTCACCGGACGCGACGATTGCTTCTGCATCAGCGCGACGATGGTCGACGAGTCCACGCCGCCCGAGAGGAACGCGCCGAGCGGCACGTCGGAGAGCATCTGCTGGCGGATCGCATCGCTCAGCAGGTGCTCGAGTTCGTCGACGGCGTCCTCCGGGCTGCCCGCGAAGCCGCGTGCCGCACCGTTGACGGCCGCCTCGACGCCGGACCAGTACGGCCAGATGCGCGGCTCACGCCGTTCGAGCGACACGGTGAGCATCTTGCCCGGTTCAAGCTTGTAGATGCCTTCGAAGATGGAATACGGCGCCGGCACGCAACCGTGACGGATCTGCAGCGTCAGCGCGCCGCGATCGACGTTGTTCTCGAACGCGGGATGCTCGCGCAGCCCCTTGAGCTCGGAGCCGAACACGAACGCGGCTTCTTCGCCCTGTCCCTGCCAGCCGTAGTAAAGGGGTTTTTCGCCGATCCGGTCGCGCGCGAGCGTGAGCTGGCATTCCTGCCGGTCCCACACGGCGAACGCGAACATGCCGACCGCGCGTTCGATGGTCGCCTGAATGCCCCACGCATCGAAGCCGGCCATCAATGTTTCGGTATCCGAACTTCCGCGCCAGACAGGCGCGCGCTGCGTGTCCTCGAGCTCATCGCGCAGATCGAGATGGTTATAGATCTCGCCATTGAAGACGATGACATAACGGCCGCTGCCCGATGACATCGGCTGATGCCCCGCCGACGAGAGATCCTGAATCGCCAGCCGGCGATGGCCGAGCGCGATGCCGCGCAGATCATCGGTCCACTCGCCCGCGTCGTCGGGTCCGCGATAGGCGATGGCGAGCGCCATCTTCCTGACCGTTGTCTTCGAGTCGCCCGGGCCGATGCCGCGACCACCCAGAAAGCCGACGATACCGCACATGTTCGTTCTCCTTCAGTTGCGGCCAGAGGCCACGCTTATGCGATGCTCACTTTTCTTCGACGAGCCGCAGGTAGATATCTTCGAAACGCTCGCGCGCGCGCATCATCGTGAATTCGGCATGGATGCGCGCTTTCGCCATCTGGCCGAGACGGATGCGCTCGTCGGGTGTCATGTCGACGACGCGGGACAGTCCGGCCGCGAGCGCGTCGGTGTTTTCCTTCGCGACAACCACGCCCGTATTGGCGACGAGCATGGCCGCATCGCCGACATCGGTGACGACGCATGGCAGCGCCATCGCCATTGCCTCGCCGACCACGTTCGGAAAGCCCTCCGTGCGCGACGAAAGGCAGAACACGTCCATCGCCGACAGGCACGCGGGCACGTCGCGCCGCTCGCCGAGCAGCACGAAGCGCGACGCGAATCCCGTCTGCGCGATCCAGTCGGCGAGCTCGCGATTGTTCGCGTCGAGATCGCGCCCGACCATCATGAAACGCACGTCGGGATGGCGCGCGGCCAGGATGCCTGCCGCGCGCACGAAATTCTGATGATCCTTCACCGGATGGAAACGCCCCAGGATGCCGACGACGACCGTGCCATCGCCGAATCCGCATTGCTGGCGGATCGCGGCGCGTTGCTCGGGCGTCGCGGCAAGGCGTGCGACATCGAATCCGTTCGGCACGACCATCATGCGGCTCGCGTCATAGCCGACCAATACGTGCGCCCGGCGCGATGCCTCGGCCGCGCACACGATCGCCTGCGGCACGGAGTACGACAGCCACGCGCAGACCTTGCGCAGCAGCACGGTCACGCGCGAGCCGCCCGATCTGACGTCGGTGGTGCGCACGCCCCAGACGATGCGCTTGTGCGCCGCGAGCCGTCCCGCGAGTCCGCCGAGAAAGTCGGCGTGATACATCCACGTCTGAATGATGTCGGGGCGTACTGCGCGAATCAGTTTCACGAGTTGCCACAGCGCGCGCGGAAAGCCGAGCGGCGAACGCATGCCGAGGCTATGCACGTCGATGCCGCGAGCGGCAAGTTCCTCACCGACCTTGCCGGTCGTCGTGAGCGAGCAGACGACGTGACGAAACCGCGGATCTTCGATGTGCGACTCGATGAGTCGCTGGAGCATGCGTTCAGCGCCGTCCGCATTGAGCGCAACGATGACATGGAGAAGCTTCATGGTCCCGGCTGCCGTTTTTCTACGATGGGCCCGTCCCCAGGCAACCGACGCGCGCGCCGCTGGCGGAGATGCTGGTGCTGTGACGGGTGTTTTATGGCGATGGGCTGCCTCGCCGGAGGACCTGCGTGACGCGCGCTAAAGACAAACGCGCGATGCGGCTTCCAGTCTCCGATGAATCACCAATGTAAGCCGGCGCCGTGGCACGCACTGTGCGACGTGCCACACGCCGGTTCTCTTGCCCGTGCGCAGCCGCCGACGGGCGCCTGTCGCGTCATGCGCGCCTCATCGGCCCGCGCCAGGGATTCCACTTGCGAAGCTGCGTCTTCAGATCGATGACGGTGATCCCGCCGACTGCATTCCACGTGTGAAGTCCCTGGTGGCCGCGCGGCGGCGTGCGAATCGACACGGTCCGCTCGGCATACGTCGTGGTCGTGAGTTCGGTGATCTCGCGGAACGTCAGCGCGGCGCCATATTCGCGCTCGCAATTCTGCGCGGGACGAATCAGGCGGTTCTGCGCGTCCTTGAACAGGTTGCCGGCCATGCGGGCGAGACGGCAGTCGGAGACGACCGGGTTCATCGGATGCGCGGTCCATTCGCCGAACGGGCTATCCGAATAGAAGATCGACAGTTCGTCCCAGTTCGATCCGCCCTCTTCGGTGATGCTCGTGAACATCCACCAGGTCTTGCCGTCGTGATGGAGCGTCGTATCGGCGGCGACGACATCGCGCATGATCACCTTGTGCAGCGCCCAGTCGGTCGGGAATGAAGCGGCCCGATACATCTCGATCGTGCGATTGCCGCAGGTCTCCGGAATCATGAAGACCTCGCCTTCGTGCTCGAAGAGAAACGGGTACGACAGGTGATAGCTCTTGTCGAGCACGACGCGCGGCGTCTCCTGCCATGTCTGCTTGACCGGATCGAACGCAATATGGCTGATCGTCCCGCGGTTCGTGTCGTAGGGAAGGCTCTCGAAGAACAGATGGTAGTCGCCGTTCTTGCCGCGCCAGAGGAACGGGTCGGCGTGAAATTGCGACGTCATGCCGGGAAGCGTGACCCAGTTGCGGCTTTCGTCACCGTCGACACTGCTCCCCGCGCGCAACTCGGAGGGCGTGTCGGTGCGACGGTACGCCAGCACCCAGTGTCCGCGCTGCACCAGCAGCTTGAGCGGCTGATTCAGCACCTTGCGGCCGAGATGCCGCAACGCGAAGCACGCCGACGTGAGAGCCGAAAGTCGCGCCGGCTGCGCCTTCGCCTTGACGAGCGGAAAGTCACGCGGCGACGAAGCGGACTCCAGACGCTTCTGCGCCCGCCCGACGAGAACGGCGACACGCCGCAGGCTCGTCTGAAGCGACTTCAGGAAGAAGAGCTTCTCCGGTATCGCGACATACGACTCCGCCAGCAGACGCATTTCGTCCGACTCGGGCGACTTCCAAACAACCTGGATATGCGGCGTTCGGCATTGGAGCAGCGCTTTCCACAGCGCTTCGATGTTCTCACAGCCGTCGTACAAGACCATGATCGGTGCACGGACAAGAGAGCGGCTCTGCGGAGTCTCGTCCGAGTCACCATAGAGCCGCTTTTCGACGCGCGTCCACCATTCAAGCACGGAAGGATATGCGGGTTGCGCCATTTCTTTTCCCTCAGACAGCAGCCATTCGCCAGTCGACCCGATGCAGGTCTTTAGCTAAACGCTTAACTGTCTTTATATGTGTTGTGGTCCGGCGCTTTTGAAATGATGAACAGTCCATTTCATGCGTGTGCCGGCGAAGAAAGACTAGAGTCTGGGGAAAGCGCGTGCGGTGCGTTATCGCACAGTTGCGAGAGCTAATTAATGCGAGGGATTTGAACGGATGTGCCGAAAATATGGCACTGCTTCATGATCGGCAGGCTGGTGGCGGCTGTGTCAGCCGGCTCGGGAGGGTACGCTAAGCTGTTGGCGGATCAGGAAAATTTGGCGTCGATCAGGGCTCGTCGCGGCGCACGGCGACTTCGCGCCTGCGATACCAGGTCGGCCGCTTGTGGCCGTGCTTGCTCGTTTCATTTGCCTTATGTTTGGCAAAAGGCGAAAAGATAATTTCGATCACGGCCAGCAATGCAAGACCGATTATTGCGAAAAAAACAATTGCGCCTATGACACCGACTACTGACATGCTTCCTCCGCGCTCATACGCGTTGAATCAAGCATTTGATAAAACCCGTGACTGAAAGTTTTGACCGAATGAACTTTGATTTATCGACGATTATATCACATCTCAAATTCGCCGATTTCCGGCATGCGAACTGTAGGCATGATTTTCGGATGCATCCGACGCGCGCAAATCCCTGAACAAAGGGGTGAAAGCAGGTCTGTTCGATCGACCGTCGACGCGCGCCGCGCCCGGCGGCACTTGGCCCTTGCCCCGCCGGGCCTGGCATCGTCGCGCCGCCGGAGCAAAGGGCGTCCGCGATAATGGAATTATGATGCATCGCTCATTATCACTGTCGTCTGGTTATAGAAAGACAGCATTTCGCATTCGAATGCCTTCAACTGAAATTCGACGTTTCATGGACAGCCGGCTCATCGATTTGACCGACAATTAAACGGTCATTCGGCGGTCTGAAAGAAAGCGCCGTGTTACGCGAGCCGTTCTTTCTCTGCGGGTTTGTCGGATGGCGTCAAGAGAATGTCCGCAACGGCCAATAAGGAAAGGCCGACGACGGCCACGAATCCGACGGTTCCGGCAAACATGCTGACGAGCTTCATGGTTTCCTCCGCCAATCAGGGGCGAATGCTTCCGTTGCTCAATGGCAGGTGCGGGCGCTCGACCTTCGCTCGAGCGCCCGCAACCGTTCAAACGGTAGCATAGGCCCAACGTCGCCGAAAAAGTATTCATTTCGCAGCGAAGTACGCGCCTGCGTGGTTTGCGCAGACAAGAAATACAGTTAGCTGGAAACAAGCCGAAGCGACTTAGCGGCCGCGCCTCCCAAAACCGGCCGCGGCCTCCTGCTCCACCCCACCGTTGCTCCACGCGTGCCGCGTGGACTCACGGCCGCCGCCCATTGCGCGCGTCAGGATCGCCCGGGTGCCCGGAGTCGCGCTGACATGCGCGAGCTGATGCGCCTCCACCCAAAATAGCTCATGGAATCTGGCTCCGGCTTTCGGCCGCAGATGGACGTCGTCCGGTATCGCGATGCGAAAGACATGATGCAGATGATGCGCCGATGCCTGCTGAAACAGAAAAGCGGCGGCGCTCGCCTGCACCCCGGTGTCTTCGTGCAGCGCTCGGATCGCCGCAATAATCGTCAGTTCGTCGAATGCCACCGCGCCGCCCGGCAGCAACCACGGTCCGCCGCGTTCCCGGACCAGCAGTACTGACTGGTGACGAACCAGCAGCACTGTTGCTCGTTCTCTCATCCCCGTCTCTCCGTGTTGCACCCCAATTCGTTGTTGGATTCGATGGTGCGATACGACGCGCGGCGTGCCATTTTGATTTCACCGTCGCGTCGAGCTCAAGCGTGAACTGGCGTGCACGCTCGATCTTCACAGGGTTCGTCGCGCTTCGCAATGCGTGATGTCCCACGTATGTGCGCTGCACGACGAGCCGCGATCGGAAAAAAGTCCCGCATGCGCGGGGTTGGGCATGAGAGTTCGCTGGTCGGCGTTGCCTACTGCGATAAGGAAGTCATTCTTGCGATCGAGATCATTCCCCGAGCGCGGGATCGCTCATGCTGTCGCGGCCGGTCTCGACGTGACCGGCGAGGCGGCGCAAGAATGCGCGATCGGTGTCGACCTTGACTTCGACGTCGTACCAGCCGTGCGCTTCGCGCAAATCGAGGTAGACCTGCTCGGTGTCGCCGCCCCGCACGCGTCGCGTGATCGTCTTCGAGGGATCGTACGCATTGGTCACGCTGAAGGTGCACGCGGCCGTTCCGCGATTCGCGAGCCGCAATTGCAGATTGCCGTTGGCGACGTCGTAACCTTCCGCGACATCGGGCGCGGCCTGCTCGCGCGACCACCAGCCGTGCGACTGCGCGCCCGCCTTGCCGGCGATCCGCCGGAGAAAGCCGTTCGGGCCGTGCACGACGAAATCGAAGCTGCCGTCCGGATTCGCCGCGACGCGGTCCGCGAGACGCTTGCGCGCTTCGACCGTGTAGGTGCGCGGCGCGTCCGCGCTCGCGTTGCGATAGAGCAGAAATACCGCGCCCGCGCTGCCCGTGTTGACGAAATCGAACGAGACGGTGTCCTTCGACGCATCCGCGCGCGTTCGCACGAACAGTTCGTAAGGCAACGCGCGCGCGGCGCGAACGCCCGGCTCCTGCTTCGGGATCGCCTGCGCGACGGGCGGAACAGGCACGTAGTCTGGATGCCGCAGCTTGTCGGGCGGAACGTAGCCGCTCGTGGCGGGCAGCGTGGGCGTCGCGGTGTTCGGATTGCGGAAGTCGAACGCGGATGTGAGATCGCCGCAAATCGCGCGGCGCCACGGCGAGATGTTCGGTTCGGCCAGGCCGTGCGCGCGGCCGAAGCGCTTCTGGATGAAGCGGATCACCGACGTGTGGTCGAAGGTTTCGGAGCACACCCAGCCGCCTTTCGACCACGGCGACACGACGAGCATCGGCACGCGCGCGCCGAGTCCATACGGGCCGCTCGCATATTTCGCGGTGCCCGGAAAGATCTCGCCGCCCGTATCGACGGTCGAAAGTCCGTTTGCGCTCGAAGTCGGCGGGAAAGGCGGAACGAGATGGTCGAAGAAACCGTCGTTTTCGTCGTAGTTGATGAGAAGCGCCGTCTTGCTCCACACATCCGGATTCGACGTGAGCACCTGCAAGACCTGATCGACGTACCAGGCGCCATAGTTCGCGGGCCAGTTCGGATGCTCGGAGAACGCTTCCGGGGCGACGATCCACGAGACCTGCGGCAGCGTGCCGGCTTGCACATCCCGCTTCAGAATCGCGAAGTAGTCGTCGCCGGCGGCCGCGTTCGTGCCGCGACGCGCCTTTTCGTACAGCGGACTGCCCGGCTGCGCGTTCTGATATTGCGTGAAGTAGAGCAGCGAGTTGTCGCCGTAGTTGCCGATGTACGCGTCGTCAGTCCAGCCCCACGCGTTTTTCGCGTCGAGCCCGGCGCCGATGTCCTGATAGATCTTCCAGGAGATGCCCGCGCGTTCGAGCACTTCGGGGAACGTGGACCAGCCGTAGCCGGCTTCCGCGTTGTCGACGACCGGACCGCCGCCCGCGCCGTCGTTGCCCAGGTAGCCCGTCCACATGTAGTAGCGGTTCGGATCGGTCGATGTGTTCGTCGAGCAGTGATAGGCGTCGCAGATCGTGAAGGCGTCGGCGAGCTGATAGTGGAACGGGATGTCGTCGCGTTGCAGGTACGCCATCGTCGTCGTGCCCTTGAACGGCACCCACTGATCGTACAGACCGCCGTGGAATGCGCCCTGCCCGCTCACCCAGTCGTGCGGCAAATCCTGCAGGAACTGCAGGCCGAGGTTCGACGCGCCGGGATGAAACGGCAGCACTTCGCCCGCGCCGGCCGCGATCGGCTGGTTGAAAACGGGCTTGCCATTCGGCAGCGTCACCGCGCTCTTGTCACCGAAACCGCGCACGCCGCGCAAGGTGCCGAAGTAATGATCGAACGACCGGTTTTCCTGCATGAGCACGACGATATGCTCGATGTCCTCGATCGATCCATGACGGTTGTTCGCGGGAATCGCGAGCGCCTGGCGAATGCCGAGCGGCATCACGTTGAGTGCGGCGGTCGCGCCTGCGGCCTCGACGGCCGCGCGCAGAAAGTCACGACGGTTCTTGTTTTTCATTCGTTTCGCGGGGGAAGTGAATAGGAAAGGTTAGTCCACTGTGTGCATCACCGGTGTTGCGAGCGGCTCCGATGCGGCCCGTGCCATGGCGGGTCGCGCGGCTTGAGCGGATGCGCCTCCTGTCGCCTGCTTCGCCCAGTCCTGAAGCTCGCTCGTGGCGGCTGTTTCGGACGGCTCGCTGCGCATGACGGCGACCGGTGACGGCGAATCCGCGTCCGGCTTGCTGCATCCGCAAACGATTGCGCTGACGCATACGGCGAAACAGGCCACGCTCACGTAGCGGCACGAGACGATCGACATCGGGTTCTCCGGCAGGGTCGCGCAGATCCATACAGCGCAGCGAAGCTTAGCCATGACGTGTGTAAGCAATGTGACCGGTCCGCGATACCATAGGCCGGCAGACCGACGACATGACAAGACGAATCGCCATCCATAGGACGACAAGAGCGTGAGACAGCGTGACGATGCGAGCGCAGACCTTCGCGAGAACAGCCCAGCCCCTTCCCGCGCGATCGTCTACGAGGCCGATCGCAGACACGCGCTCTTGCTCGCGGTGGCGTTGTCGCTCGGGAGCGCCATCGCGCTCGGGCTCGCGCGCTTTTCATACGCGCTCCTTCTGCCGCCGATGCGGCTCGACCTCGCGTGGAACTTCGCCCAGGCCGGCGCGATGAATACGGCGAACGCGTTCGGCTATCTGCTCGGCGCGCTCGCGTTCTCCCGATTGTCGATGCGCGTCGCGTCACGCACGCTGTTCATCGCTGGTTGCGCGCTCACCGCTTTGCTGATGGCGGCGAGCGGCGCAACGACCGCTACCGACGCCCTGCTCGTGCTGCGCGTCGCGACAGGCATCGGCAGCGCGCTCATCTTCGTGAGCGGCGGTGTGCTGGCCGCCCGGCTCGCATCGATGTCTCCGCGCGATGCGGGGCTCGTGATCGGCCTCTACTACGGCGGCACGGGCTGGGGAATCGTGATTTCGTCGCTGCTCGTTCCGGTCGCGGTCTTGCCCGTTGCGCACGGCTGGCGCTTCGCGTGGTTCGCGCTCGCCGCCGCCTGCGCCGCTTTTTCCGGCGTCGCGGTCTGGGCCGCGCGGCGGATCGAATCCGCGCATCCGCTTTCGTCGGCGCGCCACGGCACGGATGCCGTGTCCGGCGCACCTGTGCAACGGCGGCGTTTCGCGCTCGCGCTCGCCGGATATGGCTGCTTCGGCATCGGCTATATCGGCTACATGACGTTCATCGTCGCCCTGCTTCGCAACGCGGGCATGAGCGCGGCTGTGGTGAGCGGCTTCTATATCCTTCTGGGTGTAGCGACGGTGGTATCGGCGCGGATGTGGTCCGGGCTACTCGATCGCATGCGCGGCGGCCAGGCGCTGGCGATCCTCAACGGGCTGCTCGCCGCGGCGACGCTCATCCCCGCGATGCTCGTGCATCCGTTGGCGGCATTCATTTCGGGCACGCTGTTCGGTGCGACGTTCCTGTCGGCGGTGGCGTCGACGACGGCATTCGTGCGGCACAATCTGCCCGCGAATCAGTGGCCGACCGGCATCAACGCATTCACGATCGTGTTCGCGCTGGGGCAGATCGTCGGGCCGGTGGTGATCGGGCGGGTGTCGGATAGCGCGGGGCTGACGCGCGGCCTCGTTTATTCCGCGCTCGTGCTGGCGGCGGGCGCGGTGCTCGCGGGTTGTCAGAAACCGCTGAAGCGGCCTGGATGACGGGGTAGTTGGATACTACGAATTGCGGATCATCTCGCAGCGCCTCGTACGAATCAGATCCGGCTGCCCGCGCGCGCCTTCTTCAGCTTCGCGTAGACATGCGCACAGAACGCATCGGCGACCACGCGATTGACGGTGAGAATGTTGTCGGCGCTGACGCTTTCGCGTGAAAGACCCTGTTTCTCGATGAGCCGCTGCGGAATCAACTGGCTTACGAACGAATGGCAAAGCTCCTTGCGCGACGGAGCGTCGACCGATTCGAAATACTCGCGGCCGGCCCGGATCTCTTCGCTCATCTTGGCCTTCGCCGTGTCGTTCTGGACCTGGATGCTGGCTTCGAGGTGCGCCTTCACCGTATCGCGCGAACGGCGGTCTTTCTTGTCGTCCTCGAGTTGCTTCGCCTTGATCGACGCCATCTTTCGATCCGCATCGCCGATCCGGTAGTTTCCCTCCAGCGCCTTGAACAGATAGCCGCGGGGACTGACCGTCACCTTGCCCTCGTTGAGCTTGAAACGCGTGTATTCGATGGCCTGCTCGAGCCGCTCGTCGGTCCAGACGTCGCGGCGCTTGGCGAGGCGCTCGAAGTCGGGCGTATCGAAGGCGAACTCGTTGTGCAACAGGAGATACATCGAATCCTGAATGCCGGCGCGGGCGGCATCCGCGCCCTGCTTCTTCGTGAAGCGAAACCGGATTTTCAGCTTGTCCGCGGTAACGCGTTCGGCATTGGGCTCCCAGCTGACATCGAAATCCGAGACATCGTTGAGCTGGTCGATCGCGGGCTCGAGGAAGCGCTTCTTGAACTCTTTCACTTCCTTGCGCGACTCGCCGACCTTTCCCGGCCACTCCAGCACGTCTTCGAATGCGAACCACTCGGTCACGCCGTGGCCTTCGCATGGGATGAGGCGGTCGTAGATTGCCCGGGCGAGCGAAAGCGAAAACGCCGTCGATGCCCGCAGGCTCAGCCAGTGCGCCTTGTACGGACTGATCAGATACTTGATGACGCGTCCCGCAAGCAGGATGCAAACGACGTTGCGCTCGATGTAGCAATCACCCAGCAGACTGATGGTGCCCCACGAGTCCTTTTCGGTCAGTTCTTCGATCGACGGGGCCGTCATGATTTCGACACGAGCCCGCGCCGCAGATCGCATCTGGGCGATCAGATGGCTGTGGTTGCGGCTGTCATACCGCATCAACCATTTGAAGTAGTTGATGTCGGCCGTGAACGTGTACACCTTGTCGTCGATGAGCTCTTCAGGTGCTTTGGTCGCGACGATGAAGTACGCCGCATCGAGCACGCGCCGCGCGGCAATGCCCAAGCCGCCGACCCGCGTGAAGATGTTGTTGCGCAGGAAACCAATGTCCCGTGTCGATTCGCAGATCGCCGAGCCTTGCGCGGACATGTCTTCGTAGATGTCCAGTGCCAACTGCTTCGGCGTGACAGTGAGGTCTTGGTTTTCCATGCTTCCGATTCGGCTTCGATCCCCGGCACTCTATCAGGCGAGCAAGGGGTGTCAACACAAAAACCACCCCGCGCGATTCACGAGCCTAGCCGCACAAAAACCGCCCCGATCGCTGGACTCGATCACAATTTCCGCCCCGGTCGACACAATTTCCGCTCCCATGAGCCCAATTTGCGGAGCATCCAGCACAAAAACCGTCCCGTGCTTCACAAAAAGCGTCCCTATCCACAGGGACGGTCGTTGATTTTTAAGCAAAATGAGGGTCTTTGTTTGTTGGTGGGTGGGTCTAGGTTTACAAAAAAACAAAACGGACTCGGTGGAAGTTTACGGACGGATTTTGCATTCGAATTGCTAAGTCATTGAAAATGCAGCGTAAATAGAGAAACGGATCGTTGACCAAAAACCGCCCCCCGGGGTGCTTTTTGTGCTGTCGGCGAGAGAGGATTCGGGTGGCGGAAGCGCGTCGGAGCCGTTATGGTCGTGAAAGATAGTCGGTTGATATCCGCTTGGGCATAAAAAGACCCGAAAAATCAATCGGATGTCGGTCTCGATGTAGCCGAAGCGTCATTTCTCGACGCAATACAACCTTGTTTACGCGTATTCGTGTATTCTGCGCTTCGACGTCAATACATGGAGAAAGCGCAGAATGGCAAACGTAGGCACCCTACCTATGGAAGACCGCAAGGTCACCCTTCGCGAAGTGGCGGAGTTCGCCGATAACCTTGAACCCTTTTCGGACAACCTCCGGGAGCAGATCCTCGCTCCGCGCCCTCGCAAGCTCGCGCCTTTTTATACGATCAGCGAACTGGCCGAGATGTGCAATCTGACCCGCCAGCAGATCCAGTATCTGGTGACGAAGGGAGAAGGAGGGTTGCCACCGGGAACGCTGAACGGCAGCGGCCGCAGTCGAACGTTTACTCTGCCCGAGGTACGGGTCTGGGTGAAGATGGCATCCGATATCTATCAGACTCGCCTTGGCGACGGCGACAGTGCCTTCAGGGGCAAAGTGTTGACGACCGCTCAATTGAAGGGCGGTTCGGCGAAGACCACGACGACTGTTTGCCTGGCACAAGCGTTGACGCTTCTGGGCCGCAAGGTGTTGCTCATCGACCTCGATCCGCAGGCTTCGGCTTCGGAGTTGTGTGGTCTTTATGCCGAGAAAGAAATATCCGGCGACGACACGGTGCTACCCTATATCTATGATCAGAACGTGGAAGGAGGTCTCGGAGCAAGCGTCCAGTCGACGTATTGGGATGGCCTCGACATTATCCCCGGACATACCTTCTTATATGGAGCAGAGTTCCTGCTCCCCGCTCGTCAAAAGACGATTCAGGGTTACCGATTCTGGGCAGTGCTGCGCGAGGGACTCGAGCCGCTGCGATCGCAGTACGACTACATTTTGATCGACACATCGCCGTCGCTGTCGTATATGAATCTTAATGCGCTGCTCGCAGCGGACGCGCTCGTCATGCCGATGATTCCGGAGAATCTCGACTTCATTAGTTCACTCGCGTTCTGGCGGCTATTCTCCGATGTTGCCGAGGATTTCCTTCCGTATGAGGAAGACAAAGTCTACGACTTCATTTCCATCCTGTTGTCGAAGGTGGATTACGGCAAGACCTCGTCTGCGCCGGTTGTACGTCAATGGGCGCAAAGCGCGTATGGTCGCTGGCTCGATCCGTTTGAGATTCCGGCTAGTTCTGTAATGAGCGGTGGCGCGCTTTCTTTCTCGACCGCTCTTGACGTCGTCAGTACGCATTCCACGGCGAAGTCGCTTCAACGGGTGCGGCAACCCATGATGCAATATGCCAAATGGCTGGATGATATGTTCGTCAAATCGTGGAAGGAGCCGGCATGAGTAATAACATCCGAGAACAACTCATGGCCAAGACGGCCAACTTGCCAAAGCCGGCGGATTTCAAGAGTGAGACCAAAAAGGATAAGTCGAACCGCGGTCCGCAAACGATGCCGGGCATCACGAGCGCGTTGGCCGCGGCGCAACTTCGGATTCAGGAACTCGAGGCGCGGGGCGTCGAGACGGAGATTCCCGTTGACGCCATTGTGCCCAACCCGTGGCAACCGCGTCGTCAGTTCAGCGAGGCCAAACTCGCTGAGTTGGCCCGCTCGATCGGAGAAGTCGGATTGCTGCAAGCAGTTACCGTCCGGCGCGTCGGCGAGGCGTTTCAGCTCGTCGCGGGCGAGCGACGCTGGCGCGCGCACAAACTGATTAACAAGACGTCGGTTCGTGCGGTGGTGATCGAGTGCACGGACCAAGATATGGCTGCGTTGGCGCTCATGGAGAACGTCACGCGCGATGATCTCTCTGACTACGAGATTGCGATTGCGATTCGCCGGGCAGAGTCGGAGTTTCCTAATCGGACGCGGCTTTCGGAAGCGATGGGGATTACGCGGAGCGATCTCTACCGATTTCTCGCCTACGATTCGCTGCCGGACTTCGTGAAGCGCGATTTGGATTTGAATCCTTCTGTTCTGGGGGCCTCGGCAGCGCAAGATATCGTCAACGCGCTGAAGAAGACTGGCGAGCAAGGATTGAGGGCGCTTCAGGAATTGTGGCCACAGGTTCTTTCCGGTGATCTGGTGCAGACTAAGGTAGCGGCGAGTTTGAGCGCGCAGGCGAGTCGGGGAGAGTCAGCCACGGATGCCGGCGGTCGAAGCATTCTCAAGATATTCGCGGGGAAGGTTCAGGCTGGGAGCATCACGAAAGACGTGAAAGGGCTCACGTTCAAGTTCAAAGCGGGTGTCATGACGGAGGAGCAGGAAAACCAGCTTAGAGATCATATTGGGAAGATGTTCTCGATACGCTCTGAGTGAGCCAATGGACAGCCCGCTTCGGCGGGCTTTTTTTATGGTCCGCGATCGAGCGCAATCGAAAAATACGCCGGGCGTTGAAGGAGTGTCCGAATTCGGACACTTAGGGCGGAGGCAAACGGATCATCAACCTCTGTCGCTCGATTCGTCACGGTACGCACCGACTGTCCGAATTCGGACACTTTTCGGTCCCTGCAGCATAGCGCCCCAAGGAGGAACCTTGGATCAACTGGGTAGGAAATCCTCGAACAACTACCCGAGAATCAGCCAGCGTTTGATTTTTTGAACGCTAGCATTTGCGCACGCCTAATTCGAGCCGGGGCCAAGACCTGGGCTACCCCCAGCGGTTTCGTAGACAGTTGATCTGAATGCCTCCAGCCAAGATGAAGCGTGAGCCAGGTGTCCTCTCGAGGATTTTTGGGGCTAGCATCGTAACCGCGCGGTGAAATCGAGCCTAGATGCGAGCGTCTGACACGCCTAGTGTCCGAATTCGGACACTCGATCCATCGCTATGGAAGCTAACGCTTTAGTCCGCACGCCATGTTGTACTCAGGCCGGCGGGCGGCGAGACCAAAGCCTTGTACTCTGAACGCACCCGGCCAAATGACTGCACTCGACAGTCCGGGCCACACGGCAAACTGTGCGCGAGTGCCGATCATAAGAACCGTTATCGGGCGCAGCTATTTGACGCCATTGCTCGGGCGATGCTCGGCAAGAGACGGCATCTTGCAGGGCACCACTTCGCCCTTCGAAGAACGCGTTGAATAACGGCGCCGGGGAGTCGGCGCTTTCAGTTAGAGACGTCCTGCGAAAATGAGACGAATCGAGCGCACTTTGCGGCCACGTGCCGCGTTGTTGATTTTTGCGATCATCGCCATAAACATCATCGCGAATCGAACGATACTTCATCGGTTACGTGCAGGTCGTGATAGGCCGCTGAAGGCGTCAACCCGTCCGGCAGTATCTCCGCCATTCCGGAGCGGAGTGATCGAGCAGCGGAGGGTATTGGTCTTCGCCGTGAGTGAAGCCTTTCCTATGCCCGTGAAACAACGGTAATCCAACTTCGCCCAAAAAAAATATATAAATTTCAATAGCTTATCGAGATAACCTGAATTTGTTTCACGAAACGCGGCCGTTTTATCGCACTTGGGTCCATTTTCAATCGCGTCCATTGCGACGGCCTCACCCCGAAGCGATCCAATTGGTCAAGTGTATCGATTGATACAGGTTGCGTAGTCACCCTTAGAGTAAAACTGCGCGCGCGCCGGCGAGGTGAAGGTGGTCACCTGCGCAACTAACTGACGGAGTGCCCGCCTTCCTCGTCAATGGAACATGAACCAAATCGCGCCGACACCAACGACGCCAAACGAAGCCACTCCATCACAGCATGCACGCTGCGTTCTATCGCGAGGATCAAGATGGCACATGGCGCGTCTTTGATCAGGATGCGCGGCATCCCGACCTAAAGTTCATCGAGGAAAAATCGATCTGCGCACTTCCGCGCGTGCAGCGGCTGATAAGGCTCGCCCGCCTTGAACCGTTCGAGCCGCTCGCTCGCGACCGAAAGCGCCCCCAGGGACGCCCGCCGCAACTGATGATCGTAAAGCGACACGATTGCGGCGAGCCGGTCGAAGTCTTCTGCCGCGAGCGTCCACGAGCCGGAGGTGCGGCCGGCGTCGAACACGGCGGCCATCGCCTGATCCGCGCGAAGCAGTTCGTCGTGAGCGAAGTCGCCGTGGCCGGCTTCCGCGAGGAATTTCGCGAGATACATCGCCTCGGTGATGTGCTGCGCGGGCGCGATATCCGGCGAGCCCGAGCGCAAAGCCGTCAGCGACATATGCGCCGCGAGCGCGAGCTCGTCGGCCACCGCGCGCGGGATGGGAAGCAGCTGTGCCTTGCTGAGCCGTGCGCGCGTCGCCTGAGGCGAGCGCTGGAAAGGTAGAGTGCGTGACATGCGAGGATCGGTGGTTGACCTTCTCAGGTTAACGTTCATCGCTCGCCGAATCTGAAGGGTGCTGACCGCGTTCCTGTTCGAAATGTTCGACAACCGCGATCGCGCGCTCGCACTCGTCGGCGTCGAGCGTGTGGATGCTGCACTTGTCCGGCTCGACGCCGATCGTCTGCGCGAGCCACTTCATTCCCTTGGACCGCGCCTCGAAAACATTGCAGCCGTCGCGCCGGACCTTGGCCTGGACGAGCGGCTCGAGCGCCGCATGCAGCTTCACTTTCAGATCGCGCAATCGCGCATCGGCGAGACGGCCGAGCGGGACGTTGCGCGTGCTGCGCGGAAAGATGCCGATCCACGCCTGACAATCGGCGCACATCCAGAGCGGGCCGTGGTCGTCGCGATAAGGATAGGCTTCGTCGCCCGCGCGTGTCAGGGTCGCGGGCGCGTTGCAGTAGTCGCAGTTCGGATGAGGCAGAGGTTTGACAGGTCGGCCGACACGCATTGCCAGAAACTCCCGGGCGGGAAAGCCAATATATCAAAACCGGCCGGCCGCTTCGCGTTCCGGACATCGCGCGATATCGCAGCCCGCTTAAGCAAGCGCGTTCGCAAAACCTGCGTGACGCGCGCGTGCAAAGGAGAGCGCCGATCGGAATTTACTTTTTCGATCCACGGTATAACGTAGGAGTGCGTGCTACAAGCTACGCGCTTTCGGTGCCTACAGGCCCCTAAATCCTCGCGTTCGATCAGAAGCCTGGAAGGCGCACCGCCCCGCGCCCGCAACCCGGTCCCCGCATGCGTGCCCGCAAGCTCGTCGCAAGCTTGCAGTCCTCAATGAATTCCCTGATCCAAGAGGTGGTGGCGATGAGAGCAACTTTTCTATTGGCAGCAACGGCCGCTAGCGTCTTCGCGATGAGCCCTTTCGCGCAGGCGCAAGACATGCAGATGTCGCCGGCACAAGGCAGTGCCGCGCAGCAAAGTGCGCAAGACAGCAGCACGGCAACGAACGATTCCAGCTATGGCGGGGCGACGGCGATGCACAAGTCCGGCAGCGCATCGCGCGACGCGTGGCCGGTCAGCACCAGTCAGCTCTGCACGCCGGGACTAAGCTGCAATATCTATGATGGTCAATAAAAGCAAAGTGCCGGCAGTGACGTAACGAAGGCGGCGGGGACGCCTTCGATCCCATTCCTTCCTCCCGCCGATCACCTTCCAATGCGCAGTCCCCCGATGGCGGGGTGACGTCCCTCCGGATGCGTGGTTTTTCCCGACGATCGTTCGGTCGATAGTAGAGCCCATCACAAGACGGCCTCTCATCGGCCGCACGTGGGTTCGCCACACAACGCCCGGCATGCGCGACGCTCCTGATTCAGTAGCGAAAACCCTATCGCCATCGCTCGCGGATCTCCCGGCTTCACATTCATCGAGGCCTCGTTCGTTCTCTGATGTATGAGCACATCCACACAGCCGCCGTCACGCGGCCAGCAAGGAGCTACCGAAATGAGATCCCATCTGACGAAGTACGCAATGTTCCTCACGATCATCGCAGCGGCGTTCGGCGCGGCATGCGACGTGAGCCTCGCCGCGAACGGAACGAACGATGCCGACGCACGCCCCATCGCCGTCGACGGCGGTCCGCTCACGCTCACGGTTCAAACCCCGTCGGGCGGAACATCGCGCCTGACCTATGCCGATACAGACGGCTGGCGCCTCGACGATCGCGACGCCGGTCTCAAGCCGATGGAAGCGCGCATCACGCCCGCGTCGGCGGAACCGCAAAAGGAAGCGTCCGATAGCGAGCGGCCGATGACCGTCTTCATCGACGGCCCGACGGGCTTCACCTACGTATGGACGCGCGACCAGGGATGGAAGTACGTCGGCCGGCTGTCCGATCGCAAGCAGTGAGCGGGGCGCGGACGGCCCACATGACGCGACGATCGCTTTCGTGCGTTTTCGCGTGCATGGCCGGCGTGTCGCTATTCGCGCGTGCGCAAACGCAGACGCCCGGCGCAGCCGACGCCGCGCTCGTCGATGCATGGCGCGCGGTGCGTGTCGCCGACTGCGCGCGTTGTCATGGCAAGGACCATGAGGGACTCGCCGCGCCGTCGATCGTCGGCTTTGCGCGCACGCAGAGCCGCGAGCGCTTCATCGCCGCGATTCTCGACGGCAATCCGCAGATGGGCATGCCCGCTTACCGCGGCAATCCGCTGATCGAGAATCATATCGACGCGATCCAGCGCTACTTCGCCGCACGCGCCGACGGCAGCCTCGCCGCCGGCGCGATGCCGGGGCGCGAATGAAAGCAATTGTTTGGCGCGCTCGGGACGCTTCGCATTGCAGACGACAACGAGGCCACATCTCGAGCGCTGAACCCCGCCGTCGCGCGACTGCGCAGATTCGCACGTCGCGCGCTGCTTTTCTCCGATAATGATGCCCATTCAGAAACGGGCGGTCGCGCCCGGGCGCTTCATCCACATCGGAGCCCGCCATGCATCTCGCCGGCATGATTCTTCCGATCTTCGCCGTCATCCTGACGGGATGGGTGGCGCGCGTCTCGGGCTACATGCCGCATACGCTCGCGCCGTCGCTGATGCGCTTTGCCTACTACGTCGCGATGCCCGCGCTCGTATTCGTCACCATCGCCGATGAGCCGCTTCATTCGCTGCTCGAATGGCGCTTTCTCGCCGCGTTCGGCGGCGGCTCGATGATCTGCTTCGCGGCCGTGCTGCTCGTCGCGCGAATCGCGCGCGGTGCCAGCCTTGCCGCGAGCGCGATGCTCGCCGCCGCGGTGTCGATGACCAATACCGGCTTCGTCGCGCTGCCGATCCTGAAGACGCTGTACGGCAAGCCCGGCGTGCTCGCGGCGGCGGTCGCGACCGTCTTCGTCGGCGCGATCATGTTTCCCGTGCTCGTCGTACTGGTCGAGATCGGCCGGCTGGACGCGTCGCGCAAGATCAATGTGACGGCGCTCGCGCGCCAGATCGCGACCAATCCCGTGATTCTCGCAACGATCTGCGCGCTGCTGTGGTCGATCGGCGGATTGACGCTGCCCGCGCCCGCCGTGTCGTTCCTCACGATACTCGGCGAAGCGCTGACGCCGTGCGCGCTTTTCGCAATCGGTCTCGATCTGACCTTGAACGAGTTGCGCGGCCGCGTGAATCTCTACGCGCTGCTGACGGCGCTCAAGCTCGTCATCGTGCCGCTCGTCGTGTACGCGCTTTGCATCGCGGCAGGACTCGATCGCACCGCGACCATCGCCGCGGTCGTCTGCGCCGCCGTGCCGACCGCGAAAAGCGCTTACGTGCTCGCGTCGGAGTACGACGTGGAGAAAAGCGTGGTCGGCGCGGTCATCTCGATGACCACGCTATTCTCGATCGGCACGTTGCTCGCGTGGCTCTATGTTCTCTAGCGCGTGTCATACGTCGCCGAGTTCTTCGTCGACGTCGCGCTCTTCGTCGTCGGGCGGCGAAATGCCGAGCGCTTTGTCCCATTGCGGCTCGCTCAGATAGCGTTCGCGCAGGAAATCGACGAACGCTTTCACCTTCGTCGTCGAGCGATGCGAGGTCGGATACACCGCGGAGAGCCACAGCGGCGGCGCCGCGTAGTCGGGCAGCACGCGCACGAGCCGGCGTTCGAGCAGATCGCTCGCGGCGACCATCGTCGGCAGATAGACGACACCCGCGCCGGCGCGCGCGAACTCGAGCAGCAGATGCACGCTGTTGGTCTTCAACACGGCGTTGAGCGCGATTTCATAACACTCGTTGCCCTTCATGAGCGGCCAGTTGTCGCCCCACGGATAGTGCGCGTAACGCGCGAAATCGTGGCGCAGCAAATCCAGCGGCGTCTCGATGACGGGCTCCTCCTTGAGATAGGCGGGCGTCGCGCACAAGACGCCGCGCACCGGAAAGAGCTTGCGTTCGACGAGCAGATTCGACGCGGGCGGATAGATCTGCAACGCGAGATCGAAGCCTTCCTGGACGGGATCGATTACGCGATCGTTCACCGTCACGACGAACTCGATGCGCGGATGCGCCTCGCGAAACGCGATCAGCGCCTGCGAGAAATGCCCGAGCGCGAAGCCCGGCAGCACGTGAACATTGAGCGTGCCCGACAACGACTGCGTTTCCGCGCTCGCGCGCCCCGACAATTCGCGCACCTTGGAGACGAGCAACAGGCAATCGCGATAGTACGTTTCGCCGACTTCCGACAAACGCACCGCACGCGTCGAGCGATGAAACAGCGCGACGCCGAAATGCTCTTCGAGCTGCTTCACGCGTGACGTGACGACCGATTTCGCCACGCCGAGCTGACGCGCCGCGCTCGCGAAGCTCTGCGCTTCCGCTGCGCGGACGAAGGCCTCCATCGACATGAAGAGGTCCATGCTTCCTCCTGTTTCCGTCCGCTAGGCTGCGCCGTTGCGGTAACGCAGCGGCGTCGTGCCGAGCCGCTCGGAGAAGAGCGCCGTCATGTGTTGCTGCGACGAGAATCCGCACGCGGCGGCGACATCGACGAGCGGCGCATCGCCCGAACGCAGCATGTGCGCCGCAACGCCGATGCGCTTTTCCAGCACGTAGCGATAGAGCGAATAACCGGTGCGCGCCTTCACGCCATCGAAGACGGCGCGCACGGGCAGATCGAGTTCGGCGGCGATATCGGCGCAGGAGAGGCTCTGGTCGATGTTGTCCGCGACGAACGCTTCGAGGGTGGCGAATCCCGCGTCCGTCAGCGCGGACTTGCGCTCGCGCGCGGCGCGTTCGAGATGCCGCGTCGTTTCGATCCACGCGAGCGTCGCGACGCATTGCAGCTCCCACGGATCGACCTTGCCCGACTCCCTCGGCGCTTTCTGACGCGCATAACGCACGAGATGCCGGATGGAATCGGCGCCGAGATTGCTGCGGCTGCCCGCGCGACGCAGCCGCTCGGTGCTTCTGTCCGCGATGCGATTCACGAACGCTTCCGAATAACGAAACGCGATGAAGCCATGACGCACGTCGTGCGCGTCGATGCACATGCTGCCGCCGCGCGGATGATAAGCGGCCGTTTCAGCGCGAAACGTGAAGGGCGCGGCCGGGCCGTCGTCGTAGCGCGTGTCGGAGACGATCGTGCCGAGCAACAGGCAGATCATGTCCGACGAATTGTTCAGCTCAAGCGAATAAGGACGCGGTCCGGCAATGCAGTATTCGAGTCCCGGGACGCCCGTGACCGCGCTGAAGCGGTCGATGCGGGCGGGCGCGGCGGTGGCGCTCATGATCGTGTCTCCATGTCTTTGCGCGGCTTGCCACTGGACCATCGGACGCCGCTGTTCACGCGAGTATAGATGCGCGCGGGAAGCCCTTGCACGCGCGATGGGTCGCCATTCGCGAACGCCGCGTGCGCGCTTTGCGTCCCGGTGTATACCCGGATCCGTCCGCGAGCCGCCCGGAATCTGAAACTCGCAAAACCTGAAAGACCCGCGCGCCGCGTCTTCGTAACGTTCGCCCATACGACACGAACGACGGAGACGACGATGCAAACGCGGCACACACGACAGACGATTCGAAGGCGGGGAACATGCGCGCTCGCCCTGCTTGGCGCGCTTTGTTCGATGACGGCGCACGCGTCGGGCATTCCCTTCGCGACGGACCGCCCGCAGACCTGGCAGTTCAGCAGCGACTTCGAAGGCACATACGATTCCTTCGGCCAGAACCTCGAATGGAATCACGACAACCGCGCCTTCGATTCGCACGGCAATCAGGTCGCGGGTCCGGGCACGAACACGTTCGTCGGGCTCTCGACGTTCATCCACTACTGGAAAGTGCCGTCGCTGCCGCATGTCGGCTTCAACGCGAGCATCACGCTGCCCGAGATTCGCACGCAGGGCTCACAGTTTTCCGCGAGCGGTATCGGCGATCCGCTCGTCGGCGGGCTCGTCTGGTACAACCCCGCGCCCGCGACGACGCTCGGTTTCCAGGCCTACGTACAGGTGCCGATCGGCCAGAACGATGTATCGACGAACACGTGGTCGTTCTGGCCATCCGTCTTCTACGACGACTGGTACGGGCATGTGAACGTCGATCTGCTGCTCGGCGGCATTCTGCGCGGACGCACGCTGCGCTCCGGTCACGACGACCTGAGCCCGGGCAACACGTTTCACCTGAACCTGCGCGTCGGCTACAGCATCTCGCCGCCCGACAACCCCTTCGCGATTCCCTTCGTCGGTCTCGATTACCAGACGAGCGGCGGAACGTTCAACCAGACCGCGTCGATGCCGCTTGCGAACAGCGCGAGCCGCGAAACGACCGTGGGGCTCGGCGTGCTGTTCCAGTTCAAGCCGAACAGCCTGCCGTTTCTGCACCAGAAGATGTACGACCAGCTTTCCATCCAGTACCAGCACTCGGTTTCGGGGCGCAACACCACGCTCACCAACGGAATACTCGTGCAGGCGTGGCACTACTGGTGAGCACATTCCAACGATGGAGACGAACATGAGTGAGACCAACAAGCTTCCCGCCGCGTCGAGGCGCAATTTCATCAAGGCTGCGGGCGCCGGCACCGCGGCGGCCGCATTCGGCGCGGTGTCGCTCACCGCGCGTGCCGCGAGCGACATCAAATTCGATGCGGAGTACGACGTCGTCGTGTGCGGCGGCGGAGGCGGCGGCCTGCCGTGCGCGCTGTTCTCGCGCTGGCTCGGCAACCGCGTCGTGATTCTGGAGAAGGCCGGCAGCGTCGGCGGCACGGCCGCGAAAGCCGCGTTCTGGTACTGGGTGCCGAACAACGAGCCGATGCGCCGCGCGGGGATCGCCGATCCGAAGCCCGATTACATGCGCTATGTCGCGCGTCTGTCGCGGCCCGAGCAATACGATCCGTCGTTGCCGAAGCTCGGCCTCTCGGACTGGGAGTACGAGATGTGCGAGGCGATCTACGACAGCGCGTCGCCCGCGGCGGAACTGCTTGCGAGCAAGGGCGCGCTGCCGTATCGACATGAAGCGGCGGTGCCGGATTACTGGGCCGAGCTGCCGGAAGACAAGGCGCCGCGCGGCCGCGTGCTGTTTCCGAAGGACGGACTGCCGAGCATGTCCGATGGCGGACGCGTCGCGATCCGCACGATGAGCGCCGCGGCACGGCGCGACGGCATCGACATCAGGACGGGTTATCGCGTGCAGAAGGTGCTCGTCGATGAATCGGGCGCGGTGATGGGCGTCGAATCGCTGACGGAAGAGGGCACGCTCTTTCGCGTGCGCGCGAAAAAGGCGGTCATCTTCGCAACGGGCGGCTTCACGCACGATCCCGAACTGCGCAAGAACTTCCTGCATGGCGCGGTGTATGGCGGTTGCGCCGCGCCCACCAATGAAGGCGATTTCGTGCGCATTTCGAGCGCGCTCGACGTGCAGTTGCGCAACATGAACTACTCGTGGATGGCGCCGATCTCGCTCGACAAGGCCGTCGCAAAAGACGGCTCGCTGTCCGGCATCTTCACGCCGACCGGCGATTCGATGCTCTACGTGAACAAGTACGGCAAGCGCGTCGTCAACGAGAAGCTCGCGTACAACGAAGTCTGCGCGACCTTCTCCGAATGGGACGGCGCGAAGGGCGAGTATCCGAATCTCACGCTTGTTTCCATCTGGGACCAGCAGGCGCAGGACCATTGCGCGAGCGATGACTACGGCAGTCTCATCGTGCCGAAGGGATCGAACGACCGTCACGTACTGCGCGGCAATACGCTCACGGAACTGGCAGCCGCGATTCGCGAACGCATGGCGAAGCACAAAAGCGCGCTCGGCAGCGCCGATCTTTCCGACGACTTCGTGCGCAATGTCGAGGCGACAATCAAACGCTTCAACGGCTTCGCGAAGACGGGCGTGGATCAGGATTTCCATCGCGGCGAGCGCATCGTCGAGAAGCTGTTCAACGGGCCGGTATCGAAGAAAGCGGATCAGAAGAACGAGACGATGTATCCGCTGAGCGCAAAGGGACCGTACTACGCGGCGCTCATCGTCGCGGGGAATCTCGACACCAAGGGCGGCCCGAAAACCAATTCGCACGGACAGGTGCTCGATACGCGCGGCGAACCGATCAAGGGTCTTTACGGCGTCGGCAATTGCGTCGCGTCGGCGTCCGCGCGCGCTTACTGGGCGGGCGGCGGCACGCTCGGGCCAATCATCGCGTTTGCTTATCGTGCGGCGCAGTCCGCCAACGGAGCTCAATCATGATTCGGATCGCTTATCTATTGACGATGCTCGCGCTCGTCAGCACCACCGTGCGCGCGCAACAAGATCCCGTTGCGGTCGGCAAAAAGCTCACGACGAACAACTGCGCCGTGTGCCACACCTTCGGCAAGGGCGAGCCGAACGGGCAAGGGCCGAATCTCTTCGGCATCGCCGGCAAGCCGATGGCGTCCGACCCGAGCTTCAAGTATTCGGCGGGCATGAAGGCGGCCGCGGCGGGCAAGGTCTGGGACGAGCAACTGCTCGACGCGTGGCTCACCGATACGCAATCCGTCGCACCCGGCAACGCGATGACCTATTTCGAAGGCGATGAAGCGCGACGCCAGAAGATCATCGCTTATCTGCGCACGCTGCATTGAACTGGACAACAGGAGACGAGACTATGAACCCCATCACCATGACCGACGAACAGCGCAAGACCATCGCGCTCGAATATCTGCGCAGGCTCGATCGCGGCGCACCGTTTTTCGATTTGTTCGACGATAACGCCGAAGTCTATTTCCCGAAGTGGGGCATCGCGACGGGACGCGCGGCCTTCGAACGACTCTTCGCGGATCTCGGTTCCATCGTCGCGAAGTTCAAGCATGACCTCGCGTATCTGAATGTGATTCAGCAGGGCGACACGGTGGTCGTCGAAGGCACGAGCTACGGCACCACGAAAGGCGGCGTCGACTGGCGCGCGGGCGTCACGCATGCGGGCCGCTGGACGGACGTATTCGAGATCCGCGACTTCAAGATCCAGCGCTGCTTCATCTATCTCGATCCCGACTACGAAGGCGCGGACACGCTGCGTTATCCGTGGCTCGCGGACAGGCAAGCGCAGCAGTAAGTACTTTCCCTAGGGCCGCGATCGAGCACGCATCGTTCGGCAAACGCGAACCTCGATTCATTGCCTCTCGCCGCTCGCAGCCCTAATCTTGATTCCAGCGCGACACCGCGAACGTGACCGCAGACAAGGAGACAGACATGCAACAGACCCAACTCGGCAGCCTCGATAACTATCGCAAGGGCAACATCGAAGTCATCAAGGGCAAGGCCTCGCATTACGCGATGTCCAATGTGTTCGAAGTCGCGAGCCACGCCGCGCCTTACGAAAAAGTGGTCGTCGGCAAGAACCTGAAGTACGTGATCGAAACGTTGCGCGCACAAGGCGTGTCGCCGTGGTTCTGCGCATCGCACGATGAATTCGCGGTCGCGCTCGATGGCGAAATCGACGTGCACTTCATCAAGCCTTCCGATGGCGCACTGGTCGCCGAAAACGTCGAAGGCACGGTGAAGCTCGAAGGCGAGCCTTCGGGCCAGAAGATGGGTTTCGTGCGTCTGCGTCGCGGTCATCAGGCGCTCCTGCCCGCTGGCGTGGCGTATCGCTTCGAAGCGCGAAAGACCGGCGTGCTGCTCGTGCAGACGATCCTCGGTTCGGCTTCGGTCGAGAAGTGGGCCGACATCTGCATTCAGTGAACACGCATACGCCAACCACTTTCAAACATTCGGAGCACACCATCATGGATCACGCAGCATTCCTTCAGAGCGTAGTCGCGACCGACCCCGATGCGAACACCGGCTACCGCACGTTCAAGCTGGGCGATTTCGAATTCAGCCGCGACGCGTACTTCGTCACCGTGAAATGGCCGGCGCAAGGACAGACGCGCTCGCATCAGATGCACGCCGACGACTTCCTGCGCGCGATGATGCGCGACGTCGCATGGGGCTTCTTCTACGGCTGGGTCAATTTCGACGAAGTGCTCGGCACGCGCAATCACTACGGCAAGGTCGACATGTATGCCGGCGCGTATAACGCGAGCTTCCGCGAGGCGGGCGTCGATTACACGCAGCAGTTCGAAACGCCGATCATCATGGCGACCTTCAAGGCGATCCTGAAGGACTGGGTCAACGAAGGCTTCGATCCGTTCGCGGCACCCGAGGAAACCGGCTCCGCGTTCGGCGCCAAGCACGGCGACAACATCGCGGCGATCGACCGCACGCGCATTGCGACCAAGCGCATGCCCGGTCTCGAAGGCGACTCACCGCTGCGCGACGACTTCCCGGTGAATCGCCAGTTCGCGGATGTCTCGCAGGACGAGCCGGAGATTCACGCCGAGCCCGGATTCGAAGGGCAGTTGCACGCGTTCAGCCTGTTCAAGTATCTGTCGCGTTCGGACGTGACATGGAATCCGTCGGTCACGTCCGTGTGCAAGCAAAGCCTCTTTTGCCCGACGACCGAGGAGTTCGTGCTGCCGGTTTTTCACGGCAACGACCGCGTCGAATGGTTCCTGCAACTGTCGGATCAGATCATCTGGGACGTGGCCGACAAGGACACCGGCGAGCCGCGCGCGCGCATCACGATGAACGCCGGCGATATCGCCGCGATGCCCGCCGACATCCGCCACAAGGGCTACTCGCAGAAGCGCTCGATGCTGCTCGTCTGGGAGAACGCGACGCCCGATCTGCCCAGGCGCTACGAAAGCGGCGAACTGCCGCCGTATCCGGTCGCGCTCTAAACGCTTCCCGGCTTCTTCGCTTCTCTTCGACACGACGACGCCTTCATCGGGCGTCGCGGGGAAGGCTTCGCCCTCAATCTTCGACACGAGCAAGACATGCAAACGCAACTCTTCATCGATGGCCGCTTCGTGCCCGCCCTTTCCGGCGAAACGCTCGCGACCCTGAATCCGCACGACAACAGCGAGATCGCGCAAGTCTCCATGGCAGGCCGCGAGGACGTCGATCGCGCGGTGCAAGCCGCGAAAAAAGCGTTCCCGACGTGGAGCAGCATGGCGGCTGCCGATCGCGGGCGCCTGCTCCTGAAACTCGCCGATGCCATTGAAGCCAACGCCGATGCACTCGCGCGTCTCGAGTCGATGGACACGGGCCACCCGATCCGCGACACGCGAAACCTCGACGTGCCGCGCACGGCCGCGACGTTCCGCTACTTCGGCGGCATGGCGGACAAGTTCGAAGGCTCGGTGATTCCGGTCGAAGCGGGCTTTCTCAACTATCTGACGCGCGAGCCGGTCGGCATCGTCGGGCAGGTGGTGCCGTGGAATTTTCCGCTGATGTTCACGAGCTGGAAGATGGCGCCGGCGCTCGCGGCGGGCAATTGCGTCGTGATGAAGCCGGCCGAACTGACGCCGTTATCGAGTCTCGCCATCGCCGAGTTGATGGCCGAAGTCGGTTTTCCGGCGGGCGTCGTCAACGTGCTGCCGGGGCTCGGGCACGTCGCGGGGCAATATATCGCCGAGCATCAGGAGATCGGCAAGGTCGCGTTCACCGGATCGACGGCGGTGGGCCGCAAGATCGTGCAGGCATCGAGCGGCAATCTGAAGAAAGTGCAACTGGAACTGGGCGGCAAGGGCGCGAACGTCGTGTTCGGCGACGCGAATATCGATGCCGTCGTGCAAGGCTCCGCGTTCGGCATCTTCCATAACCAGGGACAGGCGTGCATCGCGGCGTCGCGATTGATCGTGCACGAGTCGATCGCCGATGACTTGCTGGAGCGCTTCACGTCGCTGGCGCGCTCGATCCGCATCGGCGATCCGCTGGATCCGTCGACGGAAATGGGGCCGCTCACATCGCAGATGCATCGCGACCGCGTGCTGTCGTATGTCGATGTCGCGCGCGAGCAGGGCGGGCGCGTGCTCGCGGGCGGCAAGGCGCCGGAGGCCGCGGCGCTCGCGAACGGCTGCTATGTCGAGCCGACCATCGTGGAGGCGAAGCCGACCGATCGCGTCGCGCAGGAAGAAGTTTTCGGCCCGTTCGTCGCCGTGAGCACGTTCAAGAGCGATGAAGAAGCGCTCGCAATCGCGAACGGCACCGAATACGGCCTCGGCGCGGGCCTCTGGACGCGCGAGCTGCAACGCGCGCATCTCTTCGCGCGCCAATTGAAGAGCGGCATGGTGTGGATCAACTGCTACAAACGCGTGAGTCCCGGATCGCCCTTCGGCGGCGTAGGCGCAAGCGGTTATGGCCGCGAGATGGGCTTCGAAGTGATGCGCGAATATACTCAGGCGAAGTCGGTGTGGGTGAATGTCGACGCCAATATTCCGCCTTACTATCCGCGCTGAGCGCATAGGGAATCATGCAATCGTTCATTTATCAGGGCATGCCGTCGCGCGTGGTGTTCGGCGCGGGGAGCATCGAGCATATCGAACGCGAGATCGAGCTGCTGGGTGCGCAGCGCGCGCTCATTCTCGCGACACCGCCGCAGCGCGACCAGGCCGAAGCGCTCGCCGAACGCATCGGGCCTCGCGCGGCCGGCGTGTTCGCGAAAGCGGTGATGCATGTGCCCGTCGAAACGGCGCGCGAGGCGCGCGAGTATGCACAGCGCATCGGCGCGGATTGCGCGATCGCCATCGGCGGCGGCTCGACGACGGGCCTCGGCAAGGCGATCGCGCTGACATCGTCGCTGCCGATACTCGCCGTGCCGACCACGTACGCGGGCTCCGAGATGACGCCCATCTACGGGCTCACGGAAGCGGGCCTCAAGAAGACCGGCCGCGACATGCGCGTGCTGCCGAAGACCGTGATCTACGATCCGCAACTCACCGTGTCGCTGCCCGCGTCGCTTTCGGTGACGAGCGGCATCAACGCCATCGCGCACGCGGCCGAAGGGCTGTACGCGCAGGACGCGAATCCCGTCGTGAGCCTGATGGCGGAAGAAGGCATCCGCGCGCTCGCACAGGGCATCGGCAAGGTCGTCGCGAAACCGGACGATCTCGATGCGCGCGGCGATTGCCTCTATGGTGCGTGGCTGTGCGGCACGGTGCTGGGAAGCGTCGGCATGTCGCTGCATCACAAGCTATGCCATACGCTCGGCGGCACATTCGATCTGCCGCACGCGCAGACGCATACCATCGTATTGCCGCATGCGCTCGCCTATAACCGCGATGCCGCGCCCGACGCGATGAAGCGCATCGCGCGCGCGCTCGGCACGGACGATGCCGCAAGGGGCGCATTCGAGCTTGCGCGTGCGAATGGCGCGCCGACGGCGCTGAAGGACATCGGCATGAAGGAAAGCGATATCGATATCGCGGTCGATGTCGCATTGAAGAGCCCGTACTGGAACCCGCGGCCGGTCGAACGCGCGCCGCTGCGTGCGTTGCTGGAAGCGGCCTACGAAGGACGACGACCATGAACGAGTCACTCACGCAAAACGTCACCGAAGCCTTCGGCCATTGCGCCGATGCCCGCACGAAGGAAATCGTCACGGCGCTCGTGCGCCATCTGCACGCGTTCGCGCGCGACGTGAACCTCACGCACGACGAATGGCGCCGCGGCATCGAGTTCCTCACGGCCACGGGCAAGAAGTGCGACGGCATCCGGCAGGAGTTCATTCTGCTGTCGGACACGCTGGGGCTTTCTATCGTGCTCGACGACATCAACCAGCATCATGATGACGGCGCGACCGAAAGCAGTCTGCTCGGCCCGTTCTATCGCGACGGCGTGAACGAGGCGGCCCTCGGCGCGAACATCGCGCAAAGCGATGGCGAGCCGGTGTACTTTCACGGCGTGGTGAGCGATGTGAGCGGAAAGCCCGTCGCCGATGCGCTGATCGAAGTCTGGCAAACCGCGCCGAACGGCATGTATGAAGGACAGGATCCGGATCAGCCCGAAGGCAACCTGCGCGGGCGTTTTCGCACGGATGCGGACGGCGCATACGCATTTCATTCGATCAAGCCGACGAGCTATCCGATTCCCACCGATGGCCCGGTCGGCCAGATGCTGCTCGCGACGGGCCGTCATCCGATGCGTCCCGCGCATATCCACTTTCGCATCGACGCGCCCGGCTACGAGCCCCTGACGACCGCACTATATTCGTCCGATGATCCTTACGTGAACTCCGATGCGGTGTTCGGCGTGAAGCCTTCGCTCGTCATCGAGTATGTGAGCAAGGACGGCGGCTACGACGCGGCGCGCGATTTCGTGCTGATCCCGCGGGAGCGCGCGTGAGCCATTCCACATCGAACGGCATCTGCGCGCTCCACGACGTGCCCGATGGCGGCGGCCTCGAAGCCGCGCCTTCGATTCTCGTGCTGCGCCGCGGCGGCGAAGCGTGGGCGTATCGCAACGTCTGCCCGCATTTCTCTATACCGCTCAACTACGAGCCGGATGCGTTCTGGACTTACGAAGGCGGACTGCTGATGTGCGCCCATCACAGCGCGATGTTTCGCTTCGAGGACGGCATGTGCGTCGATGGGCCGTGCCTCGGCGCGAGCCTCAGGCGGATTCCGATCCGCATCGAAAATGGCCGGGTGATGATCGAAGGCGCGGACATCACATAGGATTCGTCGCGACGAAGCTCTTGTATGCGGCGTAGGCGGGCTTTTGCGTCACGCCGTCGTTCTTCAGCAAACCGAACGCACCTTCTCCGCCCACTGGATCGTCGTAGAGCTCGTAGCTCTGGATCGATTCGATATCGTACGTCGATGCGAGCGCGACGAACTGCGCCATCATGCGATTGCCGACGAGATACGCCGCGATCTGCTGATCGGTGCCGTAGTTCGGGCGCACGCCGAACTCGTTGATCCAGATCGGCTTGCCGAGCGCGTTGAGCGCGGCGAGCACGTTATGACAGCCGGTGCCGCCGCACGCGTTGGTGATATCGCCCTGTTCGGAGTACCAGTGCCACGCGGTGATGTCCCAGTCGACGACCGGATGCCCGACGCTGCCGTCCGGCTCCATGCCGGCCGCGAGCATCTGCTGGAAGCCGTAGTGCAGCCAGGTGCCGCCGCCCATGATGATCTTGCCCGACGTATCCACCGACTTGATGCCCGCGATCATGCCGCGGATCACGCCACGCAGGATTCTGAACTTCACGAGATCGAATTGCTGCGGATAAACGCCATCGACATTGCCGACGAGAATCTCGGCTTCCATCTCGTTCGTGACCTCGTAGTACGGGTAACGGCGCGAGGTCGCCGTTTGCTGACCGAGCGCGAAGCCCGCGTTGTAGCCTTCGGTTTCGCTATTGAACGTATCGATGCCCATGAGCATCACCGGATACACGGTGACGCCGCCGGCCGCCATCAATTGGGCGATGCCCGCGAGCTTGTTCGCGGTGCCCTGGCTATACACCTCGTTGCGATACAGCTTCGCGCCGAGATCCTGCAATTGCGAAAGCTGCAGCGCGGGGCTGGAGAGATCGTAGGCGCCGCCCTCGTTGTTGTGGCCGTTCACGCCGTAGAAGGGCCGCGCGGACAAAGGCGGCGGCGTCGTCGCGTTGCCGGCGCCCGAGGCCGGATCGGGCGCGCTGACGACGGGCGACGACGCGCCGCTCGCCGGCACCGTGTTTTCGGCGACGGCGGGATTCGTCGCGGGCGCACCCACGGCGCTGCTCGCTGAAGAAGGACTTGTCGTGATCTTCGATGTCCCCGTGTCCGAGGCCGGAATATCCGTCGCCGGAACCGACACGGATGACGCGCCGCCACTACGCGAGGCGTTCGAGGACGCAGCGGTGTCGCCGCCGCCACCGCCGCCGCCGCCGCATGCGGCAAGCAGCACGCTTGCCGCGGCGGCGAGCGCAACGGCTTTGCATCGAATGAAACGGAAAGCCGGAATATTGGATTGAATTGAAATCGTCATGTCGATACGCACTACTAAATGGTCAATATCCATGTCCACGAAGTAGGCGCACGTTCCGCGAGTCGTCCGGACGAACGCGGACGGACCGGTGACGGACCTTCATCCCGCGTCGCGCGCAAGGATGGTGGAATGCTCGTCTATTGGCCCCGATGAACCGCCCGGAGATGGGCGCTGCCGGAGGCAGGGGGCGAAGAGGAGACCGCGTCGATGCCGGTCTCAATAGGGTTTACGGCGGGGATGGACGGTACTTGAACATTTTTCGCGTCGAGCAAACGTTACGACCGCGCAAGATCGGGAATTGTTACCCCGACAGCGGCCGATCCGGTTCGAGCGCAGCGCCGCCCAGAATCGAGGTGGCGTCGGCGCGCGCATTGTCGAGCTGCACGACGCTCGCCTGACGTGCAGCGAGCGCATCGCGGTTCGCGATCGCGGTGAAGATCGCCTTGTGCCGCGGCAGCGACAGCGCATGCGTGTTCGGATGACGGCTCGTCAGCTTGATCGATTCGCTGAGCGCGAGCGACAGCATGTTGCCGATATACGCGAGCATGTCGTTATGCGTCGCCGTCATGATCGCGTGATGAAACGCCAGATCCGGATCGAGCAGGTCGGCGGCGCTTTGCGCGCCTTCCATGCGCTCATACGCGGCGGCGATGCGCGCGATGTCCTCATCGGTGGCGGAGATGGCCGCGAGCGCGGCGGCGGCGGGTTCGATGATCTGGCGCACCGTCATCAGCGAGCGGAAGAACTCGCCTTCGGGAAGATGACTGATGGTCCACACGAGCACATCGGGGTCGAGCATGTGCCACTCGTCGCGCGCGCGCACGACGCTGCCCACGCGCGGCTTCGACACGACGAGCCCCTTCGCAACGAGCACGCGCGTCGCCTCGCGCAGCACCGGGCGGCTCACGCCGTAGTTCTCGCACAGCGTGGGCTCGGCCGGCAGACGCTCGCCGGGCCTGATGCGGCCGCTCACGATCTGCATACCGAGCTCCTGCACGATGCGCCCGTGCATGCTCTTGCGTTGCTTCGGGTTGCGGTAATCCATGATGCGGCGTGCGCGCCCTCTAGGTTGCAGTCGTCGCGCGCATCGCCCGATATTCCCGCCTCACGATATCCATCAGCTCCGCGACCGACGTATTCGCGCTGCGCTGCTCATAGGTCACGCGTCCGCGCTGCATCAACATGATGCGATCCGCGATGTCGAGCGTCTGCGCATAGTTGTGCATGATCATGATGATCGAGAGCCCGCCTTTCTCCTTCAGGCGCATCACGAGATCGATGATAAGCGCGGCCTCGCGCGCGCCCATCGCCGCGAGGGGTTCGTCGAGGAGCAGGATTCTCGCGTTCGAATGCACCGCCCGCGCAACGGCGATGGCCTGACGCTGACCGCCCGACAGCCGCTCGACGGGCAGATCGACGGAAGGCACATGCACGCCGATATCCTCGAGACACTGCGCCGCACGCTCGCGCATCTGCTTGTGATCGACGAGACGCAACAGGCGGGCGGGCCCGCGCCGCACGATCTCCCGATTGAGGAACATGTTGTGGTAGATCGACAGCGAATTCGCAAGCGCGAGATCCTGATACACGCATTCGATGCCGAGCGCGCGCGCATGATCGACGGACTTGAGCAGCGTCTCTTCGCCGTGCACATGCAACGTGCCGCTCGTCTGCTGATGAAAGCCCGTGAGAATCTTGACGAGCGTGGACTTGCCCGCGCCGTTGTCGCCGAGAATGCCGAGAATTTCGCCTTGGCCGAGCGTGAGCGAGACGCCGTCGAGCGCGGTGACCGCCCCGAAGCGCTTGACTAGGTTGTCGCCACGCAGCGCGAGATCGGCGGATGCGGCGGGAGCCGTTAGCGGTTCTGCCATCACCGTGCTCCCCTGCGGCGGATGCGCCCGACGTGGATGTTGAAGATCATCGCGGCGAGAATCGCGGCCCCGAGAATGATGTTGAACGTGAACGCGTTGATGCCGATGAGCGTGAAGCCGTCGCTCAGAATGCCGAGCACCGCCGCGCCGAGCAGGCCGCCTACGATCGTGCCCGAGCCGCCCGTCAACGGCGTGCCGCCGATCACGGCGGCGGCGACCGCGAGGAACATGATCTGGTTGCCGCCCGCTTGCGGATCGATCGACGTGATGCGGAAGCTCTCGAGGATGCCCGTGAAGCCCGCGAGCACTGCGGCGATCACGAAATTGCCGAGCCGCAGCCGGTTCACGCGGATGCCCGCCTCGCTCGCGCCGAGCGCGTTCGCACCCGCCGCCTGCGTGTGCAGACCCCAGCGCGTATGCCGCAACAGCACATGCATGACGAACGCGATCGCCACGGTCCAGATGATCTCGCTGTAGCCCCACGCGCCCATCACGGCGGCGAACTCGGGCGAGCCGGGCGTCGCGGCGGGCGTGCCGCGCGACACGGTCAGCGTGATGCCGTTGATGAGAAAGAGCGTGCCGAGCGTCGTCACGAAGGAAGGCAGGCGTAGATAGACCGTCACCGCGCCGTTGATAAAGCCGATGATCGCCGCCGCGATAAGCCCGGCAATGACCGCGAGCCACATCGGCGCGCCCGCATCGTTGGCGAACACCATCATGAACGGCGCGAACGCGAACACCATGCCCGCTGACAAGTCGATGTCGCCGCCGATCATCAGCATGATTTCGCCGAACGCGATGATCGCGACCGGCGCAACGTACTGCGAAAGATTGACGAGGCTCGCGTTGCTCAGCAGGAAGTCGTGATTGACGAACTGGAAATACGCCGCGAGCAGCAAGGCGACCAACAGGATGCGCAATTCGGGCGCCCAATGAGACGCCCACGCGCCGCGCGGACTGCCGGTCTGCGCGGGCGTGGTTGCTTTACGAGGTTCGTTGACCGTGTTCATCAGGACTTGATCGCGCCTTTCATGGGCACGATTTGCGGCTTGGTGGTCTTGCCTTCGTAACGCGTCGAGGTGTTGAGATAAGGCTCGACCGTATCCTTCGTCACGAACTTGAGACCCGTGTTGATGTTCGCCGGCCCGACGAGCCCGCCCGATGCGAGGAACACGAACGCTTCCATCACCGTGTAGAAGCCCTGCACGTAAGGCTGCTGGTCGATGGTGAAATCGAGGAAGCCTTCGTGAATGAGCTGAATGGTCTGCGGCAGCAGATCGAAGCCGCCGCCGTGCACGCCCTTCGACGGCAGATTCGACTCCTTCATCACCTGCGCGACGCCTTGCGTGCTGCCTGCATCGACGGCGAACATGCCTTTCAAATCCTGGTGGCCGAGATAGAACGACTTGATCTTCGAAAGTTCTTCGTTGACGGTTGCTCCAGTCGCGACGGTCTGAATGTCGATCTTCTTGCCGGACTTCTTGATCGCATCGCTTGCGCCGTCGAGACGAGGCTGGATGTTCAACTGTCCCGGCGTCGCAATGAAGAGCGCGACCAGGCCGCTGTCGATCAGGCTCGCGATGCGCTCGCCCATCTGATAGCCCGACAGATACAGATCCTGGCCGATATACGCGAGCCGCGGATTGGTCTTGCCGCGCGGCGCGTCGGCGTTGTAAGCGAACACGGGAATGCCCGCATCGAGCGCGGCCTGGATGGGCTTGTCGAATGCGTTCGGATCGACGATAGGCACGGCGATCGCATCGGCTTTCGCGGCGATCGCGGAGTTCACCGCGCGCACCATTTCGCCCGCATCGGACGTGGCCGAGCCGGTCCACTGATAGTCCATGCCGAACATGGCGCACGCATCCTGAATGCCGTACTGCGTGGGCACGAAGAAGGGATTCGTCGTCACGTGATTGACGAACACGATCTTCCATTTCTTGTGCTGCGGGAACGCCGCTTCGGCCGCCTGCGCGGTCGAGATCAGCCCGCCGCCGCCGGTCACGCCGCCCAGGAGCGACAGCGCCGCGCCGAGTCCCGCGCCCTGCATGATGCCGCGCCTGCCCGCACTGATGAGGCGGCTGTCTTTTGCGTCGTCATCCCGATCTTGCGCCATGTTTTCCTCCGGTCTCTTCTTCGTTGGTCGATGGGTCGACTCATCGTCGATCACGTTCAGATACTGGGTTTCACGGCATGCCGTCCGCACGCCGCTTTCATCAATGAAAGACGGCAGCGTTGCGGATGACGATGCGAGCAGTGTGCGAGAGGGCGATTCGAAAGCGCGGCGTGTTTGAACTAGTAATTGGGATCTGCGAAGCCCGCGCGCCGACTTCAATAGACAAACTATATGCAGAGTGTTTTGACGTTTCGATTAGCGTTTTCCCGGTGCGTGTCCTGCATATAGTCATGCTATTTATAGGACTTTCTCGCAGAGTGAGCAAAACCATGAGCGCCCCCCCAAAAACCAAGCTCCGTTCGGCCGCATGGTTCGGCACCGCCGACAAGAACGGTTTCATGTACCGGAGCTGGATGAAAAACCAGGGCATTCCGGATCACGAGTTCGCGGGCAAGCCGATCATCGGCATATGTAATACGTGGTCCGAACTAACGCCGTGCAATTCGCACTTTCGCAAGCTCGCCGAACACGTGAAACGCGGGGTGTATGAAGCGGGAGGATTTCCCGTTGAGTTTCCGGTGTTCTCGAACGGCGAATCGAACCTGCGGCCCACCGCGATGTTCACGCGCAATCTCGCGAGCATGGACGTCGAGGAAGCCATACGCGGCAATCCCGTCGATGCGGTCGTGCTGCTCGTCGGTTGCGACAAGACGACGCCCGCCCTGCTGATGGGCGCGGCGAGCTGCGACGTGCCCGCGATCGTCGTCTCCGGCGGCCCGATGTTGAACGGCAAGCACCACGGCCGCGACATCGGCTCGGGAACCGTCGTCTGGCAACTGAGCGAGCAGGTGAAGGCGGGAAAGATCTCGATACACGAGTTCATGTCGGCGGAAGCGGGCATGTCGCGCTCGACGGGCACCTGCAACACGATGGGCACCGCATCGACGATGGCCTGCATGGCCGAAGCGCTCGGCGTCACGCTGCCGCACAATGCGGCGATTCCGGCCGTCGATTCGCGGCGCTATGTGCTCGCGCATCTGTCGGGCATGCGTATTGTCGAGATGGCGCTGGAAGACTTGCGCCTCTCGAAGCTGCTCACGCGCGAGGCGTTCGAGAATGCGATCCGCGCGAACGCGGCGATCGGCGGCTCGACCAATGCGGCGATCCATCTGAAGGCGATCGCGGGACGCATCGGCGTGAAGCTCGAACTCGACGACTGGACCCGCATCGGACGCGGCACGCCGACGCTCGTCGACTTGCAGCCCTCGGGGCGCTTCCTGATGGAAGAGTTTTACTATGCGGGCGGTTTGCCCGCGGTGTTGAGGCGTCTCGGCGAAGCGAACCTGATCCCGCATCCGGATGCGCTCACGGCCAACGGCCACACGCTGTGGGAGAACGTGCAAGAAGCGCCGATCTATAACGACGAAGTGATCCGTCCGATTGCGAAGCCGCTCGTCGCCGATGGCGGATTGTGCATACTGCGCGGCAATCTCGCGCCGAACGGCGCGGTGCTGAAGCCATCGGCGGCGACGCCCGCGCTTCTCACGCATCGCGGCCGCGCGGTCGTCTTCGAGAACTTCGACGACTACAAGCAGCGCATTGCCGATCCCGATCTCGACGTCACGGCGGACTCCGTGCTCGTGATGAAGAACTGCGGGCCGAAGGGCTATCCGGGCATGGCCGAGGTCGGCAACATGGGCTTGCCGCCGAAGCTGCTCGCGCAAGGCGTGACGGACATGGTGCGCGTATCGGATGCGCGCATGAGCGGCACGGCGTACGGCACGGTGGTGCTCCACGTCGCGCCCGAGGCGCGCGCGGGCGGGCCGCTTGCGATCGTGCGCGACGGCGACTGGATCGAGCTCGATTGCGAGAAGGGCGTACTGCGCATCGATATCGACGACGACGAAATCCGCTCGCGCCTCGAAGCATGGCAAGCGGCGAAGAGCGAGATTCCCGAGGATCGCACGGGCTATCGCAAGCTATATGTGGAGCATGTGCTGCAAGCCGATGAAGGTTGCGACTTCGATTTCCTCGTCGGCTGCCGCGGCGCGGAGGTGCCGAAGCATTCGCACTGAAGGCGTCACCTGCGCGGGCTCCACGTTGCGATCGCAACGCCGAGCACCGCGACGCCCATCGCCCACCATGCGGCCCCCGGCAACACTTCGCCGAGGAAGAAGTAGGACAGCACCGCGGCCGCGGGCGGAATGAAGAAGAACAGCGACGCGACTTGCGAGACCTTGCCCGCGCGTGTCATCGCGAGCAGCAGCGTGATCGCGATCAGCGAATTGCCGATCACGAGATAGGCGAGCGTGGCGATTAACGTGGGTGTCCATTGCACTTGCGTGTGCTCGAAGGCGAGCGCCATCGGCGCGCAAAAGACGAAGCCGACGCTGTATTGAATGAGGTTCGACGTGATCGGATCCTGCGCCGTGCCGAGCCGCTTCTCGTAGAGCATCGCGCCCGTGATGCCGATGAGCGCGCCGATCGCGAGCAGCACCGGTCCGAGCGAACCGGCATGCAGCGGCCCGCGCGCGGCGATCACGCCCGCCGCGCCCGCGAGCCCGAGCAGCAAGCCGATCCAGCGCCGAACGCCGATCCGCTCGCCGACGAACTTCGGCGCGAGCACGCCGACGAGAATCGGCTGCAAGGACACGATCAACGCGAGCACCGAGGTCGCGATGCCCGCCGTCATCGACAGATAACTGAGCCCGAAGTACATGACCTGCACGAGAAAGCCGACGACGCCGAGATGCAGCCACGCGCGGGCATTGCGCGGCCATTGCGGACGCCGCACCGCGCACACGGCGAGCAGCACGCCGACGCTCAACGCAAAGCGTATCGATAAAAACGTCAGCGGCGACGCATAGTGCAGGCCGGTCTTCGCGATCGGAAATCCGGCGGACCAGAGCAGCAGAAAGAGAATGGGTCCGCCGATCGTGAGCCAGCGGCGCTCGGTTTGCGTGCGGCTGTCTTCGTTGCGGTCGATGCGCGGCGCTTGCGCCATGTTCACGTCCTTGTGCTCGTTTCTCGTGTGCAGCGGAAGTACCGATTGTAGTGTGGAGACGACGGCGGCGAAGTGTGAGACATTCTCTGCTTCCATCTTCATCGAACGCTGAAGCATGAACGACAACACCAACGCGGCGCCCGACAGCACCGCCGCACGCGTCGCGATGTGGCGCGCGTTGCACGCCGAAGCCGATGCTCCGCCGCATGTGCTGGAAGACAAGATCGGCCTTGCATTGCTCGCGCCCGCTGCGAACTGGCGCGAACGCGGCGACATGAACCCGCAGTTCACGCGGCCTTTCCGTGCGTCGATCGTTGCGCGTGCGCGCTTCATCGAAGATCTCGTCGTGCAAGAGGTCGATCGCGGCGTGACGCAGTATGTCATCCTCGGTGCGGGTCTCGACAGCTTCGCGCAGCGCAGGCCGGAGATCGCGGCGCGGCTGCACATTTTCGAAGTCGATCCGCCGGGGCCGCAGGCGTGGAAGCGCCGGCGTCTGATCGAACTCGGTTATGGCGTGTCCGAGCGGCTGCATTTCGTGCCGGTGGATTTCGAAGAGGGAGAATCGTGGCGCGAGAAGCTCGTGAAGAATGGTTTCGACCAAAGCAGGCCCGCTATCGTCGTGTCGACGGGCGTCAGCATGTATCTCACGAAGGAAGCGAACGCGGCCACATTGCGCGAAGTCGCGGGCTTTGCATCGGGCTCGACCTTCGCGATGACCTTCCTGCTGCCGCTCGAACTCGCGGACCCCGACGTGCGTCCGGGCCTGGAAATGGCTGAGAAGGGCGCGCGTGCGAGCGGCACGCCGTTCATCAGCTTCTTCATGCCGGCGGACATTCATGCGATGGCGCGCGATGCGGGCTTCAGGGACGCGCGGCACGTATCCGCCGCGGATCTGACCCGGCGATACTTCTCGAACCGGACCGATGGCCTGCGTCCGCCGAACAATGCCGAAGAACTGCTGATCGCCAATACATAGATTTGCCATGCCCAGGATCGACCTTGCAGCGCGCGGGCGATTGTGCGGCGTTTCCGAAGGGAACAGGGAACGGTCATCACATGGTCAATCGCGATTCGACGAACCTCCAGGTTTGCAAACACAACGACAAGTGACAATCACCACGCCTTCCGACCGCGCATCCCTCTTGCGCGAACTGGACAACACACCGCTCTTCGATGTCGTCGTGATCGGCGGCGGCGCGAGCGGCCTCGGCACGGCCGTCGACGCGGCGTCGCGCGGTTATCGGACCTTGCTGCTCGAAGCGCGCGATTTTGCCAAAGGCACGTCGAGCAAGGCCACGAAGCTCGTTCACGGCGGCGTGCGTTATCTCGCGCAAGGCAACATTCCGCTCGTTCGCGAGGCGTTGCGCGAGCGCGGCCTGCTCGCGCGCAACGCGCCGCATCTCGTGCATGCCCTCGGCTTCGTCGTTCCGGCGTATCGCTTCGGAGACAAGCTGATCTACGGCGCGGGACTGAAAATGTACGACTGGCTCGCGGGCGCGTCCAACCTCGGCGCGAGCCGCAGCCTCAGCCTCGCGCAAACGCGCGCGAGATCGCCGATGCTCGCCGACAGCCTCGACGGTCACGCGCTGCGCGGCGGCACGCTATACCATGACGGCCAGTTCGACGACGCGCGGCTCGCCATCGCGCTGATGCGCACGCTGTTCGATCTCGGCGGGCTCGCGCTGAACAATGCCGCCGTGCGCGGCGTCGGCTTCGATCGCGCGGCGGGGCATCATCGGCTATCGGTGACGGACGTCGAAACGGGAGATAGCCTCACCGTCGGCGCGCGCTGCCTCGTCAACGCGACGGGCGTCTGGGTCGATTCGATCCGCGCGATGGCCGAACCGGGCGCGCGCCCGATCGTGGCGCCGAGCCAGGGCGTTCATCTGACGTTGCCGGGCCGCTTCCTGCACAGCAACGACGCGATCCTCGTGCCGAAGACGAAAGACGGCCGCGTGCTTTTTCTGGTGCCGTGGCACGGCCACACGATCGTCGGCACGACCGATACGCCGCGTCAGGACTTGCCGCTCGACCCCCGCGCAAGCGACGAGGACATCGACTTCATTCTCGCGACGGCGTCGGATTACCTGTCCGTCAAGCCCACGCGCGACGACGTTCTAAGCGTCTGGGCGGGGCTTCGTCCGCTCGTGAAGGCCGGCGCCCAGGCGTCGACGGCGGCGCTCTCGCGCGAACATACGATCGAGATGAACGCGACGGGCATGATCACCGTGACGGGCGGCAAGTGGACGACGTATCGGCTGATGGCGCAGCAGGTCATCGATCTCGCGGCCGCGAAGGGCCTGTTGCCGGCTGCGCCCTGCCGGACGGCGTCGCTGCCGCTGCATGGCGCGACAGCGGAGCAGCGCGGCCAGTACGGCTCCGATGCCGCCGTGATCGACCGTCTGCCCGGCGCGCAGAACGTGCTGGTGAAGGCGAGCGGGCTGACCGAGGCGCAGACGCGTTTCGCGGTTCGGGCGGAACTCGCCCGATGTGTCGAGGATGTGCTGGCGCGCCGCAATCGCGCGCTGTTTCTCGATGCCGCCGCTGCCCGCGACGCCGCGCCGGACGTCGCCCGCATCATCGCGGAAGAGCTTGGGCGAAGCGCGCAGTGGCGATCCGAAGAGGTCACGCGTTTCGACGCCTTCGCGCGAACCTGGATGCTGTCGTAGCGGCTCGTTTCCTGAACGAGGCGCGCCCGTCCGCCTCGGGGAAACGCCTAATGCCCGATTTAACCCGCCATTACCCTCTGCGCGCGCCGCTTCCTAAACTTGTCTCACAAGGAGGAGGCGCCCATGTCGAAACTCATTCACACGATGATTCGCGTGCGGGATCTGGAACGCTCGCTCGATTTCTATCAGAAGGCTTTCAATCTCGACGTCGCGCATCGGCTGGATTTTCCGGACTTCACGCTCGCCTATCTGCGCAACGATGAAACGCACGCCGAACTCGAACTCACCTGGAACAAGGGGCGCGCCGAGCCTTATACGCATGGCGACGGCTACGGCCATGTCGCGGTGAGCGTGCCGGACGTGAAGGCCGAGCGCGAGCGTCTCATCGCCCTGGGCCTCGCGCCCAACGACGTGCGCGAGTTCAGGAACGACGACGGCTCGCTGATCGCGCGTTATTTCTTCATTCAGGATCCGGACGGCTACAAGATCGAAGTGCTCGAACGTCACGGACATTACGAGTAGTCACGGCGGCACCGCGGGAGCACATACATAAGTTGTTGCAGCACCCCACAAGGAGAGAGACATGCGAGACACGATCATCCCGATCGTCGCGCAGCGGCGCGCGCACGACGGTGGACATCATCACGAACATGATGGAATCGCCGCCGCCCCCCCGACGATCGCGCTGACACGGCGCGAATTCCTGCGCGGCACCGGCGTGCTGGTCGGCACGATCGCCGCGACGTCGATTTTCGCGAGTCTTGCGCCGAGCCGCGTCTGGGCGCTCGAAATGCAGGGGCTCGACACGCATCAAGGCGAGGTGCTCTTGCAGGTGACGCGGCAGATCTATCCGCACGCAACGCTCGATGACGCCGTCTATGCGCTCGTCGTCAAGGATCTCGATGCCAAGGCGAAAGCCGATCCCGCAGTGCGTCAACAACTCGCCGACGGCGTCGCTCAACTGGATGCGAAAGCCCGCTCCGACTGGACGAAGCGCGGCGCGAACGACAAGGCGCAGGACGTCGCCGCGCTCGCGGGCACGCCGTTCTTCAACACGGTGCGCAGCACCGCCGTGGTTTCCCTGTACAGCAATCCGATGGCGTACGAGCACTTCGGCTACGGCGCGTCGAAAGGCGATGGCGGCTATCTGCATCAGGGCTTCAACAGCCTGTCGTGGCTGCCCGATCCACCTGCCGGCGCGAGCGGGCCCATCCCGACGGACAGTTGAAGAGCGCGCCCATCAAGCAACGAGCGGAGACCGACATGGATCAGGGTAACAAGGTGCAGTTCAAGCACAGCGACGGCAATGTGGTCGTCGTCATCGGATCGGGTGCGGGCGGCGGCACGCTCGCCAACGAACTCGCGCAGAAGGGCATCGACGTGGTGGTGCTCGAAGCGGGCAAGTCGCATACGCAAGGCGATTTCTCAACGTCCGAGTGGGACGCCTTCAAGATGCTCTCGTGGCTCGACATGCGCACGACGTCCGGATCGTGGCGCCTTGCGCAGGACTTTCCGAATCTGCCGGCGTGGGTCTGCAAGACGGTCGGCGGCACGACCACGCACTGGGCGGGCGCGAGTCTGCGTATCCAGCCGCATGAATTCAAGGCCAAGACCACTTACGGCGACGTGCAGGGCGCCACGCTGCTCGACTGGCCGATCACGCGTGAGGAGCTCGACCCTTACTACGACCGCGCCGAAAAGAAAATGGGCGTGACACGCACGAACGGCCTGCCGGGTCTGCCGGGAAACAACAACTTCAAGGTGATGTCGGCGGGTGCGACGAAGGTCGGCTACAAGGAGTGCAACACCGGCCATATGGCGATCAACAGCACGGTGCGCGACAATCGCACGCATTGTTTCCAGCGCGGCTTCTGCTTTCAGGGCTGCCGCATGGGCGCGAAGTGGTCGACGCTCTATACCGAACTGCCGCGCGCTCAGGCCACGGGTCACATGGAGTTGCGCACGCAGGCGCACGTCGTGAAGATCGAGCACGATGCGCGCGGCAAGGTGACGGGCGTCGTCTACTACGATGCGAACGGCAAGCTGCAGCGGCAGCGGGCGCGCGTCGTCGCGGTGGCGGGCAATGCGATCGAGACGCCGCGCCTGCTGCTCAATTCGCAGTCGAGCAAATTCCCCGATGGCCTCGCGAACGGCTCCGGGCAGGTGGGCCGCAACTACATGCGGCACACCACCGGCTCGGTCTACGGCGTGTTCGAGGACAAGGTCGAGATGTACAAGGGCACGACGATGGCGGGGATCATCGAGGACGAAGCGGTGTTCGATCCGAAGCGCGGCTTCGCGGGCGGCTATCACATGGAGACGGTTTCGCTCGGGCTGCCGTTCTACGCGGCGTTTCTCGATCCGGGCGCGTGGGGCCCGAACTTCACGGCGGCGCTGGACCAGTACCAGTACACGGCGGGCATGTGGATCGTCGGCGAGGACATGCCGCGCGAATCGAACCGCATCACGCTCAACAGCGACGTGAAGGATCAGTACGGTCTGCCGGTGCCGAACGTCCACTTCGACGATCATCCGAACGACGAAGCGATGCGCGAGCACGCGTACAAGCAGGGCAGCGCGGTGTACGAAGCGGCGGGCGCGAAGGCGACGTATCTCGTGCCGCCGTATCCGTCGACGCACAATCTCGGCACCGCGCGCATGAGCGCGAAAGCCGACGACGGTGTCTGCAATCCGCACGGCCAGACGCACGAAGTGGCGAACCTGTTCATCTCCGATGGCAGCCAGTTCACGACGGGCGCGGCGGAAAACCCGACGCTCACGATCGTCACGCTGGCGATTCGCCAGGCGGATTACATCGCCGGGCAGATGAAGCAGCGCAGGGTTTGACGCGATTGCCGCTCGACACGTAGCGGAGTAGCTTTTTCAGTTGGCCGTCGTGCGCGAGCGCGGCGGCCTGTTTTACGGAGGCTTTCGTCATGTGTGGGGTGTACATCAACGCCGATCCGATCCTCTATGAATCGCGCACGCGTTCGCTGCGCATTCATGGCGTGATCACCACGGTCCGGCTCGAAAATCTCTTCTGGGACGTGCTGCAGGAAATCGCCGGGCGCGAGAATCTGACGACGAGCCAGTTCGCCGTCAAACTCTACGACGAACTGATCGCGTTGCGCGGCGAGGTACCGACCAACTTCGCGTCGTTCCTGCGCGTGTGTTGTCTGCGCTATCTGTCGATGCGCGAGGCGAAACAGAATGCGGAAAGCGAGGCGGCGGGGGCGGTCGCGTTGCGGGTTCTCAAGGCCGGGTAGTCTCGGCGCAATGTTCGATGGCGGCGCGACGCAGGGTTGCTTGCGGATTCTCTGCGAGAGCGTTCTTTATCGGCCGTAGTGTGTGCCGCATCATCGCATTTTCAATGCGCTTGCCCCGCTTCCTCATGCAGTCGCTTGCGTAGACGCGCTTTCGCGGCGCGTGGGCATTGCGCATGCCGCCAGTGCGCATTCGACGCCTGAGCCCAAGCATCTTCTCCGACCCGTCCTCACCCGACACATGCGCCGCGGTCGCCGGCCCATCGGCAGAGCCAGCCGTATCCGCATCCCGTATCGAGCCCATGATTTGAACGATTCGAGCGCCCGTAGCCCGAGAAGAACTCGGCATCGCGGTAGATGTTCTGCGTCATGCGAACAACGTCGGATAAACGGGGTATCTGCGATTTTTGCGCGTTGCTGGCACGATTCCCCTCACGCTGCTAGATTACCGTGCAACAGAATCGTTGATCGAGAGACTACGATGACTGATAGACCCGCTGCCCCGCGTTCGCCCCTTCCCGCGCTGCTGCTCATCGCGGCCATCGCCGTCGTGCTGGTCGCGGCCTTCGCCTACACGGGCGGTTGGCTCACGCCGCATCGCCTCACGCCGGCGAAGATCGTCGGCAGCCTGGCGCCGCCTGGCGGCGCGGTGCCCGGGTTCCGGCGCAATCATGCGAAGGGGATCTGCTTCACCGGTGACTTCGAATCCAACGGTTCGGGCGCCGCGCTCTCCAAAGCCAAAATGTTCATGCCGGGCACGTATCCCGTCACGGGCCGGTTCAATCTCGCGACGCCAGACCCGCAGGCATCCGACGCGATGGCCCGCGTGCGCGGCCTGAGCCTGCGCATCGTGATGCCCGATGCAAGCGAGTGGCGCTCCGCGATGATCGATGCCCCGATCTTCCCCGTCGCGACCCCGCAGGCCTTCTACGACCTGCAACGCGCGCTCGCGAACAAGAACGATCCCGAGTCGATGCAGAAGTTCGCCGCCGCGCATCCGGAAATCGGCGCGTTCGGCGCATGGGCGGGCAGCGCGCCGTGGACGGCCTCGTATGCGGACGAGCGCTACAACAGCCTGAACAGCTTCATCTTCACGAACGCGGACGGGCAGAATCAGGCGGTGCGCTGGTCCTTCATTCCCGCGGCGAAGCCCGAGAACCTCACGCCGGACGAGCTGAAGCAGAAGGGCGCGAATTTCCTCGATGCCGAAATCAAGCAGCGCGTGCAGAGCGCACCGCAACGCTGGGCGATGGTCGTCACCGTCGCGAATCCCGGCGATCCGACCGCCGACCCGAGCAAGGCCTGGCCGGAAGACCGGCACACGGTGGAAGTGGGCACGCTCGTCGTCAAGGCGATCGAACCCGAGCCCGACGGTCCGTGCCGCGATCTCAACTTCGACCCGACCGTGCTGCCATCCGGCATGCGCGTGTCCGACGATCCATTCCCCGCCGCGCGGTCGGCCGCCTACTCCGTCTCGTTCAATCGACGCACCGCCGAGGACAAGTACTACCCGCACACGCCCGCGCAAGGAGCCAAGCCATGAACGCGATCAACGAGCGGTTCTCGCCGCTGCAACGCGCCCTGCACTGGATCATGGCGATATGCATTCTCGCGATGCTGTTCATCGGCGTCGGCATGGTGTCGACGGTGAGGCCGGACTATCTGACGCTCGTGTCCATCCACAAGCCGCTCGGCATCGCGATTCTCGTGCTCGCGTTGATTCGTCTCGCGGTAAGGCTCGCGCGCGGTGCGCCGCCGCTGCCCGCGAACATGCCCGAGCCGATGAAGCTCGCAGCGCATCTATCGCACTATGCGTTCTATGCGTTGATGATCGCGTTGCCGCTGCTCGGCTATGGGATGCTGTCCGCGGCGGATTATCCCGTCGTGATAGGCGGCCTTCACTTACCGTCGCTCCTGCCTCATAGCAATTCGTTGCATACGCTGCTCTGGAACGCGCATCGCTTTCTCGCGTTGTGTTTCTTCGCGTTGATCGTCGTGCATCTCGCGGCTGCGCTGTTTCATGCGCTCGTGCGGCGCGACGGCGTGTTCCATGCAATGGCGCCGTGGAAATAGGCGTGCACGCTCAAGGACGCCGCTGCTGCACGACCTGAGCCAGCACGCGCACACCCGGTTCGATCAGCTCGGCGCGGATCGCTGAAAAGCCCATGCGGAAGCATCGCTGACCATCGGCGGGATCGGCGAAGAACACGCTGCCCGGTTCGATCAGCACGCCGAGCGCTTGCGCATCTCTTGCGAGGCGTGTCGCGTCGAGCCACGGCGGACCTTCGACCCAGCACGATGCGCCGCCCGTCACCTTCGACGCACGCAACTCCGGCAGATGCGTGGCGAGCGCGTCCATCAGCACTTCGGCGCGCTCCTTGTAGACGCGCCCGAGCTTGCGCAAGAGCGTGTCGTGATGACCGAGTGCGAGAAAGGTCGCAAAGGCGCGCTGAATGTACGCGGCCGGATGCCGGATCATCAATCGACGCAGCGCGCGCAATTCGCGTATCAATGTGCGCGGCGCGACGATATACCCGAGCCGCAAGCCCGGCGCGAGCGTCTTCGAAAGCGAGCCGATATACACGACACGCTCCGCCGTATCGAGGCTCTTCAACGCCGGATGGGGCGTGCCGGAAAACGTGTTCTCGCTCTCGTAGTCGTCCTCGATGACGATGAAGTCATGCTTCACCGACAGATCGAGCAATCTGCGCCGCCGCTCGATCGGCATCGTCACGGTCGTCGGGCATTGATGACTCGGCGTGACGTACACGTAATCGCATTGGGCGATCACGCTTTCATCGTCGATGACCGCGCCGCTTTCATCGACCTCTAGCGGAACGATCTCTGCGTTGTGATGCTGAAAGATATTGCGCGCATCGGGATAGCCGGGGTTCTCCATGCCGACCTTCACCTGCGTGCCGCACAGGAGATCGCCCATCAGATAGAGCGCCTGCTGGCAGCCGTTCGTGACGACGATCTCGTCGGGCATCGCGAACACACCGCGACGCGGCAGCACGCGCGTTCGTATCTGTTCGACGAGCGTCTCGTCGTCGCGTTCGATCAGATCGGGCGCCCAGTTGCGGATTTCCATCACCGAAAGTCCGTGCATGCAGCTCTCGCGCCAGTCGCTCGTCGGGAACAGCTCGGTATCGAATTGCCCGTAAATGAAGGGATATTCGTAACTCTGCCAGTTCGACGGCTTGACGATATTGCGCTGATGCGAAGGCGCATGTCTGATGCGCGCGCTCCAGTCGGGATGACCTTGCTGCGTCTCGATGCTCGTCGTGTCGGCGACGCCCGTCGCGGTGAAGCCGCGTTGCAGTTCCTCTGTTGCGGGATTCACGAAATGGCCGCTGCGTTCGCGCGACACGAGATAGCCTTCTTCGACCAGTTGCTGATATGCGAGCACCACAGTATTGCGCGATACGTTGAGCTGATCGGCGAGCTCGCGGCTCGAAGGCAAGGCGGAATCGGGCGCGATATGACCGCTCAGGATCGCGTTGACGATCATCTGGCGGATCTGGTTCTGCAAGCTCATCCCCGAGACCCGCGAGCGCTGGAAGAGCTGCGCCCAGAGCGTGGCGGTTGGGCGGGTCGGCATGCATGTCTCCTGCGAAATGTTCGGGTGATTGATAGATATTACGTGCGCCTTGCACCGCGTGCCAGTGCAACAAAAAGCCGCCGCGCCGACCTTCGGCACAGCGGCTGTCGATGTCCACGCGACGACGATCAACCCATGGAAAACGCCGTCTGCCGCCGCTGCCGCCGCCCGACCCACGCCGCCGACAGCGCGCTGATGACCCCCGCGGCGAGGCAATATCCCGCGATCATCCAGGGATCGCCGCCGTTGCGCTGCAAGAGCCATGTCGCGACGATCGGGCTGATGCCGCTCGCGAAGATGCCCGAGAACTGATACACGAACGATATGCCCGAATAGCGCACCTTCGCATCGAAGAGCTCGGAAAAGAGCGCGGCTTCCGGGCCATAAATAGACGCATACACCACGCCCAGCGGAATCACGACAGCGAGCCACGCGAGCATCGTATTGCCGCCGCTGTTCTTCATCAGCCAGAAGCCGAAGAACGCGGACAGTCCCGTCGCGAGCGATCCCCAGAAGTAGATGCGCGCGCGTCCGATGCGATCCGACAGCCGCCCGAAGAACGGAATCGTGAAGATCATCACGAACGCGGCGACCATCACGCCGAGCAGCGCATCGGTGCGTTGCAGATGCAGCGTCCCCGTGAGATATGAAATCGAGAACACGCCGAACACGTTGAAGAACACGCCGTCGATGAAGCGCGCGCCCATGCCGGCGATCGTGTTGCCGGGATACTTCGAGATCACGTCGACGATCGGCATGCGCGCTTCGCTGCCCGTCTTCTGGATGCGTGCGAATTCCGGCGTTTCCATCACGTTAAGGCGGATGTACATGCCGATGAGCACGAGCGCGAACGACAGGAAGAACGCCACGCGCCAGCCCCAAGCGAGGAACTGCGCATCGGTCAGCGTGAGCGAGAGGCCCGCGACGACACCCGACGAAAGACACAGTCCGAGCGCAAGACCGATCTGCGGAATGCTCGCGTAAAAGCCGCGCTTGTTCGCGGGCGCGTATTCGAACGCCATCAGCACTGCGCCGCCCCATTCGCCGCCCAGACCGATGCCTTGCAGCACGCGCAGCAGCAGCAACAGCGAGGGCGCCCAGATGCCGATCTGCGCATACGTCGGCACCATGCCGATCAACACTGTCGCGACGCCCATGATCGTCAGGGTCATCACGAGCATGCTCTTTCTGCCGACGCGATCGCCGAAATGGCCGAAGATCACGCCGCCCAATGGCCGGCTCAGAAAGCCGACGGCGAAGGTGCCGTAGGCGAGCATCGTCGAGATGAGCGGGTCGCCGCTCGGGAAATACAGCTTGTTGAAGACGATGCCGGCGACCACGCCGTATAGAAAAAAGTCGTACCACTCGATCGTCGCGCCAATCAGACTGGCGACGACGACTTTGCGCATCTGCTTGCCATCGGTTCGGGGCGTTGCGTTCATGGTTGTCTCCGTGATGTGTGTGCGAGACTTGTGCTCAGTCTCTCTGGCCTGCGTGGGCCGTGGGCTTCTTCACAACGACTTCAGGTGCGTCTTCCACGTGCGTGACCTGTTGATAGCGCCGGTCCTCGAGAATCATGTCGGCGGCTTTCTCCGCGATCATGATGACGGGCGCGTTCGTGTTGCCCGATACGAGTTCCGGCATGATCGACGCATCGACCACGCGCAGGCGTCCGATGCCGCGCAGCTTGAGGCGTTCGTCGACGACCGCGAGCGCGTCGCTGCCCATCTTGCAAGTGCCTGCCGGGTGATAGATCGACTGACTGAACTTGCGCGCGACTTCGAGCAGTTCGGCATCGGACCGATACTGCGGACCGGGAATGAACTCCGACACGATATGCTTTGCGAGCGACGGCGCGGCGGCGATGCGGCGCGCCACCTTGATACCGCCGATCACGACGGGATGATCGCGTTCGTCGGAGAGATAGTTGGCGTGAATCGCCGGGTAGCGCAGCGGATCGTTCGAGCGGATTTCGACACTGCCGCGGCTGTACGGCCGCAACTGACACACCGACGACGTGAACGCCGAGAACGGATGCGCGCCCTGACCGGGCTTGTCGGCGGAAAGCGGTTGCATGTGAAACTGGATGTCGGGACGCGCGAGCTCAGGCGAGGAGCGCGTGAAGATAGCGACCTGGCTCGCCGCAAGCGTGAGCGGCCCGGTGCGCGATAGCGCGTATTGCAGGCCGATGAGCGCCTTTTTCAGCGGATTGTTGACCTCGTCGTTGAGCGTGCGCTCACGCGTCTTGAACACGAGACGCACCTGCAAATGATCCTGCAGATTCCGGCCGACGCCGGGCAACGCGTGCCTCACCTGCACGCCCGCATTGTCGAGCACGCTCACGGGACCGACACCCGAGTTCTGCAGGATCTGCGGCGAGCCGATCGCACCGGCCGCGAGAATCACTTCGACGCGCGCACGAACCGTCTTCATGACGCCTTCATGCATGTACTCGATGCCCGTCGCTTCCTTGCCGTTGAACAGCACCTTGCGGGTCTGCGCATGCGTCTGCACGATGAGATTGCGGCGATCGCGCACCGGCTTGAGAAAGCCTTTCGCCGTGCTCCAGCGAAGACCCTTATAGGCCGTCTGCTGAAAATAGCCGACGCCTTCCTGTGTCGCGCCGTTGTAGTCCGCGTTGAACGGGATGCCGATCTCCTGTGCCGCCGCGATGAAGTGATCCGCAATCGGGCGGCGCAAACGCAGGTCCGATACCTTCAACGGACCGCCTGCGCCGTGATACTCGCTCGCGCCATGCTCCTGATCTTCCGACTTCCTGAAGTAGGGCAGCACGTCCCTGAAGCTCCATCCCGTGTTGCCCAGTTCGGCCCAGCGGTCGTAGTCTTCGCGCTGCCCGCGCACATAAAGCAGCCCGTTGAGCGAGCTGCAGCCGCCGAGGACCTTGCCGCGCGGCCAGTCGATGCTGCGTCCGGCGACGGCATCGTCCGCTTCCGTGCGATAGCACCAGTCGAGCTCTGGATCGTGCATCGTCTTGAAGTAGCCGACGGGGATATGAATCCACGGGCTCGTGTCGGGGCCGCCCGCTTCGAGCAGCAGCACGACGTTGGACGGATCGGCGCTCAGACGGTTGGCCAGCACGCATCCCGCTGAACCCGCACCGACGATGACGTAATCGACTTCCTGCTGCATGACACCTGTCTCCTGAAGTCTTCTTTTGGAACGAATCGTTTCGTTTGCGTTTCGTTCAATGTGGAAGAAGCGGGCAAGGAAGCCAAGAGAAAAGCGCGGAAGCTCGCGAAAGTGAAACGGAAAATACGAAATCCGATTCAGAAACAAGGCGGGATTCGGGTTGTCCCTAAGATTATTTCGTCATCCGAATGATCCATGTTGCGACGCGTCAGAAGGTCGCCGTGAGTTCGGCGGCGGCTTCCTGCAAACGCGGCACGAAGGTCAGCGCGCGCGACAACGCCATGCGCGACACCGGCCCATGCACGGCGATGGCCGCGATGCATTTGCCGCGCGAATCGAATACCGGCACCGCGACACACGCGATCCCGAGCACGAACTCCTCGTTGTCGACCGCTATGCCCTTGTGCGCGATGCGATCCAGTTCCGCTTCGAGCAGGTTCGGATCGTCGAGCGTATTGGGCGTGAAGCGTTCGAGCCGCATCGCGCGGATGAGGGCGGCGCGTTCGGCGCGCGGCATCGTCGACAGCAGCAGCTTGCCGCTCGCGCTGCAATGCGCCGGCACGTGCGATCCGGGCTTGAGTTCGAGCCGCAGCGCCCACGGCGATTCGCAGCGGTCGAGATAGAGGACCTGCGTGTCGTGCAGCGTGCTCAGGTTGCAGGTCTCGCCGAGATCGGCGACGAGACGCTCCAGAATCGCGTGGCGCTGACGCCTTGCGCCACTGTGCATCATCACGTCGACGCCGAGCCGTTCGAGGCGCGGGCCGATTACATACCCATTCTTCTGGCCCGGCTCACGCGCGACGAAGCCGCCCGCTTCGAGCGACTGCAACATGCGATGCAGCGAGGCCTTCGGCTGCCCGATGATGTTCGCGAGTTCCGAGAGCGAGCACGCGCCCTTCGCCGCGACGAGATGCTCGAGCACGCTGAAGGCGCGCAGCGTAGGCGTCTCGGAGCGCGCGTGGTCGTCGGGCGGCGCGCTGTCCGTCGATTCGGGCTGAATGAACGCATCGGTATCGGCTCGCGTATCCATGTTGCGCACTCACGTCGTCTGATGCCGCGCTGCCTGCGCCTGCACGCAGGTCACGGCGATCACGTGATAGATATCGTCGGTGCTGCAGCCGCGCGACAGATCGTTGGTCGGCTTTGCGAGCCCTTGCAGCAGCGGCCCGATAGCCTTGGCGCCGCCGATGCGCTCCGCGAGCTTGTAGCCGATGTTGCCCGCTTCAAGACTCGGGAAGATCAGCGTATTGGCGTGCCCCTCGATCTGTGAGTGATGCACCTTGCGCATTGCGATCTCCGCAACGATCGCGGCATCGAGCTGCACGTCGCCGTCGATGGCGAGGCCGGGGCGGGCTTCTTTTACACGCCGCGTCGCATCGATCACTTTATCGACGGCTGCATGGTGCGCGCTGCCGCTCGTCGAGAAGGACAGCATCGCGACGCGCGCATCTTCCATGAGCAGGCTGCGCGCGCTGTCGGCGGCGGCCATTGCGATTTCGGCGAGTTGCTCCGCATCGGGCTCGACGACGAGCGCGCAATCCGAAAAGATGAGGCCGCCTTTCATCGTATGAAAAGGCTCGCACAGCATCATGAGAAAGAAACTTGAAACAAGCTTGAACGACGGTCGCACGCCGATGATCTGTATTGCGTTGCGCACGACATCCGCGGTCGTGTTGACCGCGCCGGCGACTGATCCGTCCGCCTCGCCCGTTCGCACCATCAGGTTCGCGAAGCACAGCGGATCGAGCACGGCGTCGCGCGCCTGATCGGGCGTCATGCCTTTTTTCTCGCGCAGCGCGAAAAGCTCTTCCGCAAAGCGTTCGGTATGTGATGAGTGAGACGGATCGATCACGTCGATGCCTTCGAGATCGATCCCCGCGCTGTCCGCGACCTGATACGCACGCGCTCGCGCGCCCACGAGCGCGATGCGCGCAATGCCTTCCTTGTGCGCGCGTTGCGCCGCCTGAAGCACGCGCGTGTCTTCGGCTTCGGAGAGGACGATGCGCATCGGCAGGTCGCGAGCCTGATCGATGATGCGATGCATGGCTTTCATGGCGGGCTCACTGTCATGGGTTGGAAGACGCCGCTCCGGGCGCGGAGCGGCGCGGCGCTGGACTCAGACGTAGTCCTTGTATTTGTCGAGCATACGCACCGGCTTCGAGAGCGCGTCGCGGCGGAACGGATCGCCGAGTTCACGCGTGCACATGATCTCGATGATCGTCGTCTTGCCGTGATTCATCTGCAGATCGATGGCCTTCTTCAGCGCCGGGCCGACGTCCTCCAGCTTGTCGACGACGATGCCTTGCGCGCCCATCGCCTTCGCGATCTCGGCGAAGCTCTGGTTGTCGAGCTCGCCCGCAACGAAGCGGCGATTGTAGAAGTCCACCTGATTCTTCTTCTCGGCGCCCCACTGACGGTTATGGAACACGACCGCCGTCACGGGAATGTTGTGCCGCACGCAGGTCATGGTTTCCATCAGGCTCATGCCCCAGGCGCCATCGCCCGCATACGAGACGGCCGGACGATGCGGCGCCGCGACCTTCGCGCCGATGATCGTCGGGAACGCATAGCCGCAATTGCCCCAGCTCATCGCCGCAAAGAAGCTGCGCGGCTTGTTGAAGCGCAGATAGCTGTTGGCGACCGAGTTGATGTTGCCGATGTCGGTGGACACCATCACGTCTTCGGGCATCGCCTTCTCGAGTTCGCGCAACACCTGCCGCGGATGCAGATACTGGCCGCCGCTGAACGGCTTCTCGTTCTTCTGCTCCTCGATCATGTCGAGGCTGTACGGATCGCGCTCGTGCGTCCATTCGTCGAGTTCTTTTTCCCATGCGGCCTTTTCGGAAGCGATGGTCTTCGCGCGGGCGTCCTTGGTGGCGTCGCAGTCGAGCTTGCGATCCGCGAGACGTTGCGTGAGCGCGATGGCCGTCGCCTTCGCATCGCCGCAAATGCCGACGGAAATCTTCTTCACGAGGCCGAGCATCTTGTGGTCGGCGTCGATCTGGATGACCTTCGCGTCCTTCGGCCAGTAGTCGAGGCCGTGCTGCGGCAGCGTGCCGAAAGGCCCGAGACGCGAGCCGAGCGCGATCACGACGTCGGCCTGGCTCAGGAGCTTCATCGCGGCCTTCGAGCCCTGATAACCGAGCGGGCCGCACCACAGCGGATGATTCGCCGGAAACGAGTCGTTATGCAGATAGCTGTTGACCACAGGCGCGCCGAGACGCTCGGCGAGCGCCTTGCATTCCTCGATGGCATCGGACATGACCACGCCGCCGCCCGAGATGATCACGGGGAATTTCGCTTCGGCGAGCAGATCGGCGGCTTCATTCAGGCTCTGGTCGCCGCCGGGGCCGCGATCGAGACGCTGAGGCTTCGGGATCTCGACCTTGACCTGGCCGTAGAAGTAGTCGCGCGGAATGTTGAGTTGCGTCGGGCCCATTTCCGACATCGCGCGGTCGAAGCAGCGCGCGGTGAATTCGGCCATGCGCGCCGGGTGGGTGACGTGGCCCTGGTATTTCGTGAATTCCTGGAACATCGGCAACTGCTTTGCCTCCTGGAAACCGCCGAGGCCGATGCCCATCGTGCCCGCTTCCGGCGTGACGATCACGACCGGGCTGTGGGCCCAGTACGCCGCCGCGATCGCCGTCACGCAATTGCTGATGCCCGGGCCGTTCTGGCCGATCACGACACCGTGACGGCCCGACACGCGCGAATAGCCGTCCGCCATGTGGCCCGCACCTTGTTCATGCACGACCGGAATCAGGCGGATGCCGGCGGGCGCAAAAATGTCCATCGCGTCCATGAAGGCCGAACCCATGATGCCGAACATCTCGGTCACGCCATTGGCGGCGAGCGTCTCGACGAAGGCTTCGGATGGGGTCATCGCCTGCGGACCGGTGGGCGCCGCGCTGGCGGCGAGAGTGGTCTGGGAAGGACGGGCTTGGTCGTGCTCGCTCATGAGTGTCTCCGTTGAGATAAACGGAACGTATTGTTCCGGAATATGTATCTTGGAGACATCGTAGGACGGGCTGATTTCGCCGTCAATCCTTTTCTCAAATAAATGGAATGTTTTGTCTCTAAAAAATTCGGAATTTTAGAGTGGGCTGACGGTGCGACCGCCGCCGGGGCTCGCGTGACGGGCGTCTCGGCGGGAAGAGGGAATTAGCGCGCCACTGGATGATGGCGCGCCATGAGCGACAGGCCATCGGAGGCATCCATGAGCGTGGCGAGCTTCACGGCGGTTTCGCGCAATTGCGGCACCGCCTGGAGCAAGTCGTTGAGATTGGCGCGGGCGGTCGGTGCATGCGCGGCGAGACACGCCAGCACCCGCCCGGTCGCGGTTTCGGTGATGGGAACCGCGACGGCGACCATCCCCAGCACGAACTCCTCGTTATCGATGCCGATGCCACGCGCGGCGAGCCGGTCGAGTTCTGTTTCGAGCAAGGTGCGATCGGTGAGCGTGCGATGCGTCCTCTTCGTGAGCGTGAGCCGGCCGAGGATTTGACGACGCTCGGCGAGCGGCATCTGCGAAAGGAACAACTTGCCGCTTGCGGTGCAATGCAGCGGCACTCGCATGCCGGCCTGCATATGAAGGCGCAGCGGCTCGGCCGTCTCGACGCGTTCTATATAAAGGACCGTATCGCCATCGAGCGCAGTGAGATTGCAGCTTTCGCCGATGACGTCGACGAGCGCGCGCAGGATCGAGCGGCAGCCGCGCGTGAACGAGTTATTGGCAAGCGTGGCCAGTGCGAGCTGGGCGGCGCGCGGTCCGAGTGCGATCCCGCGGTCGGTGCCGCGCGAATCGGGCATGTGCGTCACATAGCCTTGCGCCTCGAGCGAGTCGATCAGCCGCAGCAGTGTTGCTTTGGGAATGCGCACGCGCGCCGCGAGTTGCGACAGCGTGTAGGCATGGCCGGCCGCGGCCAGTTGTTCGAGTACCGCGAGCGGACGGAGCGTCCGCGCTTCATCGCCGGCATGCCCGGCGGGATCGAGATGTGTGACGTCGCGCATGAGCCGGAAACGGAACGTTTGGTTTCGAATTACGGCTACTTTACGCGCCCTTTCCCCGGATGCGCCACAATTTTCGGAATGGGCGGTTGCGTTTTTATTGTTCGCGAATGCGCCTCAAAACGTCTTGCCTAGCTCCGCTGCGGCTTCCTTGAGGCGCGGGACCATTTCCAGCGCGCGCGAGAGCGGCGTGCGCGATACCGGCGCGTGAACGGCGATCGCCGCGATGCATGAGCCGTTGGCATCGGCGATCGGCGCCGCCGCGCACACGATGCCCTGAACGAACTCCTCGTTGTCGATCGCAATTCCCTTCTTCGCGATGCGGTCGAGTTCCGCTTCGAGCATTTCCGTGTCGGTGATGGTGTTAGCGGTGTAGCGCTCGAGTTTCATCGCGCGCACGAGCGCATTGCGTTCCTCGCGCGGCTGCAACGCGAGCAGCAACTTGCCGCTCGCGCTGCACCAGACGGGCACGTGCGAACCGGGCTTCAGATCGAGCCGCAGCGGCCACGGCGCTTCCACGCGGTCGAGATACAAGACCTCGTTTTCATGCAGCATCGTGAGATTGCACGTTTCGCCGAGATCGGATACGAGCCGCGTGAGGATCGCGTGCCGTAACCGCCGCGCGCCCGCGTGCGTCATCACATTGAGGCCCAGTTGCGCGAGGCGCGGGCCGACGACATACGCGTTCTTGTCGCCGGGTTCGCGGATCACCAGTCCGCCCGCTTCGAGCGACGCGAGCATGCGGTGCAGCGAGGGCTTCGGCATGCCCATGTCGTCGGCCATGTCCGTCAGCGACACCGGGCTGCCTGCCTGCACCAGGTATTCTAGCAACGCGAAGGCTCGCAGCGTGGGTGTATCGGGCTTGTCCATCGGCATGATTTCCAGTGAATTCGTTCGACATTATTTTAAATGAGGTGCGGATCCACGCCGCTCTGGCCGTTTGGATAAAAATAAACGAAATGAATTGTTCCGGAAAAACATAGTTGCTATGCTGGAGCCTCTGCCACGGGAGACGAAGCCTCATGATGCGCGACACATGGTTGGACGAGCCGGACCGGAGCGTGTCCGTGCGCACGCTTTTCGGCATCGATACGGACCTGCACGTGCCGGCGTTCAGCACGCGCGACCCGCATGTTCCGGAAATCGACGAGGCGTATCGCTTCAATCCCGAGGTCACGCTGGCCATTCTCGCGGGCTTCGCATGTAACCGCCGCGTGATGGTGCAGGGTTTGCACGGCACCGGAAAATCGACTCATATCGAGCAGGTGGCGGCGCGGCTTAACTGGCCGTGCATGCGCGTGAATCTGGATGGCCACGTGAGCCGGCTGGATCTCGTCGGAAAGGACGCAATCGTCGTACGGGACGATGTGCAGGTCACCGAGTTTCAGGAAGGTATCGTGCCATGGGCGCTGCAACGGCCGGTCGCGCTCGTGTTCGACGAATACGACGCCGGCCGCCCCGATGTGATGTTCGTGATCCAGCGCATTCTGGAGCGCGACGGCAGCTTCACGCTGCTCGACCAGAACCGGGTGATTCAGCCGCATCGTTTCTTTCGCCTGTTCGCGACGACGAATACGATCGGCCTCGGCAATCTGAACGGCATGTATCACGGCACGCAAATGCTGAATCATGCGCAGATCGACCGCTGGAACGTGGTCGCGACCCTGAACTATCTGTCGCGTGAAGAAGAGGCGCGCATCGTGCTCGCGCGCGTGCCGCGTCTCGATGACGACGCGGGCCGGGCGCTCGTCGATTCGATGGTGAGCATGGCCGGGCTCACGCGGCGCGGCTTCGCTGCGGGCGATCTGTCGACGCTGATGTCGCCGCGTACCGTCATCAACTGGGCCGAAAACTGCGAAGTTTTCCACGACGCGAAGCTCGCGCTGCGTCTCACTTTCCTGAACAAATGCGACGAAGCGGAACGGCCGATCGTTGCGGAATATTTTCAGCGCGCGTTCGGCGAGGAACTGGACACGCCATCTCAGTGGCACGACGAGTCGGCAACGTGAACGGGCCGCGTGAACTCGCGCGACGCGATGCGTTATGCGCGGCGACCGTGCGGGCCTTGACGGGCGATGAAGCGTTGCACTATCGCGGCGGCAGGCTGTATCGCCACTTGCGGCCGGTGCCCTTCTATGCGCCGCATTTGCGCGGCGAGCGCAGGGACGAAGAAGACGTCGATTCGACACGCGGCGCCGCCGACGCGTCCGCGTTGCGCATCGCATATTCGGACGCCGCGCTGCATCGGCACATGACGCCCGATGAACCCGTCGAGCGCATGGTGTTCGACATGCTGGAGCAGTTGCGTTGTGAAACGCGCGTGCCTGTCGGCATGGAAGGCGTGAGGCGCAACGTGCGGCATCGTTTCGACGCGTGGTCGCTCGCGTGCTACGAGGCGGGCGTGCTCGACAGCGATATCGGCCTCTTGATGTACACCGTCGCTCAAATGGCCGAATCGCGCCTGTCCGGGCGCGCCGTGCTCGAAGCGACCGAAGGACTCATCGAGGCCACGCGCGCGGCGCTCGCGCCATCGCTCGGGCATGCGCTTGCGGGCATGCGGCGGCATTGCGCGGATCAACGTGCGTATGCGGTTCATGCGCTCGACGTCGCGCTAAAGATCGGCGAAATGGTGCGCGACGTGCGGCACGCGTTCGTCGAAAATAACGCTTCATCCGATGACGAGAAGGAAGAGGCCGCGCGCACGATGCTCGGCGCGTGGTTCGATATCGACGATGAAGAAGGCAACGTCGAACGGCTCGCGCTCGCCGCGAGCGGCGAGAGCACCGCGCGTGAGGCGTCGGGTGAGAACTATCGCGTGTTCACCACGCGCCACGACAAGACGATTCGCCCGGCTGCGCTGATACGCCCCGCGCTGTTGCGTGAATATCGCGAGCGTCTCGACGATCTGATCGCGGCGCGGCATATCAACGTGCCGCGTCTCGCGCGCATGCTGCAAGCGGCCATTACCGTGCCGCATCGCGACGGCTGGTCGTTCGGCGAGGAAGAAGGGCGCATCGACGGACGTCGCCTCGCGCAAGTGGTGGCGTCGCCGGATGAGCGACGCGTCTTCAGGCGCGAGCGGGAACGTCCGCATGCGGATTGCGCGGTGAGTTTTCTCATCGATTGCTCGGGTTCGATGAAGGCGAGCATCGAGCCTGTCGCGGTGATGATCGATGTGCTCGTGCGCGCACTCGGCATGGCGGGCGTCGCGACCGAAGTGCTCGGCTTCACGACCGGCGCATGGAACGGCGGCCGCGCGAAGCTCGACTGGCTCGCGAAGGGCCGGCCGAAGTATCCGGGCCGGCTCAATGAAGCGTGCAACATGATCTTCAAGGAAGGCGATGCGAGCTGGCGTGCAGCGCGCGGCGACATTGCGGCGCTGTTCAAGGCCGATCTGTTTCGCGAAGGCGTCGATGGCGAAGCGGTGGACTGGGCGTGTTCGCGACTCGCTGCGCGTGCGCAAGCGCGGCGCATCGTCGTCGTGATCTCCGATGGCAGCCCGATGGACAGCGCAACCGCACAGGCCAACGATCCGAACTATCTCGATCAGCATTTGCGCGAAGTCGTCGCGAAGCACGAGGCGGCGCGCATGGTCGAGGTGCTCGGGCTCGGCGTGGGGCTCGATCTGAGTCCGTATTACCGGCATCACTTTGCGGTGGATCTGTCCAGCGCGCCGGATATGACCTTATTCGCGAAGCTCGCTGCATGGCTCGGCGCGCGGCGCAGACACAGCACTTAGCGCGCGGTCTGTGTCGTCTGATTCGAAGAGGCCGATAAAAACGATTCGCGACGCTTCGACGTGCCGGCATCGCGTGACATGCCAGCGCTTGGCGACGACATGAATCTGCGCACAGGTGCCATCGACAAGCCGCACGAAACCTTTGGCGCGCAAGAGCCGGTCGCTGAACGACGCGCATGCGGCATTGCGCGAGCAAAAGAGGATTTCGGCCCCGTATGACCCGACAAAAGGGTCGGCCGTAGTGCCAGAAAGGGCTCATCGCCAGGGCCAGCGGCGCGCCGTGGCGCCTCCCATGAAGAGCGGCCTGGCACTAACGATGATTCCGGCGTGGCTCTAAACGGTGCGCGAAGTTAGGTGCAGTATGAGGGTACTTTCCAAGGAGTTATCGGTGGCTACTCTCGATTACGTTGCGCCGGCCCTTCGTGGCGCGTGCGCCCCATACGATCCGCTTTACGACCCGCTCGTCTCGCCCATCGGCCGTCAGGCGATGGACTATGCGCCGACCTACTGGGTCGCGACCGCCGGCGAGCCGCCCGATGACGACGGACCTTTGTCCGGCGACGCCGACGTCGATGTGCTGATCGTCGGCGCGGGATTCACAGGCCTCTCGACTGCGCTCTTTCTCGCGCGGGAGCACGGCATCCGCGCGACCGTCGTCGATGCGAACCGCACCGCGTGGGGCTGCACGAGCCGCAACGGCGGGCAAGGGCAGAACGCGAGCGGCCGTCTCTATCGCTCTCAATGGATCGAGCGATGGGGCAAGCAGACGGCGCTCAGGCTCGACGCGGAAATCCGCGAAGGCTTCGACACCTTCAAGACACTGATCGGCGAATTCGCATGCGATCCGCAGCCGGGCGGGCATCTGTACATCGCCCATCGGGCGCGCAAGATGGACTTTCTCGCGAACGAATGCAAGGTGATGCGCGATGTCTTCGGCTACGACGCGCGCATGCTGAGCGCGAAGGAAGTCGCGCAATCGTATGTCGACGATCGCGAAAACTGCGGCGCGCTGCTCGAACCCGATGGCATCGGCGTGCATCCGCTCAAGCTCGCATTCGGTTATATGCGCATGGCGCGCTCGCTCGGCGTGAAGGTGCATACGAGCACGCCCGTGCTCGGCGTCGAGACGGTTCGCGGCGTGCATCACGTGCGCACGCCGCGCGGCGTGATTCGCGCGAAGGCGGTTGCCTTTGCGACCGGCGGCTATACGCGCAACGACATGCATCGCGCGCTGTCCGCGAAGATCATGCCGATTCTCTCGAACTCGCTCGTCACGCGGCCGCTCACGCAGGAAGAACTCGAATCGACCAACTTCCGCACGCATCAGGTCATCACCGATACGCGCACGCTGCGCTTTTACTATCGGCTGCTGCCGGACAATCGCGTGCAGATCGGCAGCCGCAGCGCGATCACGGGCGCGGATGCGGCGAACCCGCGGCACATGGATGTGCTCATCGAAGGCTTGCATCGCAAGTTCCCATCGCTGAAGGGCATTCGCATCGACTATTCGTGGTGGGGCTGGGTCGATGTGAGTCACGACATGATGCCGCGCGTCGCGCAGCCCGATCCGCATGAAAGCGTCTTCTACGCGGTCGGATACGGCGGCAACGGCGTGTCGTTTTCCGCGCACGCGGGGCGGCGCATGGCCGAGCGCGTCGCGGGCAAGTGGCAACGCAGCCGCGACGATCTGCCGATCTACGACTCCGCGCTCGAATATCCGAACGTGATGGGCATGGTGCGATGGAAAGGCTTCGCGCCCTTCCGCCGCGTCGGCCAACGGTTCCTCTATCACAAGTATCTGGCGCAGGACGAGAAGCGCTGAACCTTGCTGACTCTTTCGCAACGCACTGAAAACATCGACACATGAGCACTCAAACGAATCAGGATTATGTCCGGCTGCTGGAAACTTTCAACGATGCGTGGAATCGCCACGACCTCGATGCATTGATGAACTGCATGGCCGAAGAATGCGTCTTTCACGGCGTGGCCGGACCCGATGCGCTGGGCCGCACGTTCAAGGGCCGCGACGAGGTCCGCAAGGGCTTCGCGCTTGCGTGGGAAACCTTCCCCGATGCATCGTGGAAAGAGGGCGAGCATTTCGTGAGCGGCGAGCGCGGCGTATCGGAATCGACGTTTCGCGGCACGAAAGCGGACGGCTCGCGTATCGAGGCCCGCATGGTGGACGTCTTCACGTTCAGCGACGGCAAGATCGCCGTGAAGAACGCGTATCGCAAGGACCGACCGGCGCTTTGAAGCGATGTAGAGACGATCCAGTGAAATGACTCGACTCGCCGGCAACGAACCGGCGAGCGAGCCTCGAATCGACACAAGCAAAGCAGGAGACGACATGCAAGCGAACACGGAGCAAGGCGATCTCAAGTGTGGCCTCAAACAGCGCCACATGACGATGATCGCGCTGGGCGGCGTCATAGGCGCCGGACTTTTCGTCGGCAGCGGTGTGGTGATTCAGCAGGCCGGGCCCGCCGCGATTCTCTCGTTTCTCATCACAGGCGGCCTCGTGGTCCTCGTCATGCGCATGCTGGGCGAAATGGCCTGCGCGATGCCCGCTGTCGGCTCGTTCTATGAATATGCGCGCCTCGCCTTCAAGACGCAGCGCGGGCCCGGCCGGCTCGCCGGCTTCCTGACGGGCTGGATGTACTGGTACTTCTGGGTCATCGTGATCGCGCTGGAAGCGGTCGCGGGCGCGAAGCTGGTGCAGTTCTGGGTACCCGACGTGCCTGCATGGATCATCAGTCTCGTGCTGCTCGTCGTGCTCACGCTGACCAACCTCATTTCAGTCGGCAGCTATGGCGAGTTCGAGTTCTGGTTCTCGTCGATCAAGGTCGGCGCGATCATCGTGTTCCTGTTCCTCGGCGGCCTCTACGTATGCGGTTTCTGGCCGGCGTCGATGCACACGACCGATGTCGCCACGACCTTTCTCGGCCACGGCGGATTCATGCCCAAGGGCATCGGGCCGGTGATGACGGGCGCGGTCGCGGCGACAGGCTTCTACTTCGGCGCCGAGATCGTCACGATTGCAGCGGCTGAAGCGAAGGAGCCCGCGAAGGCCGTCGCGAAGGCGACCAACTCGGTCATCACGCGCGTGCTCGTGTTCTACGTCGGATCGGTGGCGCTCGTCGTCGCGCTGGTGCCCTGGAATTCGCATCAGATGGCAACGCCTTACGTGAGCGCGCTCGAAGTGATGGGCATGCCCGCCGCAGCCAACGTGATGAACGCGATCGTGCTCACCGCCGTGTTGTCCGCGCTCAATTCGGGTCTCTACGCTGCATCGCGCATGCTGTTCGCGTTGACGCGTCACGGCGATGCCCCGCTCGGCCTCGCGAAGGTCAACAAGCGCGGTGTGCCGGTGCGGGCCATTCTGCTCGGCACGGTGTTCGGTTACGTGTCCGTGGTGATGTCGTATGTCTCGCCGGATACGGTGTTCGCGTTTCTCGTCAATTCGTACGGCACGGTGGCGATCTTCGTGTACCTGCTGATCGCGTTCTCGCAATTGCGTCTGCGCGCCCGCATGACGAGCTTCGAAGCGAACGACCTGCGCGTGCGCATGTGGGGATTTCCCTATCTCACATGGCTCGCGATCTTCGGGATGACCGCGATCCTCGTCGCGATGGCTTTCATTCCCGACCAGCGCAAGCCGCTGTGGCTGGGCGTCGCGAGCCTCGGCATTCTGATCGTCGCGTATGTCGTGTTCAAGCGCGGCCGCAAGGAAGCCGAGATCGAAGACGACGCGCATTCGACCCGGCATCTGCAAACGGTCGAACGATAAGCACTGAGATGAGCGCCGGTTTGCTGCATTGCAAACCGGCTGATTTACTCTCTGAACGTCCTGGCGGTTTCTTCGGCGGTGCGACGCAGATCGGGTTCGAACGCGAGCAGTTGATCGAGCGCGACGCGTCCGACCGGCGCCTGAATGGCGATCGCCGCGCACGCGCGATTGCGATCGAGCATTACCGGCACCGCAATCGCAACGAGGCCCTGCAAATGCTCCTGGTTATTGATGGCGAGCATGCGGCGGCGCGTCAACGCGAGTTCGCGGCGCAGCGCGTCGCGATCGGTGATCGTGCGCTCCGAATACGAGCGTAGCGGCAGGCGCTCGATCATGCGCTCGCGCCGCTCCTTCGGCAGGAAACTCAGCAGCAGCTTGCCGCTTGCCGAGCAATGCAGCGGCACATGCGAGCCCGGCTGCAAATGCATGCGCAACGGCCAGCCTGTTTCCACGCGATCGACATAGACGACGTCGTTACCCGCGAGCATCGTCAGATTGCAGGTCTCACCGACGCGCGCGACGAGCTGTTCAAGCAGCGCATGACGCGCCGCTGCGGGGCCCGCGTGCATCAACACGTTGATGGCGAGCGTGCGCACGCGCGCCGAGCATTCGTAGAGCTTGTCGCTCGCGCCGCGTGTCACGAGCCATGCGTCCATCAGCTGCACGAGAATGCGATGCACGGTCTGCTTGGGCAGGCCCAATGCATCGACGAGCTCGGTCATCGAAAGCGGGCGATTCGCTTCGGCGAGCGTTTCGAGCACGCGGAACGCGCGCACAGCGGCGGCATTCGATTGGTTCGACGTCACGTTGCCTTGTCTCCGTCTTACTGGTTTGCGTTTTCCTTTTATTGTGCGTCGAAAATACCGGTTTTCGGGACTCGTGAAAGTCCCGAAAAGCTGAATTTCCGATGCTCGCGATATCGCTGCATGCGTTAGTCCAGAAAACGGGACCGCGCGATGAACACGGCTGACTAGATTGGGAAGCATCGCCAATCTTCCAACAGCCGAGGTTTATCGCATGAATCACATGGCAAGCGGCGCGACGCTCGCGCGTCCCGGCGAGAACGCGCCGAACACACAGGAACCCGATGTGGAACGCGAGGTCGCTGCGCTCGTGACGCGAGCGCGCGCCGCGCAACAGCGCTTCGAGCAAGCGGGACAGGAGACCCTCGACATCGCCGCCGCGGCTGCCGCGTGGGCGATCATGGAGCCGCAGCGCAACCGGCTGCTGGCGGAACTGGCCGTACGCGACACGGGCCTCGGCAACGCCGACGACAAGTTCCGCAAGAACCATCGCAAGACGCTCGGGCTGCTGCGCGATCTTCACGGCGTCGCGACGACAGGCGTCGTTGCGCGCGACGAGGAACGCGGCATCGTCGAGATTGCGCGTGCGGTGGGCGTGGTCGCGGCGATCACGCCATCGACGAATCCGGCCGCGACGCCCGCGAACAAGATCATCAACGCGCTCAAGTGCGGCAACGCGGTCATCGTCGCGCCTTCGCCGAAGGGCTATTCGTCGTGCGCGTTGCTGATCGGCTTCATTCACGCCGAGTTCGCGAAGGCCGGTCTCGATCCCGATCTCGTGCAGATGTTGCCGCATCCGATCGGCAAGGCGGCGACCGCTGCGTTGATGCGGCTCGCCGATCTCGTCGTCGCGACCGGCTCGCAGGCCAACGTGCGCATGGCCTATACGAGCGGGACGCCGGCATTCGGCGTAGGCGCCGGCAACGTTGCATCGATCGTCACGGCGAACGCGAATCCCGATGACGCGGCGCGCAAGATCGCCGTCTCCAAGACGTTCGACAACGCGACGAGTTGTTCGTCGGAGAACAGCGTCGTGATCGAAGACGCCATTTACGCGTGCATGCTCGATGGGTTGACGAAGCAAGGCGGCGTACTGCTCGACGCAGCGCAGAAGGCGCAATTGCAGGCGGCAATGTGGCACGACGGCAAGCTCTCCGCGCGCTGCACCGCACGCTCGGCGACGGTGATCGCGCGCGAAGCGGGCCTCGACGATATCGCCGCGCGCGCGCCGAAGTTCCTGATGGTCGAAGAGACCGGCTACGGTTCTCAGCATCCGTTCTCCGGCGAAAAGCTCTCGCCCGTGCTCGCGGTCTATCGCGCGCGCGACATCGGCGCGGCCATCGATATCGTGCGCGGCATCTACGGCTACATGGGCGCGGGCCATTCGGTCGGCGTGCATGGCGCGGACGACGCGCTCGCCGTTACGCTCGGCATGCATTTGCCGGTGGCGCGCGTGATCGTCGATCAGGCGCATTGCCTCGCGACCGGCGGCAACTTCGACAACGGCCTGCCGTTCTCGCTCTCGATGGGCTGCGGCACATGGGGCGGAAACAATTTCTCGTCGAATCTCGGCTATCGGCAGTACCTGAACGTCACGCGCGTCGCGTACCCGATAGCGGAACGCGTGCCCGAAGTCGACGCGCTTCTCGGCGACTACTTCCGGAGGGTCGGGCGATGAGCGCCGTGCCGGATCGAATCGTTGCGCCTGCCCGGTTGCCGCGCGATGCATCGACGTTGCGTGCGTTGATCGACGCGCGCGCGCAAAGCGCACCCGACAAGCCGTTTCTGCTCTCCACCGCTCGCGACGACGTGCTGACGTTCGGCGCATTGCGCGACGATTGCATCGCGCTCGAAGCACGCTTCAAGGCGGCCGGCCTGCAACGGGGCGACGTGGTGTCGGTATTCATGGGCAACGGCATCCAGACCGCGCGCCTGCTGCTCGCGACGATGTACAGCGGTCTCGTCGCCAATCCGTTGAACCTGCTGTGCCAGCCTTCGCAGTTGAGCTATATCGTCGAGCATTCGGATACGCGCATGATCTTCGTCGCGGACGATACGCACGACACGATCGTCGAAGCGATCGATGCGTTGCGGCGCGAAGGCATGGATCGCGAGATCGCGGTGGTGCGCACCACGCCGGCGTCGGGCGCAATGCCGGATATCCCGGCGCTTTCATCGCGCGCGACGCCGCTCGTGCGCGATGAAACGCCCGGCACGCGGATCGTCGCGAGCGACGCGGGCGCCATGAATTCCGGCGATACCGCGCTGCTCATGTACACGTCGGGCACGACGGGCGCGCCCAAGGGCGTGCTGCTGAGTCATCGCAGCCTGCTTGCGAACATGCGCCATATCAGCGCGGAGCATCACCTCTGCGACGACGATCGCGTGCTCGTGTCGCTGCCGCTCTATCACATCAACGGTCTCGTGGTCGCGCTGCTGACACCGCTCTGGCACGGCGGCTCGGCGGTGATGACGCCGCGCTTTTCCGCGCGCACGTTCTGGCGCGAGGCTTCGCATTCCGGCTGCACGTGGATCAATGTGGTGCCGACCATCGTCGCCTATCTGTTGAATGCCGAGGGCGAGCATGACTGCGATCTGTCGGCGCTGAAGTTCTGCCGCAGCGCATCGGCGGCGCTGCCGGCCGATCATCATCGCGCATTCGAGGCGCGCTTCGGCATCGGTGTCATCGAAACGATGGGGATGACGGAGACCGCCGCGCCGGTGTTCAGCAACCCGTATGACCCAACGATGCGAAGACTCGGCAGCATCGGTTTGCCATCGGGCGGCGAAGCGAAGATCGTCGATACCGACGGCCGTGAATGCCTGCCGCATGAAACCGGCGAACTCGTGCTGCGCGGCGAGCAGCTGATGAGCGGCTACTACAAGCGCCCAGAAGAGACACGCAATGCGTTCACCGCAGACGGGTGGCTGCGCACCGGCGACCTCGGCTATCGCGACGAAGCGGGCTTCTTCTACATCAACGGGCGCGCGAAGGAACTCATCATCAAGGGCGGCGAGAATATCGCGCCGCGCGAGATAGACGAAGCGCTCCTGCGTCATCCGGGCGTGCTCGAGGCGGCCGCGGTCGGAGTGCCCGATGCGGCGTATGGGCAGGACATCGTCGCGTACATCGTGCCGAGCGGCGGCGCCACGTCGCTCGACGTGGCGGAACTGCGCGCGCACTGCCTGCGCGAGCTCGGCCGCTATAAAACGCCGCGTGAATTCCGCTTCACCGATGCATTGCCGCGCGGCCCGTCAGGCAAGGTGCAACGCCTGAAGCTCGTTCAGGATCCGCAGCCCGCGGGATAGGCAGAAGCGGATTCACTCACACGACATTCCACATCAGATGGACTGAAGGAGACACTGTGAACAAGCATCGTCAGCGCGTGAAGACGCGCCATATCATTCTCGGCGTCATGTGCCTGATGTACTTCATTTCGTACATCGACCGGGTGAACATCGCCGTGGCGGGACCGTTGATCCGGCAGGAGATGGGTCTGACGTCCGTGCAGCTCGGCCTCGTGTTCTCCGCGTTTGCTTATCCGTACGCGGTGATGCAGATCATCGGCGGATGGCTCGCCGATCGTTTCGGGCCGAAGCTCGTGCTCACCGTGCTCTCGCTCATCTGGGGCGCGGCGACGCTCGCGACGGGCTTCGCGGGCAGCATCGGCATGCTGGTGCTGTTGCGTCTCGCGCTCGGCATCGGCGAGGGCGGCGCGTTCCCGACCGCGACGCGCGCCTTCACGTTCTGGATGCCGGTGCACGAGCGCGGCTTCGCGCAAGGCATCACGCATAGCTTCGCGCGGCTGGGCGGCGCGGTGACGCCGCCGCTCGTGCTCGCGGTGGTCGCGACGAGCGGCTGGCGCGAGGCGTTCATTCTGCTCGGTATCGCGAGCCTCGCATGGACGGCGCTGTATCTCTTCGTCTTCACCAATTCACCCGATGAGAACCGCCGCGTAACGCCCGAGGAGACCGCTGAAATCGGCTATCGCGCGGGCGAATGCGCGCGTGCGAGAAAGAACCCGACGCCGTGGCGCAAGCTGATTCATCGCATGTGGCTCGTGACGTTCGTCGACTTCTGCTACGGCTGGCTGCTGTGGGTGTATCTGACGTGGCTGCCTTCGTACCTGAAGGAATCGCGCGGCTTCGATCTGAAGCATCTCGCCCTCTTCACCGCGCTGCCGCTGCTCGCGGGCGTGATCGGCGATACGCTCGGCGGCGTGATATCGGACCGCATCTACAAGATGACGGGGCGGCTGCGGCTCGCGCGTTGCAGCATTCTGGTCGTCGGCATGGGCGGCTCGCTCGCGTTCCTCATACCGATGGTCAATGCGCCGAGTCCCATCGCGGCGGTATGGTTCCTGACCGGATCGTTCTTCTTCCTCGAGATCACGAATCCCGTGCTGTGGACCCTGCCGCTCGATATCGCGGGCAAATATGCGGGCACGGCGGGCGGCATGATGAACACGGGCTTCGGTCTCGCCGGCATGGCGTCGCCGGTGGTGTTCGGCTACCTGATCCAGGAGACGGGCAGCTACAACGTGCCGTTCACGATCTCGGCGGCATTGCTTGCGGTTGGGGCGTTCGCCGCGCTCTTCATCGATACGAGCAAGACGGTCGAAGCCGATGAAGCGCGCGAGGCGCAGAATCGTGGCGATATGGGCGTGCCCGCGTTCGCGGGCGGGGCCGGACAGTGGCATGAGTAGCGCGCGCGCCGGGTGATCGCCCGACGAATTGTGTCGATTCGGCAAGGTCCCTCTGTTACGCTCCATCGTCCTTTGACTGGCGACGAGAAGATGAGTACGGAGCATGACATCAGGGAGCGGGCGGTGTCGCTTGCCGCCGCTGCCCAGGCGGCGGCGCAGCGCGGCGACCGTGATCGGGCGCTCGCCCTGTGGCGCGAGACGATCGAGCTCGAACCGCACGAAGTGCATTACGCCATTGCATCGACGAATGATCTGGCCGGGATGGGTGAGCCGTCGCTCGCGCTCGATGTCTGCGCGCAATGGATTGCACGGAACCCGGACAACGCGCTCATTCGCGTGCAGCGCGGGATCGTCTATCTGAACAACTGTTCGGATCGCGACAGCGCGATCGAGTGCCTGGCCGAAGCACTTTTCATCGACCCGGACAATCATGATGCGCACGCGGCGCTTGCCCAGATCTATCTGTTCGCGAGTCAACCGGAGTTGATGCGCTTTCATGCGAAGCAGGCGCTCATCAGGGCCGACGGCAAGAGCGCGCTGCGTCTTCGCGGTCGGTTTCTCTCGGATCACGGCGGGGTCATCGAACAGGCCAGCTCGATGCTCGCAGCCGCACCCGGCGATGCCGACATCCGGATGATGCTCGGCAAGGCGCTCTACATGCAGTGCCGTTTCGATGAGGCGCTCGATGCGTTCAGACGTGTCGTGGAGAGCGAGCCGTCCAGAGTGGAGGCCATCGGCGCTTTAGGCGATACGCTCATTTTGCTCGGACGCGAGCAGGAAGGCTGGCGCGTGCTCGAAGGACTCGCGAGCGATGAGCATGTGCTGGCGCACTATCCGGACATCGCGCCGCATCTCGCGAAAAAATGGCGCGGCGAGCCGCTGCAAGGTAAGCGTATCCTCGTCGCGTACCATGCGGGCATAGGCGACAATCTGATGCTGGCGCGCTACGCCAGGCAACTTGCGGATGCGGGCGCGTCGGTGCATTTCGTGTGTCGGCCCGAATTGCATCGGCTGTTTCGGGATCTCGACGGCGCGCAAAGCGTCGCGTCCGGCTGGCGAACGGACGAACTGGCTCATGTCGATTACTGGGTGTTCGACTATCTGTTGCCCGCTTACCTGGGCAGGGCGGGCATGTGCGGCGCCGGGCACGGATACATCCGCACGCGGCCCGAGGCGCGCTCGCGCTGGGATGCGTACATGCAGCCCTACGAGCACAAGCTGAAGGTGGGACTGTGCTGGTTCAGCGGGCCGCATAACTTCAGCGGCATCGACCGCTTCGTGCCGGCGCGCGCGCTCGGGCCGCTGTCCTCAATCGAAGGCGTCGAGTGGTTCATCCTGCAGAAGAATCAGGCGAACGCGCATCTGGCGAGACAATCCGGCATCCGCGCGCACGATCTGTCATCCCAATGGGACGACTTCGCCGACACGGCCGGCCTCGTCGATCATCTCGATCTCGTGATTTCCGTGGACTCGTCGCCATTGCATCTGGCAGGCGCCCTCGGCAAGCGCGCCTGGGCGATACTTCCTGCCGCGCCGGAATGGCGCTGGGGGCGGCAAGGCGAACAAACGGCGTGGTATCCGGACATGCGCTTGTATCGGCAGGCGCGCTTGCATGAGTGGGCGCCGGTCATCACGCGGATCGGGGATGATCTGCGTGAGTTGATCGGTCGCCGGCGGGACTCCTGCGATTGAACACGCAAGAGGCGCGCTCAGATCTTCCCCTCGCGCACGCGCCGCTCCAGCCTGAACACGCCTGGCGGAACGAAGTACGTCCCGAAGCGCACGAGACCCGTGCGCTTCAGGTGACAGGTCATCTCGAAGCTCACCTGCAAGCCCGGCTCGGGCGTGTCGACCATCTCCACGTCGATCGCCCGGATGCGCGGCTCGTACTTCACGAGCGTCGCTTCCATCTGCTCCTTGAGCGCCTGCGACGACGCGGGCAGCGCCTTGTAGATGTTGGTCAGATCGGGCAGCCCGTAGTCGGGCAGATGCTTGAGCGCCCCGGCCCGCGTGTTCAGGATGCGCCGCACGTTCTGCTGCACGCTCAGGACTTCGAGCGTGCGGTCGTCGAAGTCGCTGAGCGGCTCGCCGTCGATCTGACCGAGCAGCATTTCATAGAGGGATGGACCGGCTGGCATTGTCGCTCGCTTCAGACGGCTGCTTGCACCGACTCGCCGCGATCGATGAACTCGATCGTCAGATTGCCTTGCTCGGATTGCGCGAGACGGATCTCGGCAGGCGCGGCGGCGCTCGCCATGCGTGTGAGCAATTCGCGCGAGACCGTTGGCAGGATGCGCTGATCGAGGAACGCGTCGATATTGCGGGCACCCGAATCGCGCGACAGGCACATCTCGGCGAGCGATGCGATCAGCGTCTCGTCGCACACGAGCGTCACGTCATGCTGACGCTTCAGGCGAGCCGCGATCTTCGCGATCTTCAGCCGCACGATGCGGCCGAGCGCGCTCACGTCGAGCGGCCGGTAGACGAGCGTCTGGAAGCGCGCGAGCAGCGCAGGCTGAAAGTGCTTCACGAGCGGATCATGAATGGCGTCGAGCAGCGCGGCATGCGCGATGTCGGGCGTATCGGTCGTCGCGTCGTGAATCTGTTCGCTGCCGAGGTTCGACGTCATCAGGATCACGCAGTTGCGGAAGTCGATCTCGCGGCCTTCGCCATCGCGCATCGAGCCGCGGTCGAAGACCTGATAGAACATGTCGAGCACATCGCGATGCGCTTTCTCGACTTCATCGAGCAGCACGACGCTATAAGGGCGCTGGCGCACGGCTTCGGTGAGAACGCCGCCGCGCCCGTAGCCGACGTAACCCGGCGGCGAGCCCTTCAACTGCGATACCGTGTGCGCTTCCTGATACTCCGACATGTTGATCGTCGTGAGCGCGGCCTGGCCGCCGAAGAGCACATCGGCGAGCGCGAGTGCCGTCTCGGTCTTGCCAACGCCCGATGTTCCTGTCAGCAGGAACACGCCGAGCGGCGCATGCTCGCTCTTGAGTCCCGCCTTCGCGGTGCGCAGGCTTTGCGCAAGCATGCCGAGCGCGTCGTCTTGCGCGACCACGCGCTTTTGCAACTGGTCCTCGAGCGTGAGCAAGTTCAGCAGTTCGTCTTCAACGAGATTGCCGACCGGCACACCGGTCCATTCGGCGACCACGCGCGCGATGGCTTGCGCATCGACATCGGCGAAGATCAGCGGCGTCTTGCCCTGTGCTTCGGCGAGCGCGCTCTTGGCGGCGGCAAAGGCGTGGGCGTCGGGCTTTGTCGCACCGTCGCCGCGTTGTTCCAGGAGCGCGCGAACCAGCGACAGCTCACGCTCATAGCGCGCCTCGATCTCCGCGAGATCCTCGTTGGCCTGTGCGATCGCGGCTTCGAGCGCGTCGCGACGCGTGGCCGTATCGTCGATGCCCGCGCGCTCGTCCGCGTCGATGGTCGCGCGTTCGAGCGCAAGCGCCGCCACGGCCGCGCGGGCGCGCTGCAATTCGGCGGGCGGCGTATCGAGACCCATGCGCACGCGCGCGGCGGCCGTGTCGATCAGATCGACGGCCTTGTCCGGCAACTGGCGCGCGGGGATGTAACGGCGCGAGAGCCTGACCGCCGCGACGAGCGCTTCGTCGCGGATATGCACGTTGTGATGCTTCGCGTATCGGGTCGCGAGGCCGCGCAGCATCAGGCAGGCGGCATCGTCGTCCGGCTCCTCGACCTTCACCATCTGGAAGCGTCGCTCCAGCGCCGCATCGCGCTCGAAGTATTCCTTGTATTCCGTCCACGTCGTCGCGGCGATCGTGCGCAGTTCGCCGCGCGCAAGCGCCGGCTTCAAGAGATTAGCCGCATCGGAACCGCCGGCCGAATTGCCCGCGCCGATCAGCGTGTGCGCTTCGTCGATGAAGAGCACGATCGGTGTCGCCGAAGCCTTTACTTCGTCGATCACGTTTTTCAGGCGCTGCTCGAACTCGCCCTTTACGCCCGCGCCGGCTTGCAGGAGACCAAGATCGAGCGTGAGGATGCGCACCTCTCGCAACAGCGACGGCACGCTGCCTTGCGCGATGCGCAGCGCGAGCCCTTCGACGAGCGCCGTCTTGCCGACGCCCGGCTCACCGACGAGGATCGGGTTGTTCTTGCGGCGGCGCACGAGCACGTCGATCATCTGCTGGATTTCGCGATCGCGGCCGAACACGGGATCGATTTCGCCGCGACGCGCTTTCTCGGTCAGATCGATGGCGAAGCGTTCGAGTGCTTCGCCTTCGGTCGAGCGTGGCGTGGGTTGAGCGGCCGCTTTCGTATCGGATGCCGGCGTGCTTGCTTCATCGGCTTCATCGTCTTCCTGCGCGGGCGCGTTCTCGCACGACGCGCGCGCGAGCCGCGGCACAAGACGTTCGATCTGCGCGCCGGACAGCGAGAAAAGCGGCCATGCGTCTTGCGTGCGCATCACGTGCGGCGCGGCGATGATCGCGCGCAGCAGATGCGCCGAGCGGATCGTGCCTTCCATATCCTCACGCGAGGCGAGATTCCACGCATCCTGCAGCACGCTCGCGAGCTGGATGGACAGCGACGGCATGCCGCGCAGATTGCGCGGCAGACGATCGATCGCGGCGAGCAGCGCGTTCCAGATCGCATCCACGTCGATTTCATAGTGACGCAGGATCGCCGGAATATCCCCTTCGTCCGCTTCGATCAGCTTCAAGAGCCAATGCTCGACGGTGATTTCATCGGAAAGGCGCGTCTGGCACAGGCTCGCGGC